>JANLTJ010000111.1:0-3687 GCA_031362885.1 Betaproteobacteria bacterium
CGAATTGTTCCAGGGCCGTTCCTATAAGTCCTATCGCGGCATGGGTTCGCTTGGCGCCATGCAGCAGGGCTCCAGCGACCGTTATTTCCAGGACGACGAAGACAGCGCAGACAAGCTGGTGCCCGAAGGCGTCGAAGGCCGTGTGCCCTACAAAGGCAGCGTGGTCCAGGTTATGCACCAGTTGATGGGCGGTCTGCGCTCCGCCATGGGTTATCTCGGCTGTTCCACCATTGCAGACGTGAAAGCGCGTGCCGAATTTGTGCAAATCACCTCGGCTGGCATTCGCGAGTCGCATGTCCACGACGTGCAGATCGTCAAGGAAGCTCCCAACTATCACGTCGATTGAGCGTGCGACGCAATCCATGAGCCGAATCGCGCGCCGCGTGTGTCCAATCCGGACCGGCTCGCTCCTCGGCCCTCGTACCCAGCCCCGGTTTTCTCATGTCGCACGATAAAGTCCTCATTCTCGATTTCGGTTCCCAGTACAGTCAGTTGATCGCGCGCCGCGTGCGTGAAGCGGGCGTGTATTGCGAATTGCATCCTTTCGATGTCAGCGACGCATTCGTGCGCGAGTTTGCTCCGAGGGGCATCATCCTTTCCGGCGGACCGGCCTCGGTCACCGAAGGCGGCACACCGCGCGCCCCGCAGCAGGTGTTCGAGTCGGGCGTGCCGGTGCTGGGCATTTGTTACGGAATGCAGACCATGGCGGCGCAACTGGGCGGCGCAGTGGAAAACGGCGCGGTGCGCGAATTCGGTTACGCCGAAGTCCGTGCGCGCGGCCACTCGAAGCTGCTCGAAGGCATCGAGGATCGCCGCAATGCCGAGGCACACGGCTTGCTCGATGTCTGGATGAGCCACGGCGACAAGGTCAATGCGCTGCCGCCGGGATTCAGAGTCATTGCCAGCAATGCCGCGACTCCGATTGTCGGTATGGCCGATGAGGCGCGCGGTTTCTATGGCGTGCAATTCCACCCGGAAGTCACGCATACGCCGCAAGGCAAGGCGCTGATCGGACAGTTTCTGCATCGCATCTGCGGGCTGGGCTCGGACTGGAACATGCCGGATTACCTCGACGAGGCGGTCGGGCGCGTTCGCTCCGAAGTAGGCAAGGACGAGGTCATCCTCGGTTTGTCCGGTGGTGTGGATTCCTCGGTTGCAGCCGCATTGATCCATCGCGCCATCGGCAATCAGTTGACCTGCGTCTTCGTTGATACCGGCCTGCTGCGTCTGAACGAAGCAGCGCAGGTCATGCAGGCTTTCGCCAGTAATCTGGGAGTAAAAGTCATTCATGTCGATGCATCGGCGGAATTCATGTCGGCGCTCACGGGCGTCGCTGACCCGGAGCACAAGCGCAAGATCATTGGTCGCGAGTTCGTTGAAGTATTTCAGCGCGAAGCCGCCAGGCTGCCAAATGCCAAATGGCTCGCCCAGGGCACGATCTACCCCGATGTGATCGAATCGGCCAGCGCAAAGACCAAAAAGGCGCACACCATCAAATCCCACCACAATGTCGGCGGTCTGCCTGACACGCTGCATCTGAAGTTGCTGGAGCCATTGCGCGAATTGTTCAAGGACGAAGTGCGCGAGCTCGGGCTCGCGCTGGGGCTCCCGCACGACATGGTGTTCCGCCACCCATTTCCCGGACCAGGGCTGGGTGTGCGGATTCTGGGCGAAGTCAAACATGAATTCGCCGACCTGTTGCGCCGCGCAGACGCAATCTTCATCGAAGAACTGCGGGTTTCGGGCTGGTATGACAAAACTTCCCAGGCTTTTGCCGTGTTCCTGCCGGTCAAGTCGGTGGGCGTGATGGGGGACGGCCGCACCTACGATTACGTGGTCGCGCTGCGGGCGGTGCAGACCCAGGACTTCATGACTGCCCACTGGGCGGAACTGCCGTTCACCCTGCTGGCAAAAGTATCGAACCGGATCATCAACGAGGTTCGTGGCATCAATCGGGTCGTATACGACATTTCAGGCAAGCCGCCAGCGACGATCGAGTGGGAATAGAGTAGAAAAGTAATTAGTATTTGCTTCGTCGCGCCCGTTCCCCGGGCGTTCCTGCGCTACTCGAGGCTGAGTCTGAGCCTGAGTCGTTTCGAGCCTTCTGCCCCGTCAGACCGGCGCCTGCTCCAGGCTCGACACTTCGTTGGTCAATGTTGTGCGGCGCATGTCGCGCACCTCGGCCGGGTTGTAGCGACGGGCGCGATGCATCGTGACGCGGTTATCCCACATCACCAGGTCCCATTGGCGCCAGACGTGCGCGTAGACGAACTGGCGCTGCGTGGCGTGTTCCGTCAGGTCGCGCAGGAACGAGCGCGCCTCGGGGACCGGCCAGCCGTCCATTGCACCGGCGTGGCTCGACAGGTACAGCGACAGGCGCCCGGTGTTCGGATGCCGCCGCACCAGGCGTTGGCGCACCGGCGCCCACTTCTCCCGCTCGGCATCGGTGAAATCGTCAAAGCCCAGGATGCCACGCGAAAAGATCTGGCTGTGCGAGCAGATCATATCGTGCACCTCGCGCTTCGTCGCATCGTCCAGCGTGTCGTAAGCGGCCCGCATGTCGGCGAATTCGGTGTTGCCACCAGTCGGCGGAATCCTGCGCGCCGAGAGCAGCGAATATCTGGCCGGCACGTCCTTGAACGAGCTGTCGGAGTGCCACAGCTGGTTGCCCAGGCCGAAAAGCCGGCGCCGGTCATCGCGCGGCAGCAATTCGCCGTGCTTGTCGATATTGGAGATGTCGTTCAGGTCCATGCTCAGGCGGCGGTCCTTCTCCGACATGATGTCCCCGGTGGCCTGTTCCAGCGCACCGAGCTGGCGGCTGAATGCGAGCTGCTGCTCGTCCTCCAGGTGCTGGTCGTGAAACACCAGCACGCCGAAGCGGTCCATGCCGGCGTGGATCGCGGCGACTTCGGCCTCCGAGAGGCGACGCGTCAGGTCAATGCCTGAAACCTCGCCGCCGAACGTCGGCCTGACAGGTTCAATGGGTTTGATGATGTGTGACATGGGGGCATCCGGCGAGTGATTCTCGGGAATGATTTTCGCGCATTTTTCGGGGAGGCACCACAAGGACCTGATGATCGAGTGGGAGCAGGGGGCGCTTTCCCGCCTTGACGCATGCTCGCTGCGTCGATCGGGTTCATTGATCCCTGCTTGCGCGACTGAACTTCTCCTATTCAACGCCTTTGCTGTGCCGGTCGTAAACTTGGGTTCGCATTCTTCGGAACTTGCCAGGTCGCGGTGCCGCGCGATCCCGGTTCGCGCGTTTCCGTCCGGATGGGACTGGAGCGCAAAGCGGTGTTGCGCGCCGCGCCGGCGCGTGTGGCGAGATATCTGCGCGGCTGGGTCGATTAAACCCGGATTCGCGCAGCGATTTCGCCGACTCCGACCTCCTGCACTCTTCGTGCCTTACGCAAAAAAAAGCGGGCAAAGGCCCGCTCTTTTTCAGGGACGCAGGATTCGGTCAGGACTTCTCGACCTTGCCACCCTTTTCCATGCACATTTTCTCCGACATCGCCACGAAGCCCTTGCCCTTGCAGGCATTGTGGCCCTTGCAAGACTGCCACGAGCGACTGCAAGGGCCACAATGCCTGCAAGGGCAAGGGTTTCGTGGCGATGTCGGAGAAAATGTGCATGGAAAAGGGTGGCAAGGTCGAGAAGTCCTGACCGAATCCTGCGTCCCTGAAAAAG
>JANLTJ010000162.1:0-20159 GCA_031362885.1 Betaproteobacteria bacterium
CGGCACCGAGGCGAGCGTAATAACATTGTTGATGACGGTGGGCTTGCCGAACAAACCGGCGATGGCCGGCAGCGGCGGCTTGTAGCGCACCATGCCGCGCTTGCCTTCCAGGCTTTCCAGCAAAGCGGTTTCTTCGCCGCAGATGTAGGCGCCGGCGCCTTTGCGCACTTCGAGTTCAAACATTTTGCCGCCGCCCAGCACATTGCTGCCGAGAAATCTGCCGGCTCGGGCGAGCGCAATGGCTTCGGCGAGCACCTGACAGGCATGCGGATATTCCGAGCGCACGTAGATATAGCCGCGCGTTGCCCCGACCGCGATACCGGCGATGGCCATACCTTCGATCAGCACGTAGGGATCGCCTTCCATGATCATGCGGTCCGAGTAAGTACCGGAATCGCCTTCGTCGGCATTGCATACCACGTACTTCTGGTCGGCGGCGGTATCGAGCACGGTCTTCCATTTGATGCCGGCCGGAAACGCCGCGCCACCGCGCCCACGCAAGCCGGAATCGCTGACTTGCTTAACCATCGTCGCGCCGTCCATGGCCAGCGCCGCGCGCAAGCCCTTCCATCCGCCGTTTGCCGCATAGTCGGCAAGCGACAAGGGATCGGTAATGCCCACGCGCGCGAACGTCAGGCGCTCTTGCTTCTTCAGGTACGCAATTTCTTCCGTAGCGCCAAGGCAAAGCGGGTGAGCGCCGCCGTGCAGGAAATCAGCCTCGAACAGGGAGGCGACGTCTTTCATGCTCACCGGGCCGTAAGCGACGCGGCCTCGCGCGGTTTCGACTTCAACCATCGGCTCCAGCCAGAACAACCCGCGCGAGCCGTTGCGCACGATGGTTACGTCGGCCTTGCGGCGCGCGGCTTCGACCGCGATCTGACTCGCGACCGATTCCGCCCCCAATGAAAGCGCGGAGGAGTCCCGGGGAACATAAATTTTCATGCCGCTTCCTTTACCATGCGCACGACTTCTTCAAACCGCTCCGGTGTAACCCGGCCGTACACTTCATCATCGATCATCATGGCTGGCGAACAGGCGCAGTGGCCCAGGCAGTAAATCGGTTCGAGGGTGAAAGCGCCGTCTTTGGTGGTCTGGTGAAAATCCACCCCCAGTTTTTCCTTGGCGTGCTCGACCAGCGCATTGGCCCCCATCGCCTGGCAGGATTCTGCCCGGCAAACCGAGACGATGTGACGTCCCGGCGGCGAAGTGCGGAAGTAATGATAGAAACTCACCACGCCATGGATTTCCGCGCGCGAGAGATTCAGCGCCAGCGCGATCTGCGCAACGGCCTCCGGCGGTATATAGCCCAGATCGTCCTGAATACCATGAAGAATGGGCAGCAAGGCACCCGGCTGATCCTTACACTGCTCAATCACGCCGCTTATGACCGCGCTCTGCTGCTGTCCAGACACCATACCTTCTCCGATCACCCTCTGACGGTCGAGGCAGGCTCGCCGTGATTGTTGGACAGCCTGTTATGCATGAAATTGCATATTAATGAGGCGGTGCTATCCTTGATATAGGGACAAAGCTAACTCGCGGGTGACTTTCATACAATATGAACCTAGGTGCATATGAGGGTTTGGAATGAGTAAGTTCCTGGTGCGCCCCGCCTGGGTGGTTAGCAATGAGGCCGGAGAAGAGCTCGATCGACAGCTTTTCCCGGTCTTGCAAGCCATTCACGACGCCGGAAAACTCACGGTTGCCGCAGCAGCCGCCGGTGTTTCCTATCGCCACGCCTGGAACCTCATCGGCCGCTGGTCAGATTTCTTCGGCAGTCCGCTGGTCAATTTGGAGCGCGGGCGCGGCACCACCCTGACGCCCCTTGGAGAAAAGCTGCTCTGGGCGGAGCAGCGCATCAATGCCCGCCTTGCTCCGCAACTGGAAAGCCTTGCCTCGGAACTCAATCTCGAAATCAGCAAACTCATTGCGACCACGCGATCCGCACTGCGTATTCACGCCAGCCACGGCTTTGCCGTCGCCAAACTGCCGGCATTGTTTCAGGCGCATTCGCAGATTCAGCTCGATCTTCGCTATCTCGGAGCACAGGAGTCGCTCGCGTCCGTGGCGCGGGGTGCCTGCGAGTTCGGCGGCGTTCACGTGCCCGAAGGCAAGCTCGGCGAGATGGCCCTCTCCCAGTACGCTAAGTGGTTGCTACCCGACCGGCAGAAGCTGATTCATCTGGTGACCCGCACCCAGGGCTTGTTCCTCGCGCGCGGCAATCCGAAAAACATCCGCGGCTTCGCCGATCTCGGTCGACCCGGCGTGGCATTCATCAACCGGCAGCGTGGTTCCGGCACCCGATTTTTGATCGATCAACTGCTCGAAGAAGCCGGGGTAAACCCCCAAAGTCTCGACGGTTACCAGACCGAGGAATTCACCCATGCCGCGATTGCGGCCTATGTCGGCAGCGGCATGGCCGATGCGGGATTTGGAGTGGAACCGGCCGCCCGCCAGTTTGCGCTGGATTTTCTGCCCATGGTCAAGGAGCGCTACATCCTGATCTGCGGCGACGAATCACTCGCCCTGCCGGAATCCCAGGAACTGGTCAGACTGCTGCGCGGACAAGCCTTCCTGGATCTCATCGCCGACTTGCCGGGCTATAGCGCACCGCGCGCAGGCCAGATCGAAACGCTCGTCGAGGCTTTTCCCTCGCTGGTGGCGCGCAAATGAAGTTCCTGACGCAGCCAGGCGTGCGCCATGGGAACCGGGATTATTCAGCAAGAATGTTCCATCGGATCACTGCGTTCGGGGCCAAAACCAGGACTGTTGGAATCGTGACGTGACTGCCTCGCACCGTGACACTGCCGTCATCGATATTCTCGGCGCCCGCAAGACCTACCCGAATGGCACCCGTGCGCTCGATCCGGTTGATCTGGTTGTGCGAGAAGGCGAGTTCGTCACCATCGTCGGACCTTCGGGCTGCGGCAAGAGCACCCTGTTGCGGCTTATCGCCGGAGTGTCTCCCGCCACCGGCGGTGACATCAGCCTCGCGGAGGGATTCGCCGCTCCAAAACTCGCCTACGTTTTTCAGTCGCCGACACTGATGCCCTGGGCCAGCGTGCAGGCCAATGTCAGGCTGCCGCTCGACCTTGCGGGCATCGCCCGCGCCCAGGCGGACGCGACCACCCGCGATGCGCTGGAGCGGGTAGGTTTGCCGGATTTCGCACAGGCTTTCCCGCGTGAACTCTCCGGCGGCATGCAAATGCGCGCCTCGATTGCCCGCGCGCTGGTTACCGGCCCGCGCCTGCTGCTGATGGACGAACCCTTCGGCGCGCTCGATGAAATCACCCGCCACCGGCTCGACCGGGAATTTTCCGAATTGAGCGCACGCGAGCATCTCACCGTGCTGTTTGTTACGCACAGCATCTACGAAGCGGTGTTTCTGTCCTCGCGCGTGCTGGTGATGACGTCTCGTCCCGGCCGTATCTACGGTGAGATCGCCATCGACCGCCCCCATCCCCGTACCGATGCGTTTCGCGGCACGGCCGAGTTCGCCGCCTACAGCGCCCGCCTGTCGGACATGCTGGCAATGGCAATGCCGGAGATGGCGCCGTGAACGAGCGCAACTGGATGAGCATTGCGGCACCGGTCGCGGTCGGACTTGTTTTTCTCGGGTTGTGGCATGCGCTGGTCGTCATTAGCGCGGTCCCCTCCTATATCGTGCCCGGGCCACTGCTGGTGCTGGAAACCTTGCTGCAGGACTGGGAATCCCTCTACGACTCGCTGCTGATCACGCTGCAAGTCACCGGCTCGGCTCTGGGTCTCGCCGTGCTGCTGGGCAGCCTGCTGTCCATCCTGTTCGTGCAAAGCCGGCTGCTCGAATCCGCGTTGCTGCCCTACGCAGTGATTCTGCAAGTTACACCGTTGGTCGCCATCGCCCCGCTGATCATCATCTGGGTGAACGAACCCTATGACGCGCTGGTGATCTGCGCGACCGTGGCCTGCATTTTCCCGGTGATCGCCAATACCACCGTGGGCTTGCGCAGTGTGGATGCCGGACTCCTCGACTTGTTCCGCCTCTATGGCGCCTCGCGCACGCAGATCCTGCTGCGTTTACGAGTCCCCAGCGCTGCGCCTTATTTTTTTGCCGGACTGCGCGTCGCCACCGCACTTGCACTCATCGGCGCAGTCGTTGCGGAATTCGTCGCCGGCACCGGCGGCACGCGCTCGGGCCTGGCATACCAGATACTGCAATCCGGTCTGCAACTGAAAATTCCGCGGCTGTTCGCAGCGTTGTTTCTGATCACGGCAACCGGAGTGGTACTTTTCCTGCTGGTGAGTTGGCTCTCCCGGCTGGTATTGCGCCGCTGGCACGAAAGCGAGTTGACGCAGCTCAGGTAAAGGGTCTCGCATCGGCTTCAATACCGTGGCGTAAACTACCTGCAACTTTCCAACCGGAGCCCAACGAAGATGAATACCACGATCCGCCTCGCTGCCGCCTTGTTGTTTTTCCTCGCAGCCAGCGCCGCTCATTCACTCGACAAAGTCACTTTTCTCACCAACTGGTACGCGCAGGCCGAGCACGGCGGCTTTTATCAAGCAGTGGCCGAACGCACTTATGAAAAGTACGGCCTCGACGTAAAAATCGGCATGGGCGGTCCGCAGGTGAATGTCTATCAGTTACTGCTTGGGGAGAAGGCCGATTTCGTCATGGGCTACGACGTAGCCACCATCAACGCGGTGGAACAGGGTTTGCCGCTGATTACCGTTGCTGCCAATTTTCAGAGCGAGCCGGTCGGTTTAATCGCGCATCCCGATGTGCGGAAAATTGAGGACCTGAGTACCCGTACCCTGTTGATCGGTCAGGCCAGTGAGACCACTTACTGGCCCTGGCTGAAGGCGAAGTACGGTTTTACCGAAGCGCAAAAACGTCCCTACGCTTACTCGGTGCAGCAATTTCTGGTGGACAAGAACATCGCGCAGCAAGGCTATATCACGTCCGAGCCCTACGCCATCGAGAAAGGCGGCGTGAAGCCGAAGATTTTTCACCTGGCCAAGTACGGCTATCCGCCTTACGCGCAGACTATCGTGACCCTGAACAAGACGGTGGCGGCGCGACCGGACGTGATCCGGCGATTTGTCGAGGCCTCGGCGCTGGGCTGGAAGAGTTACCTCAGGAACCCGGCACCTGGCAATGCGCTCATCAAGAAAGACAATCCGCAGATGGGCGATGAGCAACTCGCGTTCAGCCTGGCCAAGCTCAAGGAGTACGGCATCGTTGACGGCGGTGACGCCGGCAAGCTCGGCCTGTTCACGATGACCGATGCACGCTGGAAGCAGACCTTTGAATTCATGCGCGACGCGAAGCTGGTCAAGGCCAACGTCGATTACCGGAAGGCCTACACGCTCGAATTCGTAAAGCAGGTCAAAGTTCTTCCCTGAGAATTGATCCAATCACCTGATGCTGCCCCGGCGCGAATCCTACGAGGCGCTCTGTCGTGATTTTTCCTGGCAGATTCCCGAGTTCTACAACATCGGTACCGATATCTGCGACAAGTGGGCAGACAGTCCGGCACGCCTTGCGCTGATTTACGAACACCGTGACGGTTCAGTAGACCGGTTCACGTTTTCCGACTTGCGCCGGCTGTCCAACCAGGCCGCCAACCTGTTCGTCGGCCGCGGATTGCAAAGCGGCGACCGGATCGGCATTCTGTTGCCGCAGGCACCGCAAACCGCATTCGCGCAGATTGCCGCTTACAAGATGGGCGCCATCGTTGTGCCGCTATTCACCCTGTTCGGTCACGATGCACTGCGCTATCGCCTGAAGGATGCAGGCGTCAAGATTCTGATCACGGATCGCCAGAACGCCGGAAAAATAGAACTCATTCGCGCGGATATTCCGGATCTGCAAACTGTGTTTTGCATCGATGGTGCGGCACCGGGCAGCGAAGATTTTCATGCCGCACTCGCCAACATGGGCGAGGACTTCCAGCCTCTGCACACACGCGCCGACGATCCCGCGCTGATCATCTATACCTCGGGCACCACGGGACCGCCGAAAGGCGCGTTGCTGCCACATCGAACGCTGCTGGGCCACCTTCCCGGTGTCGAAATGTCACACAATTTTCTGGGCGAGCCCGGTGACCTGATGTGGACCCCGGCGGATTGGGCATGGATCGGCGGTCTGATTGACGTTCTGCTCGCCGCCTGGCATCACGGCATTCCGGTACTGGCGCATCGCTTCGAGAAATTCGAACCCGAGGCTGCCTTTGCGCTGATGGCCCGGCACCAGGTGCGCAACGTCTTCCTGCCACCAACGGCCTTGAAGATGATGCGCGCCGTGCCGGATGCGAAGTCGCGCTGGAACCTGGAATTGCGCTCCCTTGCCAGCGGCGGCGAATCCCTCGGTCCGGAGTTGCTGCAATGGGGTCGCGATACCTTCGGCCTCACGATCAATGAATTCTACGGGCAGACCGAATGCAACATGGTGCTGTCTTCCTGCGAAGCCTTGTTCCCGTCGATGCCCGGCACCATTGGCAAGGCCGCCCCGGGACATGAAGTCGGGATCATCGATGAGACCGGCCGCATCCTGCCGGCAGGTGAGATTGGCGCCATCGCCGTGCGCCGCCCCGATCCCGTCATGTTCCTGGGCTACTGGAACAATCCGGCCGCCACGCAGGCGAAATTTATCGGCGACTGGCTGGTGACCGGGGATACCGGAAGCAAGGAAGTGGACGGCTATGTGACTTTCGTCGGCCGCGACGATGACGTGATTACCAGTGCCGGTTATCGCATCGGCCCGGGACCGATCGAGGATTGCCTGCTCGCGCATCCTGCGGTGCGTCTGGCTGCGGTGGTCGGTGCACCCGATCCCGAGCGAACCGAAATCGTGCAGGCCTGGATCGTCCTGAAAGACGGTTTCGCGGCCAGTGAATCACTGACCCGCGAGTTGCAGGATCACGTGCGCACCCGGCTCGCCGCGCACGAATATCCGCGTCAGGTGCGCTATGTCGATGCGTTGCCCACGACCGCCACCGGGAAGATCGTCCGGCGCGAATTGCGGGATCGGCAGGATTAGAGATGCGCGCGTGACAAACGCGCGATTGAAAGCGGCTTTCGCCGCGCCAACAATCACGCCGCTAATTGATTCCCCGAATCAAAAGGTAGACCCAGGCAATCGCCATCGTTGCCAGGGTAACGGGAATGCCGGTTCCAGCGTGTCGTTTCCAATCGATAATGACACCATGCGTGCGCGCCGCATCGATCACGATGATGTTGGCGATGCTGCCCACGATGAGAAAATTGCCGGCCAGAGTACTGGCAAGCGCCAGCAACGGGCCGGCCAGTTCATGGGTGGCAACCGGCAGCAACAGCATGACCGCCGGAACGTTGGACACCACGTTCGACAAGATGAAAGTTGCAATGTACAGCGGGAAAGGCTCATGCAGATCCGCGCCGAGCGCTGCCATGCGGCCGACCAGGTCTGCCGTTATGCCCGTCTTTTCCAGCGCGTGATTGACGACGAACAAGCCGATAAACAGCACAAGCAACTGCCAGTCCACCAGCCCAAGCATTTTTCGCGAATGCAGCCGGCGGCTCATCATCAGCAAGCCCGCGGCGGTCAGGGCAATCACCTCGCGCGGCGCGGGCGCCAGCAGCAGCAAGACGAATACCGCCGCTCCAACCGACAGACCTTTCGCCGTCTGCCAGCGATCGACCGCCGGGGCCGGCTCGCGGTGAGCAGGAACCGCATCGGTCGCCTCTTCGTCAGCGGACAGATGCCATGACCCGCGTGTGCGCCATGCGATCAACGCCCACACCACGAACAAACCGAGCGCGACCGGAATCGCCGCTTCCAGCAGATAGCCGGAAAACGACAGCGACAAGGTCTCGCCGATCAGCATGTTCTGCGGGTTGCCGATCAGTGTCAGCGCCGAGCCAATATTGGCACTGCAAGCCAGTGCCAGCAAAAAGGGAATCGGATTCAGACGCCGCGCGAGACACACGTCGATCAGCACCGGTGCCATCGCCAGACAGACCACATCGTTGCTGAATACCGCGGCGAGCGCCGCCACGATTGCGATCAACGCTGCCAGCAGTTTCGGCGGCGACAACGGCAGATGGCCGGTCTTGTGCGTGACCCAGGTATAGAAACCGCCGAGGCGCAACTGCGCCGAGATCACCATGAATGCAAACAGTAAAATGAGCGTCGGAAAATGCACCGCTTCCAATGCCTCTTCCAGATCCAGCGCTCCGACACCGATCAATGCGATCGCGCCCAGCAGCGCGATGCCGGTGCGGTCGAGTTGCAAAAACGGCAGCGCACCCAGAATCATGCCCAAGTAGACCACAGCGAAGATCAGGAGAATCGTTGTTTCCATACACCAGACTGTGCGTTATCACGTTAGCACGCAGCAGGCGGCGTGCAAGCCGCCGCGATAGTAAGCGAGTCCAGGCCAGTTGAAAAGCCCGGGATTTTCGAAGTCAGGAGTGCGGCGAGATCAGTACCACCCGGGCTTCGCGGCGGCACCGAGCATTTCGCCATAGACATCGGTGCGCCGGTCGCGCAGCAGTTGATTGAAGTCATTCAGATTGCGCTTGCGCCGCGCGTCCGCGAGATTGAGATCGGCGATCAGCATTTCCTCGCGATCGTGACTGGCCGGCCCCGCCAGCGGCCAACCGGCGTGGCTCACAATCAGGCTGTTGCCGAGGAAAGGCTGCCCGCGCTCGACGCCGACTCGATCGGCTGCGGCGACGAACATCGAATTGGCATGCGCCCCGCCCATGGCGAGGATATTGGCCATGACCGGGAAATTGTCCGGTTGCTCAGGCATCGGCACCCAGTTCGTCGGCACGCAAAGCAGATCGGCGCCTTGCAACGCGGCGAGGCGGAAAATCTCCGGAAACCAGATGTCGTAGCAAATCGCGCAGGCAATGCGTCCGGCGCCGACATGGAACACCGGTACGCCGAGGTTGCCCGGTTCGAAGAACAGATTCTCTTCGCCCCACAAATGGTTCTTGCGATAGGTGCCGATATAGCCCTTCGGGCCCAGAACCACGGCAGCGTTGTAGAGTTTGTCGCCATCGCGCTCGGTGATGCCGGCGACAATGAATAATTCATGCTTGCGCGCGGCGGCCATCCAGGACTCGCAACTGGGTCCGCCGGGAACGGGTTCTGCCAGATCGAATGCCTCTTCTCGCGTCTCGAACACGTAGCCCGAATTGCACAGCTCCGGAAGCACGACCAGATTCGCGCCGGCCTTGGCGGCCTGTTGGATCAGTTCGAGGCTGCGGAAGAGGTTTTTCTCTTTTTGCCCGATTTTTGGTTCCATCTGTAAACAGGCAACCCGGAATACGCTTTCGGTTTTTGTCGTCATTTTCGTCCCATTGCGATCAAATGTCAGGGCGATTAAATGTCAGGCCGCATGTTTTTCCACTCGTGGCCGCGTTCGTACGCGTGCGCGACCCGCAGAACGGTTGCTTCATCGAAGGGCCGCGCCGCGATCTGCAAGCCAATCGGCAGTCCGTCGCGGTCGAAACCGCAGGGCACCGAGATGGCGGGCAGGCCGGTCAGATTATAGGGATAAGTGAATCGCCAATAGGCTGCCAGCACACTTTCCGCCTGTCCCGCCACTTTTACCGTCCACTCGCCGCGCTTCCAAGCCGTAATCGGCGTGGTCGGTCCGAGTACGACATCCACGGTGTCGAACACTTTTCGATACGCCTGCATCAGCGCGCTGCGATACTGCTCAGCGAGCAGATAATCCGGCCCGGTGACCAGCCGCCCCATCTCCACCAGCATGCGCACGTCCGGCTCATAGTGAGACACGCGGCCCGCGCGCAGGGAGGCATCGTGATACGCGGTCGAACTCGACAGCTCAATCGCGTAAATAGCCCCCAGTCCATATTCCAGCAGCGGGATATTGAATTCCTGTATCTGCGCCCCGGCCTGGGCTAAATCATCAATGGCCTGCTCAATGGCGCGCGCGACGTCCTCCTGCACGCGGTCGAAGAAATGATTGCGGCATACGCCGATCTTTAGATCCTTAACCGGCTTGTTGAGCGCCTTTGCATAATCCGGAACCGGTTGCGCCTGACAGGCCGGGTCTGCCGCATCGTAGCCCGCCAGCACCTGCATCATCAGAGCGGTATCGGCCACGGTACGGGTGAGCGCCCCGGCGTGATCAAGCGACCAACTGTGCGGCACGACGCCATCGCGGCTCACGCGCCCGAATGTCGCTTTTAACCCAACCGTGCCGCAGGCCGCCGCCGGCATGCGAATCGAACCGCCGGTGTCCGATCCCAAACCCGCGACGCATAACCCGGCGGCCACCGCCGCGCCCGAGCCACCGCTCGATCCGGACGGCACCCGCGTCACGTCCCAGGGATTGGACACCAGCGGCGTGACATTGCCCCAGGCGAATTCGTGCGTGCGCGTTTTGCCGATCAGCACCGCACCGGCCGCGCGCAGCCGCGCCACGGCGGCCGAGTCGCGCATCGGGAATGACAATCCCGGTGCGGTGCTGCCGGCAGTGGTCGGCATGTCCTGCGTCAGATAATTATCTTTGACCCCCACCGGTATGCCATGCAGCGGGCCACGCCACTTGCCTTTTCTGATCTCGGCCTCAGCCGCACGCGCGGCTTGCAGCGCATGTTTCGAGATGTGAATGAAGCTGTTGAGCTCGCCGTCCACCTGTCCGATGCGATCAAGGCAGGCTTCAGTCAGCGCCACCGGCGAGACCTTGCCGGAGCGAATGGCGGGCGCCAGGGTTTCTATCGGTAGCTGCCAGAGTTCAGCATTCATTTTTTCAACCTGTAGGGCGCGGTCGGCTCGAAGATGACCGCCGGATGTTCATCGGTCAGATTGAGCGTACGCAGCTTGCGAATCTCTCCAAGGATATCGGCGTAGGCCTGCAGCACTTCCGCCAGTCGTTCCGGCGGCAGATTCAGTCCCAGCAGTTCCCTATATGGATCTTCCGGAAAATTCATGTCGACTCCTTTCACGGTGCGCTGCCACCCCCCGCCAGGGCGCTGAGGCGGCGGCAGTCCCAGCAATTTCACGACACTGTCCGGCGCCGCCACGCCCGGACCAGCGCGTGTCGGCATGCCCTGCACGAAAGGTAGCAACTGCTGGCGCGCGATGCCGTAGACACGCCGCAGCTCAGTGACCGGGTCGGCATGTTCATCCACACGCAGGTCGATCAAGGGGTATTCCTCGACATGGTGTACTCTCAACGCCGCCGACTGTCTGCCGCGCTTGTCACCACCAGCGGCATCCCCCGCTTCCAGCGCCAGCAACAACCGATGCGCAAGGCCCTGTGTCGCGCTGGCACGAAAAGCAGCCGCCATGGCATCCAGGGTGCGCGCCCCGGTGAGCATGTTTCCCTGCACTGAAAAATGTGCTTCAACGATTTGACCTGACCATGCCGTGCAGTTCTTTCCCGACCAGGCGGCGCTGCGTCCAGCCGCATCGACCACGCCGATCTGACGCCCATCCCGCCCGTCATCTGCCGCCATCACCGCAGCGAGCGCCTCGGGGGCACTGCGGCCCTGCTCCATCATGCCCAACGCGTCGATGGCGAGATAAGGATTGACCCAGGACTGTGTCGATACCGCGCCCACGCCGGATTTCACGTAAGGACACATGGAGCCGACCGCGGGCACCGCAGTGGCCACCGCAACACCGAGCATGCCGGTGCGGGGGCAATGAGCGACGATGGAGAAGGTCATGATTCACACACCCAACTGATCCGTGATTCTGCGCTCCACATCAGCGCCGCCGATTTTGCCGCGATCGACGATTTCACCGAGTTTGAGCACGGCGTAGCAGTCCGCCACGGACAACGCGAACTTCACGTTTTGCTCGATAAGCAGGATCGAGACTTGCGACTCGTCGCGCTCGGCGCGCAGCACCTGGGCCAGGCGCTCGATCACCGAGGGCTGCAGACCTTCACTGATTTCGTCGATCAGCATGAGTTTCGGTTTCGACATCAGCGCGCGCGCCACCAACAGCATTTTCTGCTCGCCTCCGGAGAGCGTGCCGGCGCGTTGCTTGAGCCGCGTGGGCAGCACCGGGAAAAATTGACCGATGCGCTTCAGTCCGGCATCGAAGGTCCGTTCCTTGCGCAAACCCAGGCGCAGATTATCTTCCACGCTCAGATCCTGGAACAGCGCCTGCTCCTGTGGCGTGTAGGCGATGTCCCGGCGCGCAACCTTGTGCGGCGGCAGGCCGGTGGTATCGAACCCGGACATGCCGATACGGCCCTTGGAAAGCGGCAGAAATCCCATAACCGTTTTCAGCAGCGTGGTCTTGCCCATGCCGTTCTTGCCCAGCAGGGCAAAAATCTCCCCCGGCCTGACTTCGAAGCTGACATCGCGCACCACCAGCGCCTCGCCGTAGCCGCTGTGCACCGCTTTCAATTCCAGCGCGGCGGCGCTGCTCATATGGCTGCCGCTCATGTGGCTGCCGTGGCGGCGTGGCCGCCTCCGGAATAAATCGTGCGCACCAGTTCCGACTCGACCACCTCGGCCACCGTGCCGTCGAGCAGAATCCTGCCCTGATGCAGCACGATCACTCGCGAGCTGATCTCGCGCACGAAATCCAGATCGTGCTCGACCAGCAGGATGCAGAGCTGATGATCGCGTGCGAGATCAGTCAGTATGCCGCCGATCAAAGTGCGCTCTGTTTTGGTCAGTCCCGCGGTCGGCTCATCGAGCAGCAGCACGCTGGGTTCCAGCGCCAGCACCATCGCCAGTTCCAGCGCCTGTTTCATGCCATGGGACAGATGGCGCCCCTCGACGCCCAGTTGCGCGTCAAGGCCGGTGGCCCGAATCACCTGCATGGAGGCGTGCGGCAAGGCGAGTGTTTCCGCGCGCGTCCATATTGAGGGCGGCACAAGCCGCGTGCGCGCAACGCGCAGCGCCTGCGCCACGGTCAGGGTTTCAAATACGTTCGCGGTCTGGAACTTCCGACCTACGCCAAAAGCGACGCAATCATACGGCGCAAGTTTGAGAATATCGTGGTCATTGATCAGCACCGTGCCGCCGGAGCGCTCGCCACCGTCGGCGATGCAACGCATGAGCGTCGTCTTTCCGGCGCCGTTCGGTCCGACCAGACTCAACAGCTCGCCGCGCTTCGCCACGAAGCCGATGCCGTCAAGGACTTTGAGACTGCCGAATTGCTTGCGCACTTCGCGCACCGACAGCGCGAGATGGCCTGCGCTCGCCAGTCCGGCGAAAGGCCGTTCAAGGGCTGGCTCCAGTTGCGGAATAAATTCCGCCTGTTCCTTTTTCCCTCGGCCAAACAACGCCCGGATGGCAGTTCTGATCAAAGGCATCAGTCCCTGGGGTAGCGCGACAATCACGATTACAAAGGCAGAGCCGATCACCAGCTTCCAGACAAAGGGCAGATTGCCGCTCAGATACGACGTGCTGACATCCAGCACCAGGGTGCCGATGACCGGACCGATCAGCGTGCCGCGCCCGCCAAGTGCCACCCAGATCAGCAGTTCAGTGCCGAACACGAATCCGGCGTATTCCGGTGCAACCACCATCTGCACGCCGGCAAACAGGTAGCCGGCAATTGCGGCGATGGCGGCGCACACAACCAGCAACAGGATTTTCACGCGCGAGACATTGATGCCAACATACTCGCAGCGTTGCTCGTTCTCACGGATCGCCACCAGAATGCGCCCGGCGTCGCTGCGCACGAACAGCCACGCGATCGCCGTGAGCACGACTAGAAAACCGCCGGCAATCCAGAACCAGGCTTCCATGGACAGATCGAAACTCTCAAATCCGGACAAGCCGCTGCTCGAACCGGTGAAGTTTCCCCCGGAATAGAGAATCTGAGTGACGACAATCGGCAAGACCAGCGTGATGACCGACCCATACAGCGGCGAAGCGCCGTGATAAAACGCCAACCAGCCAACCAGCGCGGCAAGCAGCATGGCCACGACGATGCCGCTGGCCAAGGCCAGCGCGGCGTAGCCGGCGCCGAAACCGGCGTGGGTAAAGATCAGCCCGGCAGCATAAGCGCCAACGCCGAAAAACGCTGACTGCCCGAAGGTCAGAATGCCGGCGTAGCCCCACAGAACATCCACCGTGAGCGCGACCGCGGCATACAGGAATGCGCGGATCAAGCTGTTGACCATGTAAGCGGGCAATACGTAAGGGCCGATGGCGATCAACAGCAGCGCGCAGCCGCACACGATCGCGAGCGTGCGCGCATCGGCGCGCGCCAGGAGGCCGTTCGCGCGCCCGGTTAGCGGTGCCGCCGCGCCCGCATCAGCCACGGGGGAGGCCCGCGTTAGCCACGGCTAAAGCCACCTTCATGCGCGGCTAAAGCCTTGTGGTCGCAGACGCAACACCACGGCGGCCAGCACAACAATAGTCAGCCCGCCCAGAATGGGATTGCCAAAGGAGCTGACCAGTACCTGCGCACCGCCCAACACCAGACAGGCGATGGCGAGGCTGATGAGCGACACCCCGGACACCATCACCAGCATGAAGGCATTGACCAGCCAAGGCACGCCCATGTTCGGATCGACGCTGGACAAAGGCGTGATCAGCGCACCGGCGAGGCTTGCCAGTCCGGCGCCGAGAGAAAACGTGACAAAGCGCACCAGAGCGCTGTTGATACCCAGACCGCGCGCCAGTTGTTCATTCATGATGACCGCGCGCGTGATGAGTCCCAGGCGCGTAGCGTTGAGCAGCAGCGCGATGCCAATGCCGATGGCAATCGCGATCAGAATCAGCAACAGCCGGTATTCAGAATATGACGCGCCCAACAGATCCACCGCGCCCGTGACCGGGCTTTGCACGAACTGCACTTCGCGCCCGAAGGCAAGCGTAATGACCTGGCCGATGATAATGCCCAGTCCCCAGGTGGCGAGAATGGCGTCGAGCGGACGGGCATACAAGGGCTTCATCACCAGGCGCTCGATGACCATGCCGCAGACGCAACCGATGGCAAAGGCGCAGGGCAGCGACCACCACGGATTCAATCCCAGATTGGTGATGAGCAGGGCCGAATAGCCGCCGATGGTCAAAAACCCGCCATGGGCGAAATTGATGATCTTCATCACCCCAAACACGATCAACAACCCGGCCGACACGCCGTACAGAATCGCGGCGGTGGTGAGGATGTCGAGAAGGGTGGACATGACAGTCAGGGGCAAGGGATGAGGGGCGAGGAACGAGGGTAACGCCGCACGCGGCGCCGTTTTATCCCTCGCCCGTCGCCCCCCGCTCCTGCATTACTTAAGTTTCGGACACTGCTCGCCAGGATCGACGTCCTTGAAGGTCGACAGCACTTTCACGCCACCGTCTTTTTGCACCTGCGCCAGGTACATGGTGAGCGGGGCGTGGCGCTGCTTGTTCATCTTGATGACGCCGCGCGGTCCCTCGAAGGCCACCTGCGACAGCGCCGCGATGACTTTGTCGGCATCGGTCGAGCCGGCTTTTTCCACCGCCAGCTTGTAGGCATAAACGCCTTCGTACTGCGGCACGGACAAGTCGTTGGGCGTTTTCAGATTGGCGCCGAATTTCTTCTGCATCGCCGCCAGAAACGCCTTGTTCTTCGGCGAGTCGATGTTGGTGAAATACGAACCCGAAATGAAAATGCCTTCGGCGTCAGCGCCCATGCTCTTCGCCGTGCCCTCGTCCACCGCGAGATTGCCGTAGGGGATTTTCACGCCAGCCGCGCGCAACTGCTTGGTCAGCGTGACGTTGGGCGCGCCACCAGCCGTCGAAGTAATCAGCGCTTCGGCGCCCGAGGCTTTCAGTTTGCTGATAATCGAAGTCCAGTCCGAACCGTCCATGGGCAGGTACTCTTCGCCCAGCACTTTGCCGCCGGTCTTCTCGATGTAGCCGCGGGTGAATTCGAGCATGCCGCGCCCGAATGCATAATCGCTGCCGATCAGGAAGAAGGTCTTCGCCTTGTAGTTCTTGGTGAAGTAATCGACGATCGGGGCTACCTGCTGATCCGGTACCCAGGCATTCACAAACAGATATTTGTTGCAGGAACGGCCTTCGTAAAACGAGGTATAAATGAAAGGCGTCTTGCCGCGCGTGACGATCGGCAGTCCGGCATTGCGCGCCGCGCTGGTTTCCATCGAGATCAGCACGTTGACTTTCTTCTGGAAAATCAGCGAGTCGAAGGCCTTCTGCGCACCCGCGGCGCCGCTGCCGTCATCGGCGACTTCGAGCACCACTTTCTTGCCCATGATGCCGCCTGCCGCGTTGATTTCCTCGGCGGCGAGTTCGGCCGACTGAACAACAGATGGCGCAACGACGCTATTCGCGCCGCTTAAGCCTACTGGAATGCCGATCTTGATGACGTCCTGCGCAAACGCGACGGAGCTGGAGAGAAAAGCGCCCGCCAGCGCCGAGCCTAGTGAGAACTGGATGATTTTCCGGAACATAGATGCCTCCACGAAAAGACTTCGATTTTAGATGACACTACCCTTTGACATGACCAAGGCCCGCGCCATAGCCTCTTACTTGCCGCGTTAATTGATCACAGCGGACGATGGTACAACGCATGCGTCATGCCATCCATCCGAAATCGCACAAACCTTTGAATTCACGTAGTTCCAACGAAAGACATGACGCCTCGACGCCCTGAATGCGTGCGTCAAGCCAATGCACGCCCCAGTACGAAGCACCGCCTGCGCACCGGTAACGATGTCCCGGCTGTTGCCGGAATCGACGATACTCCCCCGCATGGAGGCAACTCACGGTTGAGCAACACACATCCTCGCCGAACAGTGCGCCTCGTATTGCCCCGAGCGTCCGCCGGTGTTTTTCCAGCTTTTTTTGCCGGATTGCAGAAGATAAACTGACGATCATCATTCCCGGGACGTTCGCGGTTGGAGTCTCGGGTCTTTCTCGAACAATTTGGAATAAGCTTCCTGCCTCTTTAGGCCCATGACACGAATCGCCATACGCCGCTTGTTCATACTGACTGCCGCGCTCGGCCTGCTGAACTGGGCGAATCCGGCACTGGTTGAAAATGCTGCTGATGTGCCACCGCTGGCGCTTTCCGGTGGCAGTTTCAGCAACGATGATGCAGGCAGCAGCGCGTACTCCCATCCGGCTGCCACGCTGGATGCCAAACAAGCGGAACTGTTTGCGCTCGGCCACAAGATGTTCAACAACCGCTGGGCCTTCTTCTGGTTCGAGGATGCGGAATTCGGTCGCGGCCCGACGTCCAATGCACAAGCCTGCTCGACCTGCCATATCAACAACGGTCGCGGACTGGCGCCTGGAACGGAGCACGAGGCGCACGACAGGGCGCGAGCCGAGGTGCGCGATCATCACATCGCGGTGCCCATGGAATCGGCGCCAAATCTGGTCCTGCGCATCAGCCTCAAGGGCAGCGACGCCCATGGCGGCCCGCTGCCGCATCCCGATTACGGCGACCAGTTGCAGAATTTCGGCGTCAAGGGTGTCGTTCCGCCCGAGGGTCAGTTCCGTGTTGAATGGCGCAGCCGCAGCGCAACTCTGGCCGATGGCGAATCCGTAAACCTGCGAGCGCCCGCGATTCATGTCACCGATCTGGCTTATGCGCCGCTCGACGACGCCTTGATCGGTCCGCGGCTCGCGCCGCCGCTGATCGGATTGGGCCTGCTTGAAGCAATCCCCGAGGAAACTGTCGCCGCGCTCGCGGCGCGCGCCCCGGTCGCGGGAATTAGCGGCAAGGTCAATCGCGTTTGGGACGAAGCGCAAGGCAGGACCGTGCTCGGCCGCTTTGGTCTGAAAGCAAATCACGGCAGCATCCGCGAGCAAGTCGCCATCGCGTTTCTCAACGATATCGGCTTGAGCACGCCGGTTTACCCCGAGCAGAATTGCCCGCCGGTGCAGGGCGTATGCAAGGATCAGATGACTGCCGGAAAACCGGAAATAACCCGGCTGCGGCTTGATGCGACCGAGCTGTATATCCGCGCACTGACGGTGCCCGTACACCGGCAGCTTGACGATGCGCGGGTCAGCCGCGGTGAACGGTTGTTCGCGCAAGCGCACTGCGCGGTCTGCCACGTTCCTGAACTGAAAACCGGCCCCAACGCCGCGCTGCCGCAACTGGCCGGGCAGACCATCCGCCCGTATACCGACTTGCTGCTGCACGACATGGGCGAAGAACTCAGCGATGGCCGTCCGGATTACCTCGCCGGCCCGCGCGAGTGGCGCACCCCGCCGCTATGGGGCATCGGGCTGTCGGAAACGGTAAATGGCGCGAACGCTTTCCTGCATGACGGCCGCGCGCGCAATTTCACCGAAGCGATTCTGTGGCACGGCGGCGAAGCCCGCGCATCGCGCGACGCCTTCAAGCGCTTCGCTCCGGAAGAACGCGCTGCCCTCATGGCTTTTTTAAATTCACTATAAAATTCCCCGCTATCGACATGACCATCGGATACCAGATTTACCCCTCCCCCGCGCGCACTCCCAGGGAACTGATCGCCACATTGGCACGGCACGCTGCGGCAAATCTGTGCGATAGCATGGGACGAACCGGGCAGGTTTCCAGCGCGCTGCGGGCAATGCATCGCAGCGGCAAACTCTGCGGCCCGGCCCTGACCGTGCGCACCGCGCCCGGCGACAATTTGCTGATTCACAAAGCCATCGACCTCGCACAACCCGGCGATGTCATCGTGGTGGACGGCGGCGGCTTTACCGAGGCGGCGCTGATCGGTGACCTCATGACCAGTTACGCCGTGACACGGAACGTGGCGGGCTTCGTCATCGATGGCGCGGTGCGCGACGTGGAAGAAATCCGCGCACGCGACCTTCCGGTTTATGCGCGCGCAGTCTCGCCACGCGGACCGACGCGCGAAGGGCCGGGAGAGATCAATGTTGCCGTCAGCATCGGCGGCGCAGTCGTGCATCCGGGCGATATCGTGGTGGGCGATGCCGATGGCCTGGTCATCGTTCCTCCGGCGTGGGCGCAGGCGATTCTGGCTGCGGTGGAAAAACTCCTGGCGAAGGAAAAGTCATTGCTGGATGGCATTGCAGCCGGCAACGTTGACCGCCGCTGGGTGGATGAAACGCTGGCGGCTAAAGGCTGCACTCTTTAGAATTGCGTCCACTGCCCGACCGCGAGCCGAAAAGCACCACCTAAGTTGTCATTCCCGAGAAGGCAGCAATGACAAAACTGACATAATGCAATTTTTTTTCAGGAAGGAAAACAAGATGAAAGCCGTTGTATTCCCCGGTGACCGCAAACTCCAGTTTCTCGATTTTCCCGATCCGACGCCCGGCCCGGGAGAGGTCGTGCTCGAAATCAAGGCCTCGGGCATGTGCGGCAGCGATCTCAAGTTCTATCGCGCGGTGGGCGGCGCGTCGTCGCTGGGCTTGGGCAAAGTCAGCGGCCCGATCATTGCCGGGCATGAGCCGTGCGGCGTTGTCGTGGCGGTCGGCCCGGGTGTCCCGGAAAAACAGGCGCACGTGGGCATGCGGGTCATGCAACATCACTATCGCGGCTGCGGCGTCTGCGAACACTGCTCGACCGGCTGGATGCAACTGTGCGTCGATGGCGTGGCGGAAGTCTATGGCGCGACCGGCAACGGCGCGCACGCGCGCTACATGAAATGCCCCGCGCGCACCCTGGTGCCGCTACCCGACGAATTGTCTTTCGACGCCGGCGCGGCCATTTCCTGCGGCACCGGCACCGCCTGGGGCGCGCTGCACCGCCTCGACTTGCAGGGCAACCACACCATCGCCGTATTTGGCCAGGGTCCGGTCGGCCTGTCGGCGACCCTGCTCGCCGCGCACATGGGCGCACGCGTCATCGCGCTCGACACCAGCGATGAGCGGCTGGCGCGCGCCAAGGACTTTGGCGCCGATGTGCTGATCAATCCGCTGAAAACCGAAAACGTCGTGCAGGTCATTCGTGACCTGACCCACGGGCGCGGCGCCGATGCCTCGCTCGATGCCTCCTCTTCGCCCAAGGCCAGAGCCGAGGCCGTGCGCTGCGTGCGCACCTGGGGCAAGGCCTGCTTCGTCGGGGAAGGCGACAGCGTCACGCTCGATGTGAGCAGCGACCTGCTGCGCAGGCAAGTCACGCTGATCGGCTCATGGACCTTCTCCACCGTCGGCCAGGCCGACTGCGCGCGCTACATCGCCGATCGCGGCATCGACATCGACAAGCTCTTCACCCATCACTGGAAACTGGAGCAGGCGGAAGAGGCGTACCAGTTGTTCGACAAGCAGACTTCGGG
>JANLTJ010000093.1:0-5108 GCA_031362885.1 Betaproteobacteria bacterium
CTTCGCGACGCTGACTTGCTGCGATTTCATTGCCGGAAGATGCTTCGACACCGGATCGGTCAGTTGCAGCTTGCCATCTTCGACCAGCATCATGGCGGCAACGGACACCAGCGGTTTGGTCATCGAATAAATGCGAAAGATCGCGTCCGGGTTCATTCGTTTGCCGGTGAAGCCATCCTGCACGCCAAGTGCTTCCGAGTAGACCAGATTGCCCTTGCGCGCCACCAGAAATACCGCGCCAGGCAGCTTGCCTTGATCGATCTCCTTCTGGAATGTTTCGCCGATGCGGGCCAGCCTGTTTGCCGACAGGCCCACGGTTGCGGGCGCGACGCCGGACAGATCCCGCGCCCAGGACGCCACCGCCAACAAAAGGATCCCAGATACGAGGCAGCCGGTGATGCGTTTGGTGTTCACTGTGTTGTCTCTGGCTACTTGTCGGGACACGGAAATGCTTCACGCAGGGCGTCTTCGAGCAGCAGTGCCGCTGGAAGCTTGAGTCTTTCCGGATTCTTCTTCAGGAACAGCACGAAGGCCCGGGCCAGCTTCCCCCGGCTCACCGTATCGGGTACGCAGAGATGGCCGTAGATCCCGTCGAGTTTTTCCTCTCGGTGATGAAAGGCATGGTAGGTTTCCCCAACGAATCGACCGGCGGCGAATCCGTCGACATATCCAATGCAGATTCCGCGTTCAAAATCCTTTGACGGATCACTTTCTTCCGCAGCGCAATGACCCAGCAGATCTTCGCCCGAAAAACCACCCCGGAATTCCGCAGCCTGCGCGGTCGGGACCTGCGTGGTCCACAGCACGATGCCCAGGAGAGTCAGGACTGCTGTATTGATCGTAGCCGTCACTTGAGATGCCGGTTGATGTTGAATTGAATCTACTTTAACCGAAACCGGGCGATGGCATCGAGCCCGCCAGGTCGAGGCCACATCAATCCCTTTGCCATGGCGGGATCATTCGACCCGTTGCACAAATACGGCGATTCGGTTTCGGAGCAGGAGATGCGCGATCTACGACCTGACCACGTGTAAAAATACTAAAGGCCGGCGTCCTTGAGCATGCCAGCCAGCGTCGCCTGATCGTAGCCGTCCATGCGCCGGTTGCCAACGAGAATTATCGGCACGCCGTGGCCTCCAAGCCCATCGTATTCGCGTTTTCCCTGAGGCGAATTCTCCACATCCAGTTCCTCGAAGGGCGTGCCGCGCGATTGCAGGTAAGCGATCGCTTTCTTGCAGTATCCGCACCAGGTTGTGGTAAACAGGCGCACTCGCTGTAGCGATGCGCCTGCGGTCGCGGGTGCGGCACGGGTTGCGGAAACTACGGGCGGGCCGGAAATCGAATTGATCTTGAGATCGATTTTCCTGGCTTTCCTGTCCGGTGGTGGCGCATCGGAGTAGTGCACCTTGCCGTCCGCGTCAATCCACTTGTACATCTCCGCGCCCGTCAGGACGGGTAGCAACAGAAAAACGGCCGATAGCACGCCTGCAACCTGGCGTGCTTTCGATCTGGTGGATGTATCAGCCGCCGAAGCCATTGGCTACCGGTACTTCGATCAGACGCGGTCCGCCCGAAGCAAGCGCTTGCTTGACGGCAGTGCCGACATCGCGCGGGTCGCTTATGCGTTGCGCCGAAACGCCCATGGATTGCGCCAGCGCCACGAAGTCGATGGCCGGGTTATCCATGTCCATGCCGATGAATTTGTCGGTCTTGCGGAACGACACCAGGCGCTCTTTCAGAATGCGGTAGCTGCGGTTGTTCGGAATCACGTAAGTAATCGGCAGCTTGAGATGCGCCGCCGTCCACAGCGCCTGGATGCTGTACATCGCACTGCCGTCGCCAACGATGGCGACCACCGGACGATCCGGCAAGGCGATGCTGATGCCAACCGCGCCGGCCATGGCGAATCCAATGCCGCCGGAGGCGAGGCCGTAGAAACCCTGGTGATCGCGCAGCGCGAGAAAGTGGAGCAACTGGAAGGTCGAGCTCAGGCCCTCTTCGACGACGACGACATCGCGCGGCACGGCCTCGGCAATGCGCATCATCAATACCTTGGGATCCATCGGCAGCGCGCCTTCGAGCTTCGCGGTTTCGGCGATGGCTCTGGTGCGCTTCACGCCCCAGTTGTTTTTCTCGATATCGGCGAGCCGCGCTGCGGCCACGGATTTCTGTGCGGCCGACATGCGACGGCGCAGCAGCGCATTGAGGGCGCGCAGCGTCTCGCCGATATGTGCCTTGATGGCGATCTCGGCCGGATAATTTTTTCCGAGTTCCCAGTCGCGCTCGCCGATCTGAATCACGGGCATGCCATCGGGCAACGCATCGACCGGGTTATATACCGACATGCGCAGCACGTCCGCACCCAGGCAGACCATCAGGTCATGGGGTTGCAGCCAGGCGCGCACCTGGGTCTGACTGCGGGTGAGCTGGCCAACGAAGGCGCGATGTTCGGAAGGAAAATGCACCGCGTAAGACACCGTCTGCTGCCACACCGCAGCGCCCAGCACCTCGGCCAGTTCAGCAGCTTCTTTCAGCGCATCGCGCGTGGCCAGTTCATGACCGGCAATCAGTACCGGATTGCGCGCCGCGAGCAGGCGGTCGGCAAGCTGTTCCAGCGCGGCGTCCGACGGCCGCACAGTGGCGTCTACGCGCGTGGGCGCACCCAGGTCGAGCGGCGCCTGCGCATCGAGAATGTCGCCCGGCAGGCTGATGAACACCGGGCCGGTGGGCGGGGTGAGTGCCACTTTCGCCGCGCGATGCACGATGCGCGGCAAGTCCTGCACGCGGGTGACATCGACGGCCCATTTGACCATCGGCTGCGCGATCGGCACCAGCGGATCGTAGAGCAGCGGCTCCATCAGACCGTGGCCCTGCTCCTGCTGGCCGGCGGTGATGAGCACCGGCGAGCCGTACCACTTGGCGTTGTAGAGCGCGCCCATGGCGTTGCCCAGTCCGGGTGCGACATGCACATTGCACGCCGCCAGTTTGTTCGAGGCGCGCGCGTAGCCATCGGCCATGCCCACCACAATCGATTCCTGCAGGCCCAGCACGTATTGAATGACCGATTGCTGCGACATCGCCTCCATGATGGCAAGCTCGGTAGTGCCGGGATTGCCGAATAAATGAGAGATGCCTTCCTGGGCGAGCAGTTGGGTGAAGGCGGCGTGGCCGGAGATGAGCGAGGGGAGCGGGGAGCGATCCATGTTGTTGGGGGCTGGGTGGCAGGGAATAGGGGATACGGGCAGGTAATCTTATTCGTGTCCGGCGGCGCGGACAAGCGTTGCAGCGAGTTATGAAATTGTGTGGAGAGAATCACACGATGACCCGCTACAAACCGATCGACAACGCAATGAAGGCCCTCGAGTTCTAACGTGGCTGTGGCAGGCGTAGCCCGGCAAGGAGCAAAGCGTATTCCGGGGCAACGAAGGATGATAGCTCCCGGAGTAAAATTCTTTTCACCGACTGCAAGCCGATTAACCGGAATAATTTCCGCCTGCTTCTATGCAGCCACCGGCGTAATTTCACGCTCGATGCGCTTGGCATTTGCGCGCTCGGCAAGCCGCAGGTCATACGCCGCCTGCAAATTCAGCCACGAACGCGCGTCGCCGCCAAAGTAGCGCGCAAGGCGCATCGCGGTATCCGCAGTGATGCCGCGCCGCTCGCGCACGACATCGTTGATGCGCGGGGCGGGAACATTCAGCGCCTTGGCAAGTGCGTTCGCGCTCATATTGAGCGGCGTCAGAAAATCTTCGCGTAAAACTTCGCCGGGATGCACCGGCCGCATGCCGTTTTTAAACATGGTCATTCTCCGTCAGTGGTAGTCCACTATCTCTACGTCTTCCGGCCCGGATGCGGTCCATCGAAAACACAGCCGGTATTGATCATTGATGCGCATGCTGTGCTGGCCTGCGCGATCACCCCGCAACGCTTCCAGCCTGTTGCCTGACGGTGCGCGCAAAAACTCCAGTGTTTCCGCGTTATCAAGCTGCGCCAGCTTTCGCATGGCAACATTTGCAGCACCTGAAAACCGCCGGCTCTTGCCCGTCTCGAACAAGCTTTGTGTTTCCGCGCACCGGAAGCTTTGGATCATGCCTCACAATATATAACGAGTAACGTTAAGCGTCAAAGTGGATAGAAAAGCAATGAACTGACAAATCACCACGCACTCTTGCAAGTTTGGGGAAGCCCTTGTAGTCACGCCGTCGATTTGTGCTTCCGTAACCAATCCTGAAGTGCATCGTCCACTCGTGTCTGCCAGCCCTCGCCGGTGGCACGAAAACTTCGAACCACCTCCTGCGACAGCCGGATCGTAATGCGCTCCTTCGTGGGAGACTTCTGTGGCCCGCGTACGCCCACTTTGCGCCGAAGCGAATCCGGAAGAGCCTCACGCGCAGGACGAAATTGCTTCAGATCCTTTGCAGAGATCTCCCTGACCTCGCCTTTGGCGTCACTCAGTGGTTTGAACTTTGGCATACCGTTTCACCTCGCGTGGGTTCGCTTTTCGGAAACTGATGACACGAATTCCGTCGGCGGTCTCAGCAAAACAAAGGACATGCAGACGAACGCCGAGCATACCGATAGCGATATAGCGTGTTTCGCCATAGTCCCGCCGTTCGTCCACGGCGTATAAGGCGCCCTCGAAATCAAAGTCGGCGGCGGAATCGAACGAAATACCACGACTACGGGTGTTCTGTTCGTTCTTCGCCGGATCGCAGGAGATGCGCACACCGTCTAGTGTACATACGATAAGCTCGGTGTGCTACTCGATCAAACGCGGAAAGCAGTGGGCGATGCGGGCCACTCACTCGCCTATCTGGCGTGTCGGCGACGGTTGAATTTTGACCAAAGCGGATCAGGTATTCCGGTTTTGTGGTGATCAGAGCGATTCGCTGAATCTGAATTAGAAGAAAAGTGTTGGCGCCAAGAAGGATGGTCAAAACATATCCGGAATCAATGGTCAGTTCTGGATCGGCGCCAACAGTTGCGGAGCGAGTCGGCCGCGACGTGAGCGAGTTCATACCGCCTGGCAACCAGAGTTGGATCAGTCTCGGCCCTCAGAATCACTTCACGAATCTCGTCCTCGTTCATACGGTTTCGTCCGCCCAACG
>JANLTJ010000194.1:0-3542 GCA_031362885.1 Betaproteobacteria bacterium
TGGATTGCACGCCGCAGTCACCGCAGCCTTCGCAGACGGCTTCGTTGATGAATACCCGCTGCGTGGCCTTCGGGTACTCGCCTTTTTTGCGGCGGCGGCGTTTTTCCGCCGCACAGGTCTGGTCGTAGATCAGCACCGACAAGCCTTGAATTTCGCGCAATTCGCGCTGCACCGCTTCCATGTCCTTGCGATCGTTGATCGTGACCATCGCGGGCAGTTGCGACCGGTCCTCGTAGCGCGACACGTCCTCGGTCACCAGTGCGATGCGCTTGACGCCTTCGGCCGCCATCTGTTGCGCGATCAGGCTTACCGAGATCTGCCCGTCCACCGGCTGCCCGCCGGTCATGGCGACGGCGTCGTTGTAGAGGATCTTGTAAGTGATGTTGACGTTTGCCGCCAGCGCCGCCCGTATCGCGAGATGGCCGGAATGGAAATAGGTGCCGTCGCCGAGATTGGCGAAGACATGCGGCAGCTTCGAGAACGGCGCCTGGCCGATCCAGGCCGCGCCTTCGCCGCCCATCTGGCAGGTGGTCTTGTTGTGCTCGGGATAGATCGCCGTGGCCATCACGTGGCAGCCGATGCCGGCGAGCGCCAAGCTGCCGTCCGGTACTTTGGTCGACGTATTGTGCGGGCATCCCGAGCAGTAGTACGGTGGTCGCACCGGAGTGTTCACTGCCTTCTTCAGTACCGCTTCTTTCGCATCGAGGAAAGCCAACCGCGCCTTGATCAGATCGCTCTGGTGAAAGCGTGCGATGCGTCCAGCGATGACGCGCGCGATCTGTGCGATCGAGAAATCGGCCTTGGCCGGCAGCAGCCACTCGCCGCGCGGATGCACCCACTCGCCCTGCTCGTCGAACTTGCCAATTACGCGCGGACGCACGTCCGGATGCCAGTTGTAGAGCTGCTCCTTGAGCTGGTACTCGACCATCTGACGCTTTTCTTCCACCACCAGGATTTCCTCCAGCCCCTTGGAGAACTCGCGCACGCCATCCGGCTCAAGCGGCCAGGGCATGGAAACCTTGAACAGCCGGATGCCAATCTGCGCCGCGTTCTCTTCCGTGATGCCCAGTTCTTCCAAAGCCTCCAGCACATCCATGTAGGACTTGCCGGATGCGATGATGCCGAGCCTGGCATTGGGCGAATCGATGGTGGTGCGATTGAGACGATTCAGCCGCGCATAAGCCATCGCTGCGTAGATCTTGTAGTCCTGCATCAGCGCTTCCTGCTTGCGCGCCTGCTGACCGAGGAGATCGCTGGACAGGCGGCCATTCAGGCCGTCTTCCGGCATCACAAAATCTTCCGGCAGCCGGGTCTGGATGCGAAACGGATCGGCCTCGATCGAAGCGGACGATTCGACGGTATCGGCCAGCGCCTTGAAGCCGATGGCGCACCCGGAGAAGCGCGACATCGCCCAGCCGTGCAGTCCGAGTTCGACGTATTCCTGCACGTTGCACGGATACAGGACTGGAATCATCGATGCGGAAAACAGATGGTCGCTCTGATGCGGCAATGTGGACGAATAGGCGCCGTGGTCGTCGCCCGCGACCAGCAGCACGCCGCCGTGTTTCGAGGTGCCGGCGAAATTCATGTGCTTGAACACGTCGCCGCAGCGGTCGACGCCGGGCCCCTTGCCGTACCACAGCGCAAAGACACCGTCGTAATTCGACTCGCCGATCAGTTCGACCTGCTGCGATCCCCATACCGCGGTGGCGGCAAGTTCTTCGTTGACGCCGGGCTGGAAGACGACGTGGTGGGCGGCCAGATGGTCCTTGGCTTTCCACAGCGCTTCGTCCAGCCCGCCCAGTGGCGAGCCCCGGTAGCCGGAAATAAAGCCGGCGGTGTTGCGCCCCGCCGCCAGGTCGCGGCGGCGCTGAACCAGGGCCAGGCGCACCAGCGCCTGGATGCCGGTCAGATAGATACGGCCCTGGTCGGAAACGTACTTGTCGTCCAAGCTGACTTCTTGCATGTCTGACTCCGGTAGGAATTCGGACTTTTAGACCCACCGCCTTGGATTCGGCGGCGGTCCTGCAACGCGTCGGGCGGGTTACCCTTCACGCAGTCCACTTGCGGGCCACCATGGTCCGCAAGCAGATACTACGTATCCCCGCCCGGAAAAGGCTTCTTATTTGTCTGTGTTATACGGTATATTTGAAAAAATCTTCTGATTTTGTACAATTTAACAGAATGTCTGTCGATAAATTTGACTTGGCGATCCTGAAAACCCTGCAAGGCGATGCCCGCGCCAGTCTGCAAGACATCAGCAAGCAGGTGGGCTTGTCGCCGACGCCGTGCTGGAGCCGCATCAAAAAAATGGAGGCCGACGGCGTCATTGAAGGCTACACCGTGCGCGTTAATCCCGCTTCCATCGGCCTTTCCGAAACGGTGATTGTGCAGATCACTCTGGAGAGCCATACCGATGAAACACTGTACGACTTCGGCAAGATTCTGGAGCAAATTCCGGAAGTGCTCGAAGCTTATCTGGTATCCGGCGATTATGATTACTACATCCGCATCGCGGTCAAGGACACGCGCGACTACGAGCGGCTGCTGCGCGAAAAGCTGTACAAGATTCCGGGTATTCGGCACAGCAAGTCGAGCTTTGTGTTGCGCACCCTGAAGGAAAGCCTGATTCCGTTGTCGGCAGCACCTGCCGCGGGCCCGGCCGAAACGCCCCCAAAGACGAAGCGATTAGCGAAGAAAAAATCCTGATTACTGTCACCGATTGGAGAAATTGAATATGAAGCTCTACGCATCCCCCGCCAGTTCGTTTGCCCGCAAGATCCGAGTCATGCTGATCGAGAAAAACGTCAGCCACGAGCTTGAAATGCGCAATCTGTGGGAGCCCAGCGACTACCAGACGATCAATCCGATCGGCAAAGTGCCCGCGCTCAAGCTCGACGACGGGCGCGTGCTGATCAACTCGCCCTTGATCGCGGACTTTGTGGATGGCAAGTATCCCAGTCCGCGCTTCATCCCCGCGGACGCCGACGCCCGGCTGGAAGTCAGGCGCTGGGAGGCTTACGCCGACGGCACCATGGATGCGGTGGCAACAAGCTATTACGAAACACGCTTTCACGACGAAGAAAAACGCAGCCAGGTCTGGCTCGACCGGCAGCGCGGCAAGATCGACGCCGGATTCTCCGCGCTCGAAAAAATGCTTGGCAGCCGCTCCTGGTGCGTGGGCGATGCGATGAGCCTGGCCGATGTTGCCATCGCCTGTCACCTTGGATTTATCACGGCGCGCCTGCCGCATTTCTTCGCGCAGGCAGGCTATCCGAATCTGACGCGGCTGTGGAAAAACATGGAAGCGCGCGAATCGTTCAAAAAGACCGTGCCGCCGCCAGCCTGAGAATCAGTGCCTGCAAGTTCCCAGCGCCTGGCCGATGCCCTCGGTCACCTGCATTCGCCCGCCGGGGCCGATGCCCGCATTGTCAGTCTCGTCCCCAGCATTACCGAACTGCTGTTCGCGCTCGGGCTCGGCGATCAAGTCGCCGGCCGCACCGGATTCTGCATCCACCCGCGCGAACAGGTAAAAGCGGTGC
>JANLTJ010000196.1:0-2381 GCA_031362885.1 Betaproteobacteria bacterium
ACCTCTCGCCGACCCCTGCTCTTGAGGTAGCTGCCCACGAAGCGCAACCGTGGTGGATTCCAGAACTAGAGATTAACTACCACCCCCGCGACATCAAGACCCAAATCTACGGGCTGACCAAGTACGGCGATCTCTTTACCCGTCGGCAGCTTGTTGCCCTCAACACCTTCTCTGACCTAGTGGACGAAGTGCGCAAGCGGGCGAGGTCAAACGCCCTCGATGCCGGCCTGTCTGACGACGCCCGCGGCCTCGTGAGTGACGGAGTAGGCGCGGCGGCCTACGCCGATGCGGTGGCGGTGTATCTCGCCTTTGCAATAGACAAAGGCACGAACTACTGGTCATCCCTCTGCGCTTGGAGCACCAGCACAGAAAAGATGATCTCGACATTTGGCCGGCAGGCGCTGCCAATGGTCTGGGACTACACCGAGGCAAATCCATTTAGCGATTCGTCTGGGAATTGGGATTTGGGCGTGGACCAAGCGGCCAAAATGTTGATAGGCCTCGGACACTGGCGGCATGGGGTAGCTCAGCAAGCTAGCGCTCAGAGCCAAGAGATCGGGACTGCGAAGGTTGTTTCGACTGATCCACCCTATTACGACAACATCGGGTACGCAGATCTTTCGGACTTCTTCTATGTATGGTTGCGCCGCTCGCTGGGTGCTGTTTTCCCCGACCTCTTCGCCACGGTCGCTGTGCCCAAGTCCGACGAACTGGTAGCCACGCCGTACCGGCACGGCAGCAAAGAGAAAGCCGAGACTTTCTTTCTTGATGGTATGACGCAGGCGATGCATCGGCTAGCTGAGCAAGCGCACCTAGGGTTCCCCGTCACGATCTACTACGCCTTCAAACAGTCCGAGAGTGACGGCAGGGATGGCACCGCCAGCACCGGCTGGGAGACGTTCGTCGATGCGGTAATCCGCGCTGGCTTTGGCATCAGCGGCACCTGGCCGATGCGGACTGAGTATACCGGCAACCTAAAGAAGAACATGAGCGCCCTCGCATCGAGCATCATCCTTGTTTGCCGCCAGCGCGCGGTCGATGCGCCGACCGCCACGCGCCGTGAGTTCGTCGCTGCACTCAAGGCCGAGCTGCCGCAGGCACTCGCCCACCTCCAGCGCGGAAACATCGCGCCGGTGGACCTCGCGCAGGCAGCCATCGGTCCAGGCATGGCGGTTTACACCCGCTACGCCAAAGTGCTCGATGCCGAGGGCAAGCCGCTCTCGGTGCGCGAGGCGCTGGCGCTCATTAACCAAACTCTCGACGAAGCGCTGGCCGAGCAGGAGGGCGACTTCGACGCCGACAGCCGCTGGGCGCTGACCTGGTTCGAAGAAAACGGCTTCGCAGATGGAGAGTATGGGCGCGCCGAGCAGCTTTCCAAAAGCAAGAACACCAGCGTTGATGGAATGAAGCAAGCGGGCATCGTGGCGTCCAAGGCGGGCAAAGTGCGTCTCCTGAAGCCCGACGAGCTTCCGGAGGACTGGGATCCAACAACCGATACGCGTCTCACTGCATGGGAGATGGTGCATCAGCTCATTCGCGTTCTTGAGGTTGGTGGCGAAGGCTCCGCAGCTGATCTCCATAGGAAGTTGGGAGCAAAGGCTGAAGTAGCGCGGGAGCTGGCCTATCGGCTCTACACACTTTGCGAGCGTAAGAAGCGTGCGGCGGAAGCCTTGGCTTATAACGGGCTGGTTCAAAGCTGGCCGGAGATTGCGCGGTTGGCGCAGGCGGCGGTTACCGTCACGCCCACCCAAGGTGATTTGATTTGAGTCGAGGATCGCCGTGAATTCCAAGCGTATCGTTTGTCTCGCGAATTCGCGGAAGCTCTCGGGGCGGTGCGTTGCTGGCCGGGTGTTTAACAGAAAACAAGCAGGCGAGTGGGTGCGACCGGTAAGCGCGCGAGAGAGCGAAGAAGTCTCGGAGTATGAGCGCCAGTATGAGGACGGTAGTGATCCGCGGGTCTTGGATATCATCGACGTGCCGCTTATCAAACCCACACCGAAGCATTTTCAGCAGGAGAACTGGCTTCTGGATCCAGACAAGTATTGGACCATTGTCGGGCGAATGAAATGGACTGCACTTGTAGCGCTTGTGGAGGATCCAGCCCGCCTTTGGATAAACGAATCGAACACATACCACGGACTCAACGATCAAATGTCACTGGAAACGGCACAGAAGCTTAAGAGCTCGCTCGTGCTGATACATGTGGATCAAGTAGTGCTACGTGTCTTTCAGCCCGGGGCGGCCTTTGGCGATTCCAAGCGCCGCGTTCAAGCGCAATTCGAACATCGCGGGGAGGCCTATTGGCTATTCGTAACGGACCCCGGAATTGAGAAGGCCTATAAAGCACAGGGAGAAGGAGATTACGATATAGGTGAATGCTG
>JANLTJ010000200.1:0-5557 GCA_031362885.1 Betaproteobacteria bacterium
CGCCTTCGCTTCGCTGAATTGGCCATCCAAACATGATGCCAATTTCGAGGCTCTCCCGATATGCCTGAAAGCCAATATCCATGCGACTTCCGGCCATGTTTATCCCCTCAGTTTACCCACTCGATTCCGTGAAGACCCGAATTTCCTATCCCTCCCAGAAAGAAGACAGGCCACCCGGTCATTCCCCCGTCCCAACCCATCACCCCTATCCTATCCGCCGCCACGAGCATGCGGTTGCACGCAGTGATCTTGTCAACATTTAGTTGAGGGTTTAAGCCGCTCTTTTGTTCAGCCGAGCGGCACTTGGACTATGGTCGTATACTGATTCTAGACGGGAACAGCCGAAGAGATTCAAGGAGGTTCGACATGCGTAAAACTCGCCGCGCAGCGCTATTTCATTTCGCCATTCTGGGTGCCATGCTCTCACCGGCCTGCACCACGCCGAGCAAGATTGCCTTTGCCCCAAAGGCCCAGGAGCGCAAGCACACCGCCCAACACTCCTCGACGGCCCGGCTGAGCGACTTGGAAGCCAGCATCCTGATTGCCACCAACGAGTTCCGGTCGAAGCACGGCCTAGCGCCCCTGAATGCCGACGGAAAGCTGATGGAGATCGCGCGCCGTCACGCCATCGCCATGGCGAAACGGGACAGCTTCGGTGATAGCGGTAAAGATGGCCGCCTCATGGGGGGAAAAGATCTCGTGGCGAGGGTCAAGGAAGGCGGTTACTACTTTACCAGTATCGCCGAGAATGTAAGTTATGAGCACGGGAAACACGAACCCGCCGTGAGCGTTATGACGAGTTGGATGGAATCTCCGCACGAGCGCGAGAATCTCCTTCATCCAGTTGTGGTTGAAGTGGGGCTCGGGGCGGAACAAGGCAGATCGGGACGCTGGTACTTCGTGCAGGTTTTCGGCAAGCCTCTCGGCATCCACAAGCGGGCGGCCGTGCGTATGTACGCTCAGGCCAGTATCAGACACTTCTGATTGCCGTGAAGGAGATAGGCGAATGAACCCGCTTCAGTGCGAGCCGCAACGGATTCACTCCCCGGCGCCACGGCGCTTCTTCCCAGTTCGTAACACGCTTGCGGCCAAAACCGTTGCGTCCGTATTGGTTCTGGCCCGGCCGGCGTAGGAGGGTTCACATGGTTCGTACTTCGATTTGCAATGCCACTCCCTCCCAAGGCGCGCGGCGCCATGGGGGCATCCTACTCAGAACATTTGCCGCGCTGCTCATTGGATTCGTCTGGCTGCCTTTGGTCCACGCGGAGACACTGAAGTGGCGCCAGTACTACAGCGTCTATAAACTCGACTCCACCGAGGTGGGGGATGGGACTGACCATATTCTCGGTGTAGGAAAGATCGGAGGACTGATCATTCTTGAGGGCGGCACGATGGGCACCGTCCAGGCGGCGTTCAGCGTCGACTATACGCGCGGAGTAGGTCCCCATCTGTTCTATGCCGTCAACCGGGCCGAGGATGATGGCTCTGGATTCGTTATCCATGGGCAAGGTACGACGACGGTATCGCAGGAAACCAATATGTCGGCCTTTACCGGAAGCTTCACCTTCGATGTCGGCACCGGGCGCTTCGCCGGAATCCAGGGTGTTGGAACTTACTCGGGCAGACGCTTGGCGCCCATCAGCGCGGGGGCTTCAGGCTATATCGATTTCGAGGGGGCCTTTACGGTTCGCTAACCGGCCTTGCGCCCGATCGTCCGCTGACAGGCGCAGCCGTGGCTGCTCCCCCGTGGCCGACTCCCGTCCGCGAGTTGACGAGGCGCGGCGACGTCAGCAGCTCACAGCGCCGTCATCCAGGTCGCGACATCGGGCATGCTTTGAATAGCCGCTGATCGACCGCGCGTCGGCAGCACCGGCACGCGATCCGCCCCAGTCCCTCGTCACTCACGAAAATGCGCCAGCGGACCCCGCGCATTCTCGCTCGCTGAGCTCACGTTGATGACGACGATCCCGGTCTTCTGCTCTGTCTCCACATGGCGATAGGCGTCTGCAATCGCATCGAGGGGATATTCCCGATCGATGACCGCGCGGAATTCGCCTGACTCCATGCGCCTCTTCAAGAACTCCACAAACGTTCTCGCCTTGCCGCTCTGCGGCAACGGGAAGACGACCCGGCGGCTCCGAGTGACCGACGACCAGATTGCGAGCAGGGGATTTTGGCCCCAGGGTCCGAGATCCGTCGCTGCGAACACCCCTTCGGGTTTCAGCAATCGCCGACAACGGAAGTAGGTCGTCTTGCCTACCGCGTCGAACACACAATCGAAGGTCTCACCGATTTGCGTGAAATCCTGTGCCGTGTAGTCGACTGCGCGCTCAGCGCCGAGGCTTCTGACGAGATCCAGATGCGGCGTCGCGACGACCGCCGTGACCTTGGCGCCATAGGACTTTGCGAGCTGCACGGCCGCCGTGCCGATGGCGCCGGATGCGCCGTAGATGAGAATGCTGTGGTCCGGCTTGAGGCGGAACGCTTGCAGATAGGTGTCGGCATACCAGGCGCCCTCGCAGACCACGGCATCGCGGAAAGCCACACCCGCCGGCATGGCTGCCATCGCCGCCTGTTCGGGCATGCAGAGATATTCGGCATGTGCGCCGTAGACGTCCGGCGACAAGCCGAAGACGCGATCGCCCGGCTTGAACGACGTGACGCCCGCGCCGACCGCCTCGACTTCCCCGGCGAAGTCCATGCCGAGGATCGTGAGCTTCGGCCGGAAGAGCCCCGCGACGAATCGGACGAAAAAGGGGTGCGGTCGGCGCATGCCGCAATCGGTGCGGCTGACGGTCGTTGCATGGACTTTGATCAGAACCTCGCCCGCTTTGGGTTCCGGCTTGGGCACCTGCCGGATCTCCAGGACGTCCGGCGATCCGTAGCGTGTATTGACAGCGGCTCTCATGGTTGTGGTCATCCTGGCTCGCTGAACCAAATTCGAAGTTGGCACTGTTCACTTCCCGTAAACGTGAGAAATACAAAATAGCACTTCATGCAATGACTGCAAGACTGGGGCGCGGAATCTATCAGTCGCGGTGATTAACCCCAACGACACTTTGACCTGTGATTGCGCATGGCGGCGCTGCGCGGTTCTATCGTGCAGCGTCCTTGTTGGCCGCTGGGTTTGCCCGCGATCCATCACTCAAGAACGCAATCGTGCGTTTCCACGCCGAAGCCGCAGCCTCACGATGAAACGCCTCCGGACGATCACTCTCGAAGAACCAATGATGCGTTCCCGGGTAGTCGCAGTAGCTGGCATTCCTGCCAGCCGCTTCGAGGTTCTTTCTGAGCTTTCTTACGCTTGCGGCGGAGACCCATTCGTCGTTCTCGGCGAAGTGAAAGAGGAACCTCGAATTGCTTCGCGTGAAATCGCCGTTACGCGCGGCGTAGAAGATCACTGTGGCCGCAATCGGAAGCTCTGGCCTTTGGGCCAACCAAAGCGCCCAGTGGCCGCCCATCGAGAATCCCAATATGGCAATGTGCGTTGTGGTTACAGCATCGTGGCGAGAAAGATGGTTGATTGCCGCAATCAGCATTTTGCAGGCAGGTTCTCGTCGCAATGCAGTTGCCTGCGCTCGAAGCGCCTTCGCAGCCTTGATCGTTGACGCGATTTTGCCATCGTAGAGATCGGGAGCGAAGGCGACAAACCCGTTGTCTGAGAAGCGGTCGCACAGGTCTTTGAAGAAGGGATTGAGTCCCCATCAGGAGTGCAGCACCAACACCCCCGGACCTGAGCCCGACTTCGGAATGGCGATGTAGTAGGGCGGTAGGGTCACGAGCGTAGGGTTCGAGTTCGGCGGTTGGCGGAACCAGTTCGACCACTATTGCAGGAACCGCGCGATCTCGTCTATCACGTCCTGATGGTGCCCCACCCACAAGTGGCCGCCGCTCGGGTAGCCGACAAAGCGCGCCCCGGGAATATGGTCGGCGGTATAGCGGGCTGCGTCGTAGGTGCCGAACAAATCGTCGGCAACACCGATCGTCAGGGTCGGGACGGCGATGCGTTCGAGTTCATACCGCGGCAGCGTGGAAATAACGGCCGCTTCGTTGATCAGCCCGAGCCGGCGCGGCGCTATGGGCAGAAAGCGGTCCAGCATTTCCTGCACCCGCGCCTGCTCCTGCGGGCTCGCGCCATCTACCAGGTCGGGTGGCGTCGCGAGGACGGCGCGGATCACGCTCCGGCGGGCGAAGTGTGACGCCGCCCAGAACAGAAAATCCGAGCGCAGGCCCAGGTCGATCAGAAACACGGTACCGCGCGGGATTGTCACCGAAGGCGCGCCGTCGGGCCGCGGCACATAGATGGCCGGGACCAGCAGCACCAGCGCTGAGATCCGTTTTGGATGTCGCAGCGCGAACTGCACGGACGAAGGCGCACCGGCGGACGCGCCCATGACGGCGATCCGCTCAAGACCGAGCGCATCGAGCAAACAGGCATGCGCGTCGGCCTGCGCCGCTGGCGAAGCCTCCGCGGGCAATGGCGTGCGCAGATAACCGAAGCGCGACATCGCAATGATTCGAAACCCGCGCCCGGTCAGCGACCTGCCGAAATCGATCCCCTGATCGAAGCCGCCCCCAGCGCCATGCACGAGCAGCAGCGGTGGACCGTCTCCGGCGGTCGCATATTCGATCGGGCCGCAAGGGGTTTGGGCAATCTGACTGCCACTTGCTACGCGGCTGCGCGCCTGCTGGATGTCGCGCTGATAGCCGTAGGTCGCCGCACCCAGCCCCGCAACGACGGCGCCAAGGGCAAGAAATCCGACTGCCTGACTTCGCATCCATTTCATGTGCCCTACCCATGAACTTCCCCGTTCGGACGGGGAGCACAACACTCCCTTCTCCCCCCGGGACAAGGGCACACTTGAAGCGCAGCAGAAGGGTTGGTGAACGCGGATGTGATAACCAATGGCGCAGGGGCGTGATAACCGGGATGTGAGGGGAAGAAGCGGGGGCGGACGGGATGGTTTGATTGCAAGCATCTTGCAACTGATGCAATACTACACGGACGCGCCGTGCGTGTGCTAGTTGGGGTTCTTATCGGCGCCGGGCCGGTTCCACCAGCGGCAGAAGCTCGAAGCCCCGGCTTCACAGCGCCAATTGCCGTGCTCGCGCATCAGGGCCAGCAGCCGCTTGCCGGTGCCGTGTTCGAACTCGAACGCATCCCAGCACCAGTTCCCGAACCACGGCTGGTGCGCCTTGAACCCGAACCACACGCGGTGAATCATCAGCCGCATACGTGCGTGGTCCACCGTCAGAGCAACGCCACGGCCACAGTCGTCGTACACCAGTTCGGCATCCCACGGGTGCTGGCCCACGCGGTACAGGCTTTCAGGCTGTGCCATCCAGGCGCGGCCCGCGAACATGCCGTTCGTATCGTGGTTGCACGCGAAACTCACCAGTATGCGGCGCGGCGGCACAATCATGTTAAATCGAACGTTGAGGTGGTGCGCTTGCTCTGGATAGATCAGAGCGCACCCTGGCGATGATCTGATACAGACGAGCCACTGAGATGCCGTACTTCCGGCACAGTTCGTCCCGATTTCGACCGTTGAATTCG
>JANLTJ010000210.1:0-10985 GCA_031362885.1 Betaproteobacteria bacterium
GCGCGGGCGATTGCGGCTTGGCACCAGCGATGCATTTTTTCTCGACCGCTTGTGCGGCGAATACGCCACCGATGTCGTCACCGCCTCGCGCACCAGTCTGATGAATCTCGCCACCGGGGCATGGGACGCTGACTTGTGCCGGTTGTTTCGCGTGCCGATGGAATTGCTGCCGCCGATACGTCCCACCATCGGCCGGTTCGGTGTTGCGAAGCGCAGTCGGATTCCGCTCGTGGCGGGCATTGTCGATCAGCAAGCCGCGCTGTTCGGACACGGCTGTCTCAGTCCGGGGCAAACCAAGATTACGTTTGGCACCGGCGCCTTCGCGCTGGCGATAGCCGGTTCCAATCCGGTGAGCGCAGCGCAGCGCGGAATTTTACCCACGCTGGCCTGGCAACTCGACGCGAAGCCAACCTATGCCATCGACGGCGGCGTGTACAACGCGGCATCGGCGCTGGACTGGGCGCGGCGGCTGGGTTTGTTCGCGCATTTCGATGACATCGCCGCATTCGACGGACCGTCGGCGCTGGAACGCGGACTGGTTTTCGTGCCCGCGCTCTCCGGTCTCGCCTGCCCCTACTGGGATCGCTCCGCCGCCGGAATGTGGCTGGGAATGGGATTGGAAACCAGCCAGCGCGATCTGGTGCGCGCGGTCCTTGAAGGCGTGGCGCTGCGCAGCGCGCAGGCGGTCTCCGCAATGAACGAGTGCGCGCCTCTCGCCGGTTCGATTTCGATTGACGGCGGCCTGTCGCGCAACGGGTACTTCGCGGGGTTTCTGGCGCGCGCGCTTAGCCGGACCGTGAGCGTTCCATCCACGCCCGACCTGACCGGCCTCGGCATCTGCCGGCTGGCGCTCATCGGGGCGGGTCTGGCCGACGCCCATTCGCTGCACCCGTTGCCCGCGCCAGAGCGAACCATCGTGCCCGCGTCCTCGTTGCCCAAGGAACTGCACGAGCGTTTCCACGATGCCGTTGAGCGCACGCGCGGCTGGCGCATCTGAGGACTGACGACAGAGGACTGAAGACAGAAGCGTAGAGTATCCTTCGCTATTGATCATTCCAGAATTCACGACAGACAATAAGAGCAGTTTTTGCCTCACGCTTGCTCCGGGCTGCGCTCCCTCACCCTCGATCCCTCTGCTCCGCTTCAAGTGTGCCCTTGTCCCTTCGGGAGGGACTGAGGGTGAGGGAAAGTAAAGTGTCATGAATTACGAAAAAATCAATAAATTCCATGGACAGTGAAATCCTCGATCAAGTACGCAAGCTCCCCTGCTGGTCGGGCAAGGTTGATCCGATCCCGCTGCAAGGCGGCATCACCAACCGGAATTATCTGGTGCGCGATCGCGCGCAGCAGTTTGTCGTGCGGCTTGGGGAAGACATCCCCGTCCATGGCGTGATGCGCTTCAATGAACTGGCCGCCAGCCGCGCGGCATATGCCGCGGGTATTTCGCCGGAGGTGGTTTACGCCGAACCCGGGGCACTGGTACTGCGCTACATCGAAGGCCGTGCACTCACCCCGGCCCTGGTGCGCGACCCCGCCCTGCTGCCCGCCGCCATCGACCTCATCAAACGCTGCCACGAACAAGTTCCGCGTCACCTGGGCGGCCCGGTGCTGATGTTCTGGGTGTTTCACATCATTCGCGGCTACGCAACCGAGTTGCGCACCCGCGCGAGCCGCCATATCGCGCTGCTGCCGAAACTTCTGGAGCATACGGAACAACTCGAGCGCGAAGTCGGCCCGGTGTCGATCGTATTCGGGCACAACGATCTGCTCGCCGCCAATTTCATCGACGACGGTAAACGGCTGTGGCTGATCGACTGGGATTACGCCGGCTTCAACAGCGCGCTGTTCGATCTCGGCGGACTGGTCTCCAACAATGAACTCGATGCAGCGCAAACCCGCTTTGTTCTGGAACGATACTTCGGCCAGGTGGACGCGGCACTGGAATGCCGGCTCGCGGCGATGAAATGCGCCTCGCTGCTGCGCGAAGCGACCTGGAGCATGGTTTCTGAAATCCACTCGCGGATTGATTTTGACTATGTTGCCTACACTGCCGACTATCTGGCACGCTTCGAACGCGCTTACGACACCTTCACCGCAGGCAGATCATGATTGCGCTTCCATCCGCCGCACAAGTCGTCATCATCGGCGGCGGCATTATCGGTTGCAGCACGGCTTATCACCTCGCGCGTCTTGGCTTCAAGGACATCGTGTTGCTGGAACGCGCGAAGCTCACCAGCGGCTCAACCTGGCATGCCGCCGGTCTGGTCGGGCAGTTGCGCACTTCGGCCAATGTGACGCAACTCCTCAAGTACAGCGTGGAGTTGTACGACAAGCTGGAAAAAGAAACCGGCCAGGCCACCGGCTGGAAGCGCAATGGCGGTCTGCGGCTGGCCTGCAATTCCGAACGCTTGACCGAAATCAAACGCCAGGCCACGACTGCACATAGTTTTGGCTTGGAGATGCATGTGTTGTCCGCGCAGGAAGCAAAGAACTTATGGCCGATCATGGACGCCTCCGATATCGTCGGCGCGGCGTTTCTCCCCACCGACGGTCAGGTCAATCCTTCCGATCTTGCCCAGGCGCTCGCCAAAGGTGCGCGCATGCAGGGCGTGAAAATAATCGAAGACTGTCCGGTCACCGGCTTTGTCTTTCACAATGGCCGCATCAGCGCGGTGAACACGGCACACGGCACAATCCGCAGCGAGAAAATCGTCAACTGCGCCGGGCAATGGGCGCGGCACATCGGGCGCATGGCCGGCGTCAACGTGCCGCTGGTCTCGATGCAGCACCAGTACATCATCACCGAGCCGATCGACGGCGTGCCGAAGAATCTGCCGACGCTGCGCGACCCGGACCGGTTGATCTATTTCAAGGAAGATGTCGGCGGCCTGGTCATGGGCGGCTACGAGCCTGACCCGATCCCATGGTCGGCGGATGGCATTCCCGAAGGCTTCGAGTTCCAGTTGCTCGGCGAAAACTGGGACCACTTCGAGCAACACATGACGCAGGCAATGGCGCGGGTGCCCGCGCTGGAAAAAGCCGGCATCAAGCAACTCATCAACGGCCCGGAGTCGTTCACACCGGACGGCAATTTCATTCTCGGCGAAGCGCCGGAGGTCAGGGGATTTTTTGTCGGCGCGGGCTTCAACGCCTTCGGTATCGCCTCTGCCGGCGGCGCCGGACGTGCACTCGCCGAATGGGTGGCCGCCGGCGAGCCGCCGATGGATTTATGGCCGGTGGATATCCGCCGCTTTGGCCGCCACCATCGCTCGGATAACTGGGTGCGCACCCGCACCATCGAAGCCTACGGCAAGCACTACACCATGGCCTGGCCGTTCGAGGAATATCGCAGCGGCCGGCCACTGCGCGTTTCCCCGCTTTACCAGCGGCTCAAAGATCAGGGCGCCTGCTTCGGCGAAAAACTTGGCTGGGAGCGGCCGAACTGGTTCGCGCCGACTGGGGCCGAGGCGAAAGATGTCTACACCTACGGGCGGCAGAACTGGTTCGCGCAGGTGGGCAAGGAACATCAGGCCTGCCGCGAGCGCGTCGCGCTGTTCGATCAGACCAGCTTCGCCAAATTCATGCTCATCGGCAAAGATGCCGAACGCGCGCTGCAATGGATCTGCGCCAATGATGTTGCCAAACCGCCCGGACGGCTGACCTACACGCAGATGCTCAACGCACGCGGCGGCATTGAATGCGACCTCACCGTCGCGCGGCTCTCGCAAAACGAGTTCTACATCGTCACCGGCACCGGCTTCGCCACCCATGACTTCGACTGGATACAGCGCAATCGGCCGTCGGATTGTTCCGACGCAACATTGATCGACGTGACTTCCGCATATTGCGTGCTGGCGCTGATGGGTCCGCGCGCGCGCGACGTGCTGGCGGAAGTCACCCGGGACGATGTGTCAAATGCGGCCTTTGCCTTCGGCGCCTGCCGGGAGATCGACATTGCCGGCGCCAGCGTGCGCGCGTTGCGCGTCACCTACGTCGGCGAATTGGGTTGGGAACTGCACGTCCCGGTTGAATACGCGGCGTCGGTGTATGGCCGATTGATGGCAGCCGGGCAACGCCACGGCATCGCCAACGCCGGCTATCGCGCCATCGAATCCCTGCGCCTGGAAAAAGGCTACCGCGCCTGGGGCAGCGATATCGGCCCCGATCACACGCCGCTCGAAGCGGGCCTCGGATGGGCGGTGAAACTGGCGAAAGACATGCCCTTCCTCGGCCGCGAAGCCCTGGTCGCGCAGCGCGCGCAACCGCTCAAGAAACGCCTCGCCTGTTTTGCCGTGGACGATCCGGACATCGTGCTGCTTGGACGCGAAACCATCTACCGCAACGGCGAGCGCGTCGGCTGGCTCTCCAGCGGAGGCTGGGGATATACCGTCGGAAAGAACATCGGCTTCGGCTACGTGCACAACGAGAGCGGCGTGGACGATGCCATGTTGAATTCCGGGCAGTACGAACTGGAGGTGGCGACCGAGCGCGTGGCCTGCAATATTCACCTCACTCCGTTATTTGACCCGCGTGGCGAAAGGGTAAAAATTTGAGAGGCAGAAGGATAGATTTCGGCGGAGAAGGGCGGAAACCAGCCCTTTAATTCACAAGCGGCTGGAATCGGGCATATCCGGAATTTGAGCGGGGTGCTCAAGAGCGGACGGCCAAGGAGCATCTGGCTAAGGTGGCGGTTTCGGTCGGGCTACTCGGTCGTGCTTTGTAATTTGTCTCCGCGCTCTGTTACGCTAATGGAAACCTCCATTCACGGACCCTAAATGGAACTCGGCGTGAAGCGCGTGAAAGGCGGCTCTGGCGATTGTGCCGTGGTCTTCGTTCACGGCATCCTGTCGGATGGTGAACGCTGCTGGAAACATGAGCAGGGTACTTATTGGCCAGACCTGCTCGCGGCAGAAGATTCGTCCGGTCTTTTGAGCATCTTTGTCTACACGTACCAAAGCGACATGTTCAGCGCCGACTACAACCTTGATGACGTAGTCGACGATCTGAGACAGCGGCTGCGTGACGTTGCCGTAGAGAGCTTTGGCCGAATCATATTTGTTTGCCACAGCATGGGCGGTATCGTGGCGCGACGATACCTCGTACGACGACAACTGGATGTCGTCGCCAATGAAAGCGAAAATAGGGTCTTTGGTCTTTTACTGGTCGCCTCACCATCGCTTGGCTCCGATTGGGGGCGTTGGCTCGGGTCAATCGCCAAATCCTTTCAGCACAGTCAAGCGGACGCATTGCGCTTCTCGAAAAATAACCGCTGGCTCGATACGCTTGATCGCGACTTCCGAGACTTAAAGGAGTCTGGAAGACTTGCGTTACACGGTCGAGAACTCATCGAGGACAAGTTCATTGTCTTGCACAAGTTCTTTTTCTTCCCGAAGGTAGTCGAACGCCTTTCTGGCAACCGGTACTTCGGTGAAGCGCTAAAGATTGCCGGGTCCGACCATTTCTCGATTGCAAAGCCCAAAGACGCTGGTGCGCTTCAACACACGGTACTTTGCGGAATCATCGCCGACATCCAGCCTGACTTCGTTGCCGCGAGTAGCGGCAGTGCAGCCGGGCGTTCGCCCGCAAGTGCTTCAGGCGACAAGTTTGCGGTGGCTGTCGCACGACTCGAAGGCGACCAGGACCGCCAAGAGTTTAAGAAACTCGTTCGGGCGATGCAGGACTTCTTCCAAGGTATCGAAGTGCATGAGGTTCCGCGGACGATTACGCTGACGCCGGGAAACCAGGACGCGGTGCTGGCGGCAGGCCACGCCGAGGCGAGGAGAGTGCTGCGTGATGCGGGTGTCAACGCGCTCCTGTGGGGCGAAGTGCTCTCGGCGGGGACCGATAAGCAATTGCGACTGCACTGGACCCTGCCCGATACAACCGGCGGTGTTAAATCAACCGAGCGGTATACGTCAGCCAGCAATTTCGATTTGCCACCGCTATTCTGGGACGACCTGTCAATCACGCTTGCTGCGGTCGTCACGACATCGGCGGCCGAGATGCTCGGCACCGCGGGGCGATTCGTCGCGGACAGGTTGAAAGATCTTCTCCCCAAGACCGCGAATCTCGTAAGAACTGCCCGGGAGCGCTGGAACGAATATGCCTGGGCGGAGGTGGCTTTGGTGCATGCCACGACTGCATACGTCTATGGCGTGCAAGCGGGAGACAACGATGCCTTGATACAGGCCGTGTCAACGTATCGAGAACTTCTCGCCGGACCAATAACACGCGAGAAAGTGCCGCTGGACTGGGCGATGACACAGGACAACCTGGGCAACGCGCTTGCGATCTTGGGCGAACGCGAAAGTGGCACGACGCGGCTGGAAGCCGCGGTGCATGCCTATGAGGAAGCTCTGAAGGAGCGTACGCGCGAAAAAGTGCCGCTGGCCTGGGCGGCGACACAGCACAACCTGGGCAACGCGCTTCAGGCCTTGGGCGAACGCGAAAGTGGCACGATACGGCTGGAAGCCGCGATGCATGCCTATGAGGAAGCTCTGAAGGAGCGTACGCGCGAAAAAGTGTCACTGGCCTGGGCGACGACACAGAACAACCTGGGCAACGCGCTTGCGATCTTGGGCCAACGCGAAAGCGGCACAAAGCGGCTGGAGGGCGCGGTGCTTGCCTACGAGGAAACACTGAAGGAATACACGCGCGAAAAAGTGCCACTGGCCTGGGCGGCGACACAGCACAACCTGGGCGCCGCGCTCCAGACGTTGGGCCAACGTGAAAGCAGCACAACGCGGCTGGAAGCCGCGGTGCGTGCCTGCGAGGAAGCACTGAAGGAGCGCACGCGCGAGAAAGTGCCGCTGGACTGGGCGATGACACAGGACAACCTGGGCAACGCGCTTGCGATCTTGGGCGAACGCGAAAGCGGCACAAAGCGGCTTGAGGCTGCGGTGCATGCCTATGAGGAAGCTCTGAAGGAGCGTACGCGCGAAAAAGTGCCGCTGGACTGGGCGGCGACACAGAACAACCTGGGCAACGCGCTTCGGGCCTTGGGCGAACGCGAAAGCGGCACAACGCGGCTGGAGGCCGCGGTGCGTGCCTGCGAGGAATCGCTAAAGGAGTGCACGCGCGAGAAAGTACCGCTGGACTGGGCGATGACACAGGACAACCTGGGCAACGCGCTTTGGGCCTTGGGCAAACGCGAAAGCGGCACGACACGGCTGGAAGCCGCAGTGCATGCCTATGAGGAAGCTCTGAAGGAGCGTACGCGCGAAAAAGTGCCGATGGACTGGGCGAAGACGCAGAACAACTTCGGTAACTCACTTTCCGTCATGGGTGAGCGACTTAGCGACTCGGCGATGCTCCACAGGGCGATCGGCGTATTCAATGTGGCCCTGCCCGTTGCCCAAAGCGGCAAGTTTTCGAGGCTCGCGGATGCAATCCAAGAGGCACGTGAGCACGCCATGCGAATACTTGAGCGACACAGCGGCGCCGGGGACAATGAGCAAGAGTCCAAAGGGGGTTGATGGAATATCGAAGGCTATCGACACCTGCCCAGTCATCGCACCACGCGCAGCAGTCGGCTGCTGGGGCACAACTGGCTTGGAGAACGTCCGCCTCTTTAGAACGCGACAGGCAGCTCCGGGGCGAAAGCAGCCATTTAACTTCGACTCGCGGTCACTACGATTTCACGCTTTCAGATCCCCATGTCGTTCGGGTCAGACTTCGTAACGGAGACGAGACCCGCACTCTGCACTCTTTTCCGTAGAAGTACTGATTAAACGTCTTCCCCGCGCAAACGGGAAACCAGTTTCTCCGGAGAACCATAGCAGCGGTCGGGAAAGGCTCACGCGAAAGTAATTGAGCGCGGCATTTCCGGTCGAGCCGGCAATGAAACAAGGCTATTCCCCGCCATACCCCGCTTCGAGCTGGTGTTTAATGGAAAGTACCAATACGTCATCGAACTCCTCATGCCACCGATAGAGCGCGACATAGCCATAGCGCCCTCTGGCAATCACGAGTTCACGGTAGCCGCTTTCCATAGCACGCCCAATCAATGGGTGGTCCGCGAGCATTTCGATCGCCCTGCGCAGATGCCGAACAGTCTGGCGGGCGGCTCTTGGATCGGACTGCGCAATAAATTCAAAGATTCTCTCCAGATCAGCCAGACATCGCTGGCTTAAGCTGACGGTGGCCACTTCTTCGCCCGCGGCTTTTTGGTCTTTTTGTTTTGGATCTTGGCTTCAAGATAATCAAAAACTTCGCCGGCCTGGTACGCCACTCCGCTACGAAGGACATCGGCGTGTGCCGCTTTTGCCCCGTCGATGAACTTTCGGCGTAGTTCAGCGCGCTCTGTTTCACGACGGATGGCCTCCACCATGAACGCATGCGCTGTTTGGTCGCGTTGCGCCACCAAAACATCAATTCGCTTCTTTAAGTCATCCGGAAGTTTCAGACTCGTTGCCGTCATCGTTGCCTCCTGCACACGCGGTAGTAACAAAGTACTACTCGAACGAGATGTCTGTCAAGGGTGGAATTGCCGCATTATTGAATTGATGACAGTCGAACGCTCAATTCCCTCGCCACGGACCTTTCCCTGGGAATGAGGGTGAAACCGGCCTATTGATTTTTCCGTAAAGCACGGCCTCTCGTACCCCCACATTCCAACCCTTCTGCTCCGCTTCAAATGTGCCCGTGTCCCGGAGGGAGAAGAGCTTTTTGCTTCCCCCACCCTCCCCGAGAGGGAGTGAGGGTAAGAGCACCATGCACACCCGCTGTCACGTATTTTGGAAAGATCAATAATTTACTGATGTGAATTGGAGAAAAATCAATTGGTAATTTGCAGTCTATTCAGCTAAACGCCCCACCCCGCGCGTTATGCCCGCCATCCACCGTAATCACGATGCCGCTCAGATACGAAGCTCGGCCCGAAGCAGCGAAGACGGCCACGTTGGCGACCTCCTCGACCGTTGCCGGTCGGCCCATCGGCAGGCCTTTGACGAACTCGCGCCAACGTTCCGGATCGCCCAGTTTGTCGGCGGCGCGCGATTTCATGAGTGTTACCAGGCGCTCGGTTTCCACCGCGCCGGGGCTGATTGCGAGCACGCGAATGCCGTCCTCGAGGCTGTTGCTGCCCAGGGTGCGGGTGAAGGCATTGAGCGCGGCGTTGCCTGTTGAGCCGGCGATGTAGCCGGTGTCAAGCCGGTCGGCGGCGAGTCCGGTGACGTTGATGATCACGCCCTTGCGCCGCTGACGCATCGCGGCGTAGTAGGCGCGGGAAAGATTGATATAGCCAAACACCTTCAGTTCCCAGGCGGCGCGCCAGCGTGCCTCGTCCACCGCTTGCAGGTCACCGCCAGGGATTGCGCCGGCGTTGTTGATCAGAATATCCGGTGTGCCCGTGGCATCCATCAACGCGGCCACGCTCTCGCTTCGCGACAGGTCCAGGGCATGGGCCTTCACTTCAACGGCATACCGCGCGCGAATGTTCTGAGCCGCGCTGCCGATAGCCGATTGGGTCCGCGCCACGATCTGCACGGCACAACCCTCCGCCGCCAGTCCCTGCGCGATGGCGAGGCCGATGCCTTTCGATGCGCCGGTGACAACGGCGGTTTGTCCTGTCAGTTCAAGTTCCATGCAGCGCGTCTCCAGATAAAAAGGAAATCCCAGTCGAACGCTTTCCAATACCGAGGCCCAGAGGCCACGCACAATCACGCTAATATACGCTGAGCGTGCAGTACCAATAGCTCAGACACCCACACCTGAAATTGATTGCGCGCCGTGACCAAGCGGCTGCGCCCGGGCAACGAGTTCCGAGAAACCTATTTCTTTTGTTTTCTGGCATTGATCTCAACAACAAGCGCGTCTGCGCCAAGAGAAACGTGATGAACAAGATACCGGACCACGATTCATCAAAACAAGTTGTTCCCGGTCCGCTGGATGGCATTCGCGTGCTGGACATATCGCGCTACATCGCCGGGCCGTACTGCGCGATGCTGCTGGGCGACATGGGGGCCGATGTCATCAAGATTGAACCGCCAGGCCGCGGTGAGAACAGCCGCGGCTACGCGCCTTTTATTGAAGGTGAATCGCTTTACACCATGGTCTTTAACCGCAACAAACGCAGTTTGACGCTGAACCTCCGGTCGAACGAGGGCAAGAACGTATTCAGGGATTTGCTGCGCAAGGCTGACGTGCTGGTCGAAAACTATGTGCCGGGCACGCTGGAAAAAATGGGTTTCGACTGGAATACCCTGCACGGCATCAATCCGAGGCTTATTCTGACGCGCATATCCGGATTCGGGCGCACCGGCCCGCTGTCTGACCAACCCTGCTTCGATGTGATCGCCCAGTCGATGGGCGGGTTGATGGAAATTACCGGAGAAGCCGATGGTCGTCCGACCATGGCCGGGACTTACGTGGTGGATCATTCAACCGGCATGTACGCCACCATCGGCACGCTGGGCGCCTTGCAGGCGCGCGAGCGCAGCGGAACCGGCCAAGTCGTGGATGTCGCCTTGCTCGATTCCGCGATGTCTTTGCTGATGACCGCCATTCCCGAGCAGAAACTTCTGGGCCGCACCATGACCCGGCGTGGCAACCGCGACCGCTATGGCGCGCCAGCCAACACGTTCGCCACCCGCGATGGGGCGTGGGTGCATTTGGCCGTCGCGGGCGAGCCGATGTTTCGCGCTCTGACCCGGACCATGGGCAAACCGGAGCTCGCCGACGACCCACGCTTCCTGGACAATACGGCACGCATGAACAACGCGGACACGCTGGAGGCGTTCATCAGCGCATGGACACTGACACTGAGCGCTTCGCAACTGCTCGACACTCTGCGCGTGATCGGCGTGCCTTCGGCCAAGGTGGCGGACGTGGCGGAACTCATCGACAATCCGCAAGTCGCGCACCGCGGCCAGATCCTCGACATGCCGCACCCCAAAGCGGGGACGATTCCGATGCAGGGTTTCTCGGTGCACTTCGGCGATTCGCCGATGCGTCTGAAACATCCGCCGCCGATGCTCGGGCAACAT
>JANLTJ010000249.1:0-4531 GCA_031362885.1 Betaproteobacteria bacterium
AAAAAGCTCGGTGAACAACGCCTCCCTGAACGCCTGGAGCACGGTGCGGATCTGCGACGGGACGACGATGGACCGGTCGAGCTGCGTTGCCTCATAGGCAAGATCTTCGTCGAGACGCTGCCAGCGGATGGCGCGGGTTTCCCTGCTGCGCCGGTCCACGTAAAAACCCTTCTCCACCTTGCCGCCCTGCTCCGTGACCTCGGTGCGGATGCGATAGACCTCGTAGCCGACGTTGACGCCATCGGCAACCGCGCGTTCGTGGTTGTATTCCATCACGAGGTTCTGGTTGAAGAACCCGATGGTCTGCTTGGATGGTGTGGCGGTAAGGCCGATGAGGAAGGCATCGAAGTATTCGAGCACCTGCCGCCAGAGGCCGTAGATGGAGCGATGGCATTCGTCCGTGACGATGAAGTCGAAGGCTTCGATGGGAACGCGGGCGTTGTAGGCCACGTCTTTCGGGCGGTCGTCCGCCGTGGCGATTTCGTAGCCGGATTTTTCTTCGAGGTCTTCGTCGAGTTCCTCGCCGCGCAGGATCGAGTAAAGGCGCTGGATGGTGCAGATGGTGACGCGGCACACGTCGTCCAGGTTGTTGGAGGTCAGATGCTGGACGTTGTAAACCTCGGTGAACTTGCGGCCGGTATCGTGCGCGACAAACTGCTGGAACTCGGTCATGGCCTGGCGGCCAAGATTGGCGCGGTCCACCAGGAACAGCACGCGCTTCGCTCCGGCGTACTTGATCAGCCGGTAAGTGAAGCTGCATGCGGTGTAGGTCTTGCCCGCGCCGGTGGCCATCTGGATGAGCGCGCGTGGATGGCCAGCGGCGAAGGAAGCTTCGAGATTCGTGATGCCTTCAATCTGGCAGGCGCGAAGATTCTGAGCCGTCAGCGGATGGGCCGTGGGCAAAGCCGCGAGACGCTGGCGCAGGGTCTCCGGTTCACTAAGCCATGCGCCAAGCGTTTCAGGCCGGAGGAACGAGAAAACGCGGCGTGAACGGGGTGCGGGATCGCGTGCGTCCCGAAAGTAAGTCTCAACGCCGGTTGACTCGTAGAGATACGGGAGTGGCCCCGGCCCGATCGACTGGATAAAGTCCGGAAGGTTCACCGCGTAATGGGCGGACTGCTCGGCAACGCCCGACAGGAGCATGCCTTCCTTTTTGGCCTCTATGATGCCGACGGCCTTGCGATCCACGAGCAAAAGATAGTCGCAGGTTCCTGATTTCAGCGGCGCTTCGCGCAGCGCGATGCCGTGTCCGGCGGCGGGATTGAATTGTTTATAGTCCTGAACGATCCAGCCACACGCAACAAGTTGCGTATCAATTTGCTGGCGGGCCAGTTGTTCGGGAGCGAGCGGCATGTTTCCCTTCAGCCCATGCCGCCAGTGGCGGTGGGTCGCCACGGCATCGTAGTGGACTGCTCAAACATACCCGCTCTTTTTCTGGCCACACATTCCCCCGGAGTCGTCAGATTTCTGCCCGCCTGACGATCTCAGTTTCGTTTGAGGCATATTTCAGCTGGTGCGGACTTGCGGGTTCTTAGACTTCGCCTTGCCAAGGATTCTACCGGAAGGGTCGGACAGGCAGTGTAGGTCGGAAACGATTGTTCCGAGCCGGCATTGAATTAGAGCGGCCTGCAGTTCATGCTCTCGATCACAGCCGACCCCAGGTTGGCGATGCGGGCTCCCTCCATCGCCGCCTGGATGGCCGTCATCGTGCTGGTCGCCTGGGCTCCGGAACTGGTGCTGTGGCTGCCGCGATTGATGCGCGCGGTCGCACCTGCTCTCGAAGCAGGCGGCTGGCCTGGTGCCGGATTGGGAACAACTTCACCGCGCCAATCCGCAGACCATAGCGCACCGGCAACCGTGATGCGCAATTGCGCGTAGGATTCCCCCGCAGGCGCCTCCGCCGTTTTTTTGTGCTTCCAGGAAATCATCATGTCCGACACCACCGATACAACCGAACCAGGCTTCAGCGAACTGGGCCTGCCCGCGCCGCTGCTCAAGGCGCTCAACGATGTCGGCTACGAAGCGCCCTCACCGATCCAGGCGCAGACCATTCCGCCCCTGCTGCAAGGCAAGGATGTGCTCGGTCAGGCGCAGACCGGCACCGGCAAGACCGCCGCATTCGCGCTGCCGCTGCTCGCGCGCCTCGACCTGCAAAAACGATTGCCGCAGGTGCTGGTGCTCACCCCGACGCGCGAACTCGCGATCCAGGTCGCCGAAGCGTTCCAGAAATACGCCGCGCATCTGCCCGGCTTTCACGTGCTGCCGATTTACGGCGGCCAGGACTACGGCCCGCAACTGCATGCGCTGCGCCGCGGAGCGCAGGTCATTGTCGGCACGCCGGGGCGCGTGATCGATCACATGGAGCGCGGCACGCTCAAGCTCGACGCGCTTGCCTGCCTGGTGCTCGATGAAGCCGACGAAATGTTGCGCATGGGTTTCATCGAAGAAGTCGAGAAGGTGCTGAAGAACACGCCGCCCACGCGCCAGGTTGCCTTGTTCTCGGCCACCATGCCCGCCGCCATCCGCCGCATCGCCCAGACTTATCTCAAGTCCCCGGTGGAAGTCACCATCCGCAGCAAGACCTCCACCGTGGAAAACACCCGCCAGCGCTTCTGGATGGCGGGCGGCGGCGTGAGCAAGCTCGATGCGCTGACCCGAATTCTGGAAGCCGAGCCTTTCGACGGCATGCTGGTGTTCGTGCGCACGCGCCAGGAAACCACCGAACTCGCCAGCAAGCTGGAGGCGCGCGGCTTTGGCGCCGCGCCGCTCTCCGGCGACATCGAACAGAAAATGCGCGAGCGCACCGTGAACCGGCTCAAGAACGGCGATCTGGACATCATCGTCGCCACCGACGTGGCAGCGCGCGGGCTTGACGTGGAGCGCATCAGTCACGTCATCAATTACGACGTGCCCACCGATACCGAATCCTATGTGCATCGCATCGGGCGCACCGGCCGCGCCGGGCGCAGCGGCGAGGCGATTTTGTTCGTCACTCCGCGCGAACGCCACATGCTGCGCATCATCGAGCGCGCCACGCGCCAGAGCATCACACCGATGGAGCTGCCCAGCGCCGCGGCGGTGAACGAGCAGCGCCTCACGAAGCTGAAGGATCGCATCGGTGAAATCCTCGGCAACGCCGAACTCGCCGCCACGCTCGGGCCGTTCATGAGTTTGGTTGAAAAAATCCTGAAAGAACAAACCCAGCACGCGAATCAGGCTTCCGCGCTGGATATCGCCGCCGCGCTCGCGTACATGGCCCAGGGTGAAACGCCGCTCATGAGTGAATCACCGCGACCGCGTTCGCGTGACGATGAGCGCTCTGACAAGCGCGGCCCCACCCGTGCACGCGTCAGCGATGATGCGGTAGCGTCACCGCGCCGCCACGAACCATCCGGCGCGCGCCATGGTTTGCAGCCAACCGGCGTGCAGTCAGCCGGTGAGCAGTCAGCCGAACGCCCGCGCCGCCCCCGTCGCGCGCCCGATCCCGGCATGCAGACTTATCGCATCGAAGTCGGTCATCAGCACGGCGTCAAGCCGGCCAACATCGTCGGCGCCATCGCCAACGAAGCCGAGATGGACGGCCAGCATATCGGCCGCATCGACATCTTTGACGATCACAGCCTGGTGGATCTGCCCGAAGGCATGCCCAAGGAACTTTACCAGTCACTGCAAAAGGTCTGGGTCGCCGGACAACAGTTGCGCATCAGCAAGATGGCGTCGGGCGGCGCTCCGGCAAGAACGGTCGCGCCGCGGCATGAACCGCCCGCGAAGCCGTCACGCCGCAAAAGCCCGGCCCCGAAGAACCATCGTTAGCGGCGGGAACGTTTGGCGGGCGCGCCTGACGGCCTCTTGCCGCCATTCCTTGATCGCCAATTCGGGGTCGGTCAAGCGCATGGCGCCCTACCTTTTTCAGATGCGCATTCGGAGGATCTGAAATTTATTGCCAAACCGATGCGCGCGCTGCGACCGAACGCTCGGGTCCGCGCGCCTCAGGACTTGATGACGCCGAGCTGCATCAGCACAAAAGCCGTCATCGTGACCAGCATCAGAAAGGCGACCAGCCATAGCAGTACGGTGGTCGCGCCGCCCGGAGCCAGCTCCGGCAGCAACTTGCGATGCCGCAGATACACCACTGAAAACGCAAGCACCGGAAGCATGAGCCCGAGCACCACGCCGCCGACCTTGACCATCTGCACCGATTCGCCGGTGGCGAAAACACCAGACAGGGAATCACCGTCAGCGCCACCACGAAAGCGCGCTGGTAAGAGCCTTTAAGCAGCACGGCCAGAGTCACCAGCGTCAGGATGACTACCCAGGGGCCAACCGGCATGCCGGGAACGAACATCACCAGGACTTGCGCGATGCCGGCATACATGGCCCCGATCAAGGCCAGCGAGAGCAGAATAATCAATCCTCAGATCCATACCACTCAGTTGACATTGAGCGCGCGCGGACCCGGCAAATGGTCGAGTGCCTGCAACCCGGTCTCGCCGGTGGCAATCGTGTAGCGCCACCAAACCGCCTGCACGAT
>JANLTJ010000257.1:0-3091 GCA_031362885.1 Betaproteobacteria bacterium
CGGCCACTATCACTTCGCGCCGCGACCGTGTGCCCCCGCGCGGCCCAATGAGAAGGGCAAAGTCGAGCGGCAGATCCAGTATCTGCGCCACGCCTTCTTTGCCGCCCGGCCCTTCCGCGACCTCGACGACCTGCACGCGCAGTTTCTCCAGTGGCGCGACACCATCGCGCATCAGCGGCGCCATCCCGATCAGCGTGACCAGACGGTGGCGCAGGTCCTCGTCGAGGAGCAGCGCGTCCTGCTCCCGCTCCCCGCCCATCCGTTTGAGACCACGCTCGTGCGGCCGGTGCGCACCGGGAAGCAGCCCTACGTCGTCTTCGACCGCAATCACTACTCGGTGCCCCACCCCCACGTGCGGCGGCCCGTCACCCTGCTCGCCGATGCCACGACCGTGCGCGTCGTCGACGGCCCCACCGAGCTCGCGCGGCACGATCGCAGCTACGACACCGGCGTGGTCGTCGAGGTGGCCGCGCATGTCGCGGCGCTCGTCGCGGCCAAACACGCCGCGCGGCCCCTCACCACCCGCGCGCGCTTGCGCCAGGCCGTGCCCGCGCTCGATCGCCTCTTCACGGGGTGGGCCACGCACGGCGACGCCGGCGTCGCCCAGCTCCGCCGCCTGCTCGCCCTCCTCGAGGACCACGGCGCGCCCGCCCTCGCCGCCGCCGTCGACGAGGCCCTCACGCACGAAGCCCCCAGCGCCGGGACCATCGCGCACCTGCTCGATCAGCCGCGCCGCCGCCGCGGCCTCCGGCCCGCCGTCCCGATCCGCCTGCCGGCCCATCCCGGCGTCCAGGACCTCACCGTCCAGCCCCATGCCTTGGAGACCTACGATGCCCTCAGCCCCGACCGCCCCCGCGACCCTGAGTAGCCAGCTGCGCCGCCTCGGCCTCACGCGCAGCGCCGACGACCTGAATGACCTGCTCGCCCGCGCCGCCAAACATCGGTGGACCCCCGTGGCGCTCCTCGAGGCCCTCGCCACCACCGAGCTCGAGGACCGCGCGCACCGCAGCCTCGAGCGCCGCTTCAAGCGCGCCCGGCTCGGCCGCTTCAAGCCCATGGCCGACTTCGAGTGGAGCTGGCCGAAAGCGCTCGACCGCCCGCTCGTCGAGCAGGTGCTGACGCTCGACTTCCTCGGCCGCGCCGAGAATCTCGTGCTGGTCGGCGCCCAGGGCCTGGGCAAGACGATGATCGCCAAGAACACCGTGCACCAGGCGATCCTGCACGGCCACTCCGCGCTCTTCACCACGGCCGCCGACCTCCTGCGCGATCTCAACAGCCAGGAGACGGCCCGCGCGCTCGACCGGCGGCTCAAGCACTACCTGCGTCCGCACTTGCTCTGCATCGACGAGATCGGCTACCTCGCCTACGATGCGCACGCCGCGGACCTGCTCTTTCAGATCGTGACGCGCCGCTATGAGCAGAAGTCGATCGTGCTGACGACCAATCTCGCGTTTCGGGACTGGCACACGATCTTTCCCAATGCGTCGTGCGCCGTCGGCCTCATCGACCGGCTCACGCACCACGCCGCCATCGTCAAGGTCACCGGCGCCAGCTATCGGCTCCGCGAGGCCGAACAGGCCCAGAAGACCAGACGCGCGTCGTAGTCGCACCCTTGCCCGGTGCGACCGCGCCAACGACGTCGGTCCAGATTTACGCGCTTCTCAGTGACCGCCAACACTGGAGCAGCCGCGCCCGGCGCACGAGGTGCGCGAGACACGTTTGATGCGTGGCGTGCACGAAGCGGCGGTACGGCGCCCATCCATCGCGCACGAGCACGCCCGCGAAGTCTTCGCCGAGGATCGAGGCGGCCTCCCCAAACCCGCGACCGGGCCGAATCGCATAGACCGTCGTGTCGGCGGTGGCGAACGCCCATCTGGAGGGGATGCCGGCCTTGCACGCGCCGGCCACACGTCACACACGCGCCGATGTGCACGCGAAACTCGCGCACGACGGGACGGACGACGGGCAGATCTTCCTGGTACTGCGAGACGGCGTGCGTCCCGTGCACGTCGCCCCCACAGCCGGGACACGCGCCGGGCAGCGCGGCGTCGTGGGTCTCATCGATCCGTGGGGGCACGGGGCGCGTGCCGTGGCGCCCGTAGGTCGCCCCCGCGCGCCGGCCCGGCGGACACGGCCGGTGCCTTGGCGATGGGGCTTGGCGAACGGCGCGGCCTGCCGGAAGCCGGCCCGCCGCGCCGCATCGAGTTGATGCTGGAGTTGCTCGTTCCGACGCTTCAGGCGATCACGTTCGTGCTCCGCACGTCTCAACGCCTAGCGCAACCGCACGATCTCTGTGATCAGGACGTCGCGGTCATCCGGCGGCGGCGTGCGCGTCTCGGCCACGCACCGGTTATGCCAGAACCGTGTAATTTGTGCAAGCACGGAACATTGGATCGACCGCGCTCACCCGCTCAGACCCGTTAAACAAAGACGAATGTTGTTATCCAGCCATGTCGCCGCCGGGGGCTCGCCATTTTTCTTGGCGCGCTCGTGAGAGTTGGGTGCATAGCGGGAGCCGCCTTCGCATTCACGGCAAGACGGTCTCCGGTGTGAGGGGGGCCCCGGGGCTGGCTCAGCGGCGTAAAGTCGCGAAAGCCTGGCTACGCCTGCAATTAGTCACTCCAGAGCACTCCTTTTCCAGGCGCGACACGGCCGCGGCGGCGCGTAAGTGCGGTTATCAAGGGGTTTAAACGACCGATCCCGTCCAACGAGCGCGCGGACCCGCTCTTGCAGAGTTCGCTAATCGTGCGACGGCGGCCGCTTCCGCCGTGCAATATAGGAGACTTCCATATGCATCGACTGAAATTGTCCGGCCTCACCTTCGTGATGGCCGTGACCGTCCAAGCCCTTTCACCTGCCGCCGCCTCCGCCTACACCATCACGCTGGTCGCCGCGGGCGTGTGCGTCAACAACGCCTCCCAGATCAATTTTACCGTCAGCGAAGCTAATCCTCTCGGCAATCCCCAGATTGCTGTGAAGTTCAATGGCACGACGGTGTTCACGGGCGCGTTCACCGCGGCGAATTCATATACGTTCTCTGGGAGCGCGCCGGCGCCGGGCAGTCCCGGCGCTACCGTCACGGTTGCGGCCG
>JANLTJ010000278.1:0-5508 GCA_031362885.1 Betaproteobacteria bacterium
GCCTGCGTAGGCCTCTTGGAATCTCATTGTCCGCGTCTCCTGTAACCAACGCGCCCGGCTTATGGGTCTTTCCATATCTCACCCAAAAAACCGGACACATTACGTGCTACAGAACCGGACAACTAACTTACTCCCCACACCCGGCGGAGCCAACATTGACCCTGACTTGCCCTGACGGGTAGAATCCACCAGTTTTTTCGGTGGGATAGCGTATGCGGCAGCGGCTGGTGGTGGGCAACTGGAAGATGCACGGCAGCCTTCCGGCCAATCAAGCCCTCCTGGACAAGGTCGCGGTGGCTGCGGGTAACCTTGGCAGGGCAATCGCCGCGGTTTGCGTTCCTTTTCCTTACCTGGCTCAGACCCGGACGGCATTGGCTGGTTCGAAAGCCGCCTGGGGCGGCCAAAATGTCAGCCAACATCCCAAAGGCGCATTCACGGGGGAAGTTTCCGCCGGAATGCTGCGAGAGTTTGGCTGCCGGTACGTGATTGTCGGGCATTCCGAGCGCAGGCAGTTGTTCGGGGAAGATGACGCAACGGTTGCGCTAAAGGCCGGCGCCGTATTGGCCGAAGGTATGGTTCCGGTGGTTTGTGTCGGCGAAACCCTGGCCGAACGTGAACGCGGTGTTACCGAAGCTGTGGTAACTCGTCAACTCGACGCCGTTGCGGACCAGATCGGGGTCGAAGGCATGAAAGTGTCGATATTGGCTTATGAGCCGGTCTGGGCCATCGGCACGGGCAAGACTGCGACGCCGGAACAGGCCCAGGCGGTGCACGCCAGTCTGCGCCGGGTTTTGGCGGTGCGCGACAGCCATATGGCAGGCTTCATGCCGATTCTTTACGGTGGCAGCGTCAAGGCGGCGAATGCAAAAGAGTTGTTTGGAATGCAGGATGTGGACGGCGGGTTGATCGGCGGAGCATCTCTGGTGGCGGAAGAATTCATCGCCATCTGCCAGGCGGCAGATGGTTGAAACGACAGGATGGAGACAATGGAAACCTTGATTTTGATTTTGCATGTTCTTACCGCGCTATGTGTGATTGGCCTGGTGCTGCTTCAGCACGGCAAAGGCGCGGATATGGGTGCGGCGTTCGGCAGCGGGTCGGCGGGAAGTCTGTTCGGCTCCGGTGGATCGGCCAATTTTCTGAGCCGTACCACCGGGGTGCTGGCCGCGGTGTTCTTCCTGACCAGCTTGGGCCTGACATATCTGTCCAGTCACCAGGATCAGGCGGAAGGAGTGATGTCCACGCATCAGGAATCGCCCGTCGAACAGCCTGCGGGCATCCCGGTCCCGACACTGCCCGCTTCAGCACCGGCAGGCGGTGATACCAAGGCGAACGAAATCCCGAAGTAAGAGTGAGGTAAAAAGAATGAGGCGTGAAGCGCGCAATCCTCGGGTGCTTAAGATTTGCCTCACGCCTGGGGCGGTACGGATATGCCGACGTGGTGAAATTGGTAGACACGCCATCTTGAGGGGGTGGTGGGGCAACCCGTGGGAGTTCGAGTCTCCCCGTCGGCACCAAATGAGAGCAGGCAATGCTTGAGCAGTATTTTCCGATTCTGCTTTTCATATTCGTAGGCCTGGCCTTCGGGGTGGCGCTTCCGCTCGCCGGTAGTGTGCTGAGCCGGCTGCTGGGCGTCCATCGCCCGGACGCGGAGAAACTTTCTCCCTACGAATGCGGCTTCGAGGCCTTTGAGGACGCGCGCATGAAGTTCGACGTACGCTACTACCTCGTGGCTATTCTATTCATCCTGTTTGATCTGGAAATCGCTTTTCTCTTTCCCTGGGCGGTGGTGCTCAACGATATCGGTACCTTCGGGTTCCTGGCGATGATGCTGTTCCTCACGATCCTCGTGGTTGGCTTCGTCTACGAGTGGAAGAAGGGCGCCCTGGAATGGGACTAGCATGCAGCAGAGGTGCCTATGAGTATTGAAGGAGTCACCGAGAAAGGATTCGTCACCACGTCGATCGACAACGTCATCAACTGGACGCGGACCGGCTCCATGTGGCCGATGACATTCGGACTGGCCTGCTGCGCGGTGGAGATGATGCATGCCGGTGCCGCGCGCTATGATCTTGATCGCTTTGGCATCGTGTTCCGGCCGAGTCCGCGCCAGTCCGATGTGATGATCGTGGCCGGTACACTGTGCAACAAAATGGCACCGGCTTTGCGCAAGGTCTATGACCAGATGTCGGAGCCGCGCTGGGTCATCTCCATGGGTTCGTGTGCCAACGGCGGCGGTTACTACCATTACTCCTACTCGGTGGTGCGCGGTTGCGATCGCATTGTGCCGGTGGATGTCTACGTTCCGGGCTGCCCCCCGACCGCGGAGGCGCTGCTCTACGGCATCATCCAGTTGCAAAACAAGATCCGTCGTACCAATACCATCGCGCGCTGAATCACCGTCATGAACCGCATGGCGACGCTCGCCGACAATCTGAAGACGACATTTGCCGGCAAGGCCGTCGAGATTCTTGATAGCGGGGGCGAACTGACGCTGGTCGCCACGGCTGCCGATGCACTCTCGGTGGCCGGCGAGCTGCGCGATCATCCGGGGCTTGAATTCGAGCAGTTGATCGACTTGTGCGGCGTCGATTATCGGGATTACGGCAACGCCAGTTATCAGGGCTTGCGCTACGCCGTGGTGTACCACCTGTTGTCCGTGACTTTGAATCATCGCCTGCGTCTGAAGATTTTTTCCGTGGATGACGAATTCCCGGTTATGGATTCCGTCGTGGGAATATGGCCATCGGCCAACTGGTTCGAGCGCGAGGCCTTCGATCTTTTTGGCATCATGTTTCCCGGACACCCGGATCTGCGCCGGATTCTGACCGACTATGGTTTCATCGGGCATCCGTTTCGCAAGGATTTTCCATTGTCCGGATTCGTCGAAGTGCGCTATGACCCGGACCAGAAGCGCGTGGTCTATCAGCCGGTCAGCATTGAGCCGCGCGAAACCGTGCCGCGTGTTGTGCGCGAAGTGCGTTACGGCAGTAGTTGAGTAGCGCTGAAGAATCAAGAGCAGAAAAGTTTTTAACGCAAAGGACGCAAAGTGGAAAGCAGGTGCGCAAAGGAAACCAAGACCGCTGGTGCAGACCTTTTGTTGCCATGCTTTCCTTTGCGCTCTTTCCTGCTTTTTCTTGGAGTCGCTCGCGTTAACGCCTTTGTTTTTCTATCCTGCTTCCGCAGCGTGACAGGCCGTGGCTGAGATACGCAACTACACGATGAATTTCGGCCCCCAGCACCCGGCTGCGCATGGGGTGTTGCGGCTGGTGCTTGAGCTCGACGGTGAAGTGATTCAGCGCGCCGATCCGCACATCGGGCTGTTGCATCGTGGCACCGAGAAACTCGCTGAGCACAAGACCTTTCTCCAGTCGCTGCCGTACATGGACCGGCTCGATTACGTCTCGATGATGTGCAACGAGCATGCCTATGTGATGGCCATCGAGAAACTGCTCCGGATCGACGTGCCTCTGCGCGCGCAATACATTCGCGTGCTGTTTGACGAGATCACCCGGATTCTGAATCACTTGTTGTGGCTGGGCGCGCACGCGCTCGACATCGGCGCCATGACCGTGTTCCTGTACTGCTTCCGCGAGCGCGAAGACCTGATGGACTGCTACGAAGCGGTGTCGGGTGCGCGCCTGCACGCCGCTTACTATCGTCCCGGCGGTGTCTATCGCGACCTGCCCGAGACCATGCCGCAGTATCTGGCCTCGAAAATCCATAATGAAAAGGACGTGCGCGCACTCAACAAAAACCGCCGTGGCTCGCTGCTCGATTTCATCGAGGATTTCAGCAATCGTTTTCCGCATCATGTGGACGAGTACGAAACGCTGCTCACTGACAATCGCATCTGGAAGCAACGCACGGTCGGGATCGGAGTGGTATCGCCCGAGCGCGCGCTGGCGCTGGGTTTTACCGGCCCCATGTTGCGCGGTTCCGGCGTCGAATGGGATCTGCGCAAGAAACAGCCCTACGAGGTCTACGATCGCGTCGATTTCGACATACCGGTCGGCGTCAACGGAGACTGCTACGACCGCTATCTGGTGCGCATCGAGGAGATGCGCCAGTCCAACGCAATCGTGAAACAGTGCATCGACTGGCTGCGCAAGAATCCGGGAAGCGTCATTATCGACGACCATAAGATCGCTCCCCCGTCGCGCGTGGACATGAAGTCCAACATGGAAGAGTTGATTCACCACTTCAAGCTGTTTACCGAAGGCATGCATGTGCCGGCCGGCGAGACTTACGCCGCCGTCGAAGCGCCAAAAGGCGAGTTCGGTATTTATCTGATATCCGATGGCGCCAACAAGCCGTATCGGGTAAAAATTCGCGCGCCCGGATTCGCGCATCTCGCCGCGCTCGATGAAATGGCGCGCGGTCACATGATCGCGGATGTGGTCGCCATCATCGGTACGCAGGATATTGTGTTTGGGGAGGTGGACCGATGAACGCACCCTTGGTTCTTTCTCCCGAATCGCTGGCCGCGATCGACAAGGCGGCGGCCAAGTATCCCGCCGACCAGCGTCAATCGGCTGTCATGGCGGCGCTGACCATCGCGCAGAGTGAAAAGGGCTGGCTGGCGACCGAAACCATGGATTTCGTGGCCAGTTATCTGGGCATGCCGCCGATCGCGGTGTACGAAGCGGCCAGCTTTTACGGCATGTACAACCTGAGCCCGGTCGGAGCGCACAAGATTACGATTTGTACCAATCTGCCGTGCGCATTGTCGGGCGCGACCGCGGCCGCGGATTACCTGAAACAGAAACTCGGCATCGGTTTTAATGAGACCACACCCGATGGGCTGTTTACTCTGAAAGAAGGCGAATGCCTGGGCGCCTGCGGCGATGCGCCGGTGTGTCTGCACAACGACAAGACCATGGTGTCCTTCATGACGCCCGACAAGCTCGATTCCTGGATAGAGGAGCTGCGCACGTGAACGCGCCCATGCCGCCGTTCTCTGAGGACATCTACGGGCCCGACGCGGTCATCCTCAAGGGATTGACCGGACTCAACTGGCGACTCAAGGATTACGAGGCGCGCGGCGGCTACCAGGCCTTGCGCAAGATTCTCAGCGACAAGATCACGCCCGAGCAGATCATCGCCGAGATGAAAAAATCTTCGCTGCGCGGCCGCGGCGGCGCCGGATTTCCTACCGGGCTCAAATGGAGTTTCATGCCGCGTGCGTTTCACGGACAGAAATATCTCGTCTGCAATTCGGATGAGGGCGAACCCGGCACGTTCAAGGATCGCGACATCCTGCGCTACAACCCGCACATCGTCATCGAGGGCATGGCGATCGCGGCGTATGCGATGGGCACCACGGTGGGCTACAACTACATACACGGAGAAATCTGGGATGTCTACGAGCGCTTCGAGGAAGCGCTGGAGGAAGCGCGGGGCGCGCGAATGCTGGGGAAGAACATTCTTGGTTCGGACTTCAGTTTCGAATTGCATTCGCACCACGGCTGGGGCGCCTACATTTGCGGCGAGGAAACCGCGCTGCTC
>JANLTJ010000113.1:0-12552 GCA_031362885.1 Betaproteobacteria bacterium
CGACGAAATTGTATCCGTAGCCGATGAACTGCTGCACCATCTCCGGCGTCGGCCCGACCGTGCCAATGGGTTTGCCGATCTTGTTGGCGCGCTGCGCGGCATCTTTCAAGGCCATTTGTACTTCGACATTGGCAATATTGCCGATCTGCCCCATCGCGGACGATAGATCGCCCGGACCCATGAATAGTGCATCGACGCCATCGACCGCGGCGATTTCTTCCAGGTTTTCGATTGCCATCGGTGTTTCCAGTTGGATCATCCGGAATATGCCTTCATTCGCGCGTTTGCCGTAGTCGCCCGCAGTCGCGTATCGGCTGGCGCGGTGCATGGCCGCAAATCCGCGGGTACCGGGATTGCTGTCACCCAATTGCGGATAACGCGTCGACGCCACCGCGCGCCGCGCGTCGTCGGCGTTTTGCACGAACGGGAACATCAGCGTCTGCGCGCCGATCTCGAGCGCGCGCTTGACGGTGACGATTTCATTCCACGCAAGACGAATCACCGGCGTCGATTTGGTGCCGGCGATCGCTTGCAGGATGTGATAGGCGTCCTTGAAGTCGATGGGCACATGTTCCATGTCGACCACCAGCCAGTCCCAGCCGATGCAGCCCATCGCTTCGGCGGTGGAAGGTGCGCCGGACATGAGCCAGGTGCCGAGTGGAATGCTCGGCTGCGCGAGAAGCGTGCGGAACGGGTTGACGAAAGGATCCATGTTGGTCTCGGTATGTTGCTCAATAGATGGGCGGTTCGGGGGTGGCCGCATTGCCCATCAGGAAATCGAAATCGCAACCTTGCGGGGCTTGCGTCGCGTGATCGATGTAGAGGCGCGTGAAGCCGCGTTCGTAAGCGCGCGCGGGCGGTTTCCACGCTGCGCGGCGGCGTGAAAATTCGTCTTCGGAAATTTCAACGATTAGTGTACGTGCGTCGATATCGAGCGCAATCATGTCGCCGGTTTTCACCAGTGCCAGCGGCCCGCCGATCCACGACTCCGGCGCGACATGCAGCACACAGGTGCCGTAACTGGTGCCACTCATGCGTGCATCGGAAATGCGCACCATGTCGCGCACCCCTTGCTTGAGCAGTTTTTTCGGAATCGGCAGCATGCCCCATTCCGGCATGCCCGGCCCGCCGAGCGGACCGGCGTTGCGCAACACCAGCACCGAATCCGCGTCCACGTCCAGAGCGGGATCGTCTATCCGCGCCGCCATGTCGTTATAGTCATCGAACACCATGGCGCGGCCCGCATGCCGGAGCAACTTCGGATCGGCGGCGCTCGCCTTGATGACCGCCCCGTCCGGCGCGAGATTGCCGCGCAATACGATCAGCCCGCCCTCGGGCTGCATGGGATTATCCGGCGTACGGATCACGTCGGCGTTGTGAATTTTTGTCCCTGCGATGTTTTCGCCCAGCGTCTTGCCGGTGCAGGTGAGTTGGTCCACGTCGAGCATCGCGCGCATGCCTTCGAGCATGGCCGCCAGACCGCCGGCGTAATAAAAGTCCTCCATCAGGTATTGGCCGGACGGGCGCATGTTTACCAGGTACGGCGTGCGTTGGCCGAGCTCCTCAAAGCGCTCGAGCGCAATCGGAATGCCGGCACGTCCGGCCATGGCGATCACATGAATGAGTCCATTGGTGGAGCCGCCAAGCGCCATCAGCACCTTGATCGCGTTGTCGAAGGATTTCGCGGTGAGGATGTCGCGCGGCTTAAGATCTTCCCAGACCATGTCCACGATGCGCCGGCCGGTGAAATCCGCCATGCGGCTGTGATTGGAATCCACCGCGGGAATGGTCGATGCATTGGGCAGACTGAAGCCGAGCGTCTCCGCGACGCCGGTCATGGTCGAAGCCGTGCCCATGGTCATGCAGGTTCCGGCCGAGCGCGCGATGCCTTCCTCGATTTGCGTCCAGTCGCGCCCGGTGATGCGCCCGGCGCGCAACTCGTCCCAGTACTTCCACACATCGGATCCGGAGCCGAGCGTCTTGCCCTGCCAGTTGCCGCGCAGCATCGGCCCCGCCGGCATGAAGATCGCCGGAATATTCATGCTGATCGCGCCCATCAGCAGGCCCGGCGTGGTCTTGTCGCAGCCGCCCATGAGCACGCAGCCGTCCACCGGATAAGAGCGCAGCAACTCCTCGGTTTCCATTGCCAGGAAATTACGGTACATCATGGTCGTGGGCTTCTGGAACACCTCGGCCAATGCAATCGCCGGCATTTCCAGCGGATAACCGCCCGCCTGCCAGACGCCGCGCTTAACCTCTTCCGCGCGCTGGCGGAAATGCGAGTGACAATTGTTGATCTCGCTCCAGGTGTTAATGATGGCGATGACCGGTTTGCCTTTGTAGTCTTCGTGCGCGTAGCCCATTTGCAACGTGCGCGAGCGGTGGCCGAAGGAGCGCAAGTCCTGGGCGCCGAACCAGCGGTGGCTGCGCAGCTCTTCGGGCTTCTTTTTTCTGGCCACGGTTTGTCTTTACAGCGTTCGTTCGATGGATGAAAGCGTAGTGCGCGCGAGTGGTCGCGATGCTTGAGTTCTCTCGCCGCCGACCGGCACGAGAGATTTCTGGCCTAGCCCTTTTTCTTGTGGAACTCCTCCCAGGCTTTCTGGAAGCTCGACTGCATGGTATCCCACGCGCTTTCCGCGCCTTTGCTCACTTCCATCCACGCGGACTGGCTGGCTTCGCGGGTTTCGTTCAGGCGTTTAACGGCCTCGTCGCGCTGGTGCTCCAGCGCCTTGATTTTGGTTTCGTATTGCACTTTCACGTTGGACTGGACTTTCTGTACTTCGGTTTCCCATTTGCCGAGTTTTGCATTCCATTCGTCAATCTGTTTTTTCATCTGCTCCACATACTGCTCGCGCGTCATCATGATTGCGTCTCCTGGTCGTCGTGTGGTGCTTTAGTTTACGCCTCCGGAAATAATCCCGCGCCGGAACCGAACTTCTATTCAACCGTCAGCACGATGCCCAATCCGCCCGCCGCAAGAGGGTGAACGATGCGCACGGTAACGGCTTGCATGATTTTCTCGAACCCGTCTTCCGATTGCGATACGGTCTGGTGCGGGGCGGCGTGTACCGTCACCGGATGATCCATGGTCAGTACGACCTTGCCGCCCAGCACCCCGTCTTCGAGAGTCAACCGGCTGATTTGTTCCCAGCTGAAAGCCTGGCCGAAACCACCGGGTACTTCGCCGTTGACGACATAGCGACCCAAAAAGCCATCGCAACTGGGCATGGCGAGGTTGATCTCGGTTTCAATCGGTGTTGACCCATTTTCCAGCCGATACTCCACGCTCAAAGCGTTGCTTTTCAGCGATATTTTCTTGGTCAGACCCGGTCCCGCGAGTTCGACGGCGTTTGCGCCGGTCGTGCGCACCGCGTAGTCCAGCGTTTGCGCCTGCCCTGCCAGGCGGTCGAGAAAAAGAGCGCGGGGACAGGCGTCGGCGGTCATGTCGGCCGCGGAAACCGGATGCTTGAAGTTGACGCGATCATGCGCGGAGGCGATGCCGCCCCCGGAATGATCGCTGCTGCCGCCTTCGCGGATTTTGCGGTGGTAATGTTCCGCACGCCGCATTAGCGTGTCGCCGAAATTGTGGCGCAGGGCATAGCAATCCAGCTCGTGCACCGCGCCAAAGCCATCGTCACGAATCACGGCTTGCAGCTTGCGATTGGTGAGGAAAATTTCGTCGTGGCCATCGAAGTCCAGATCGCGCACGACCTGCGCGCGCGGGATCGCTGCGTCAAGCAATGCCTCGAGTTCGACGATCGCATTCCACACCGCGCGGCGCAGATGCGGCAGGTAGATTCCGCCGAACAAGCCATGCCAGTAAGCGTCGTTCGCCTGTGTCAGGTGCACCAGCTCGCGCATGCGCCGATTTGCTTTCCTGCCCAGTCCGGCGACGCGGCCGGATACTTCCAGCATGCGTTTGTGCATCCAGTTGGATTCGGCATAACGCGAGATGAAGTTGCGCCAGATACCCCCGCGCAGGAAGGGTTTGGTCTGTTCGTAGCGCTGGTGGTCTTTTTCCCGTTTGACCAGTTCGACGAATACGTCGGCGCGGTCGGCGTCGAGCGTCCATTCGTTCATTTCGATGTAAGAAGTCGCGGGCAGGTAGACGACACCGCGCGGACGCCGCTGCGATTCAAAATCGCGATAGAGCATGGGTTCTATCGCCGGCGAGGCCAGCACGCCCTCGATGAATTGTTTGAGCCATTGTTTCTCGTATACCCACTCGTAGGTTTCCGGCCAGATGCCAAGCTTCTCGATGTCGTCGAAGTAGATCGCCGCCGCCGTACCGTCTTCCGTGGCCAGCGATTCAAGGTACAGGATGGTTTCGGGCGCAGTGGAAAACGGGATGCGGTAACGCAGCGCTTCCGAGATCGGGAACAGATCCAGGCGCACGCCGCCTTCTTCAGTCGTGAAGTAGCCGGTCAGATCTGCATTGCGTTTGCCGGCGCAGAGAAAATGGTAGTCGTCCACGGTGACATAGCGAATGCCGGATTCGGCCAGCGATGGCGCCACCGCGGATTCCCATACCCGCTCGGTGAGCCAGGCGCCACTCGGGCGCTGACCGAACGCGACCTCGATGCGATCCGACAAGGCTTTCAACTGAGAGCGGCGATCGCGCTCCGGGATCGACGCCAGAACCGGCTCGGTATCGCCACCGCCAAACATTTCCACCTGGCCACGCGCCACCATCTCACGCAGCTTCGCCATGTCCGCTGGGAAATGCTCAAGCAGATAGCCCAGCAGCCAGCCGCTGAAGTGCACCGAGAACTTGAAGTCCGGAAATTGATACAGGGTGTCCAGAAACGGTTTGTAGCATCGCGCATGCGCGTCGTCGATCACATGCGCGAAATTGCCGGCAGGCTGGTGCGCATGCACACCGAACAACAGTGATATTTTATTATTCATCAGGAAGCGCGGCGCATGGCATTTACGGCTTCGGAGTGTTCACGGCCGCTGCTGACCGGAATGTCGAGTTCGCCGGGCGCGGGCAGTTTCAGCAGCGCATACAGATGGGCGAGTTTCTCCCGGTAGAGTTTGTCGAACGCCTTGACCGATTCCGCGGGATTGTAGTCCCCGAACCACCAGAACCAGTCGGAAGCTTCGCAGTCCGCGAGCTGGCGGGTCGCCTGCTCAAGTTCGTGCGCGTCCAGGCGCCCGCTCGCCGCCACCAGATCGAAACTCTGCTTGGCGGCGCACAGCAAATCCCAGGCGCGGTTCTTGTCAGGGGAACCGATCCAGGTGGCGAGGTTTCCGTACACCCAACTGCCCGCCACCAGCGCGGGCAGGGCTTCGGCCGGGCGCCCCGCGTCGAGCAGTTGCGCGAACGTCGCGGTCTCGATTTCCGGGTGAGTCTCGAGCGCGGCATACAAATCATCGAGAAAGAAATAACCGTTGTAGGGATAGTACTCCCACGCATTCTCGCCATCCAGAATGACGCTCACGACCGGGCGTGCGGCGCCATTGCTGTGTTCGATGATTTTCTCCAGTTCACCGATGAAGTGCGCGGCAGCGTCCTTGCCGTGCCACTTGCCGTACTCGAAACCGATCAAGTCGGAGAGGCGGTCATCGCGGAAGAAACAGGTCACAGGCGTCTGACCGCCACTTAGCCGGTAAGGCCGGTAAAGGTAATGGTACCGCTCCGGAACTGGTGCATCATTGTTTCCCAGACTGTTGACCAGCACGCCTTCACCGCTGGCGATCCATTCGCAACCGCCCTGCGCCATGAGTTCGGCGAATGCCTGCGATAGTGCGCCCTCCGCCGGCCACATGCCGCGCGGAGGCTTGCCGAAGCGCCGGACGTGGCTTGCGCGCGCCGCGGCGATGTGCGCGCTGGCGCGGGTGCGTCCGCCGGGATAGTGCGTGTTTTGCGGCAGCGGCGCATCAGGCAGGGTTTCGCGTGCCGCTTCGAAGGAAATCAGCAGCGGGCCGATCGGGTGCGAGGCGGGGCTGGTGGTCAGTTCGATGCGTCCCTGCTCCGCGAGCTTGTGGTAGCGCGGGACGATGGCGCTGGTCTCGCGGCCGATCAGCGCGACGAGCTGCATGCGCTCGGCGTGCGAAAAGTTTTGCGCTTTCGCCAGCAATTGCGCAACCGTCTGGTCGCGCCGGCGCACGGTTTCCCCGACCCATGCCAGGTGATACCAGGTCAGCAGATCGCCGAGGTATTGCGCGGAAAGATAGTTTTCCGCGGCGCTGCCCGGCTGCTGTGTCAAGGTGTAGAAGTCGAATAGCCGCCGGTAAACCGGATACGGCTCGATCATCTTGTGATGATTGGCCCTGAAGCAGCAGCCCAGCACGCGCTTGCGCCCGGAAGGGTCGAGCATAGCCAGATCGGGATGAGCGAGCAGGCGCAGCAGCGGATCGCGCAGGCGGCCGCTCGCGAACTGATCAGTGTAGTCCTCGAGCTGATCGAGCAACACCGGGGTGAAATTCACCACCGCGCGCACACCCGGGTGGTGCTCCAGGTGCGCCGCCATGTCACTGTAGTCCTTGATCGCGTGCAGATAGACCCAGGGCTGGGCGAATTCCCCGGAGGCCTGATCGCGGAAATCCGGCTGGTGCATATGCCACAGCAGAACCAGATCCAGCTTGGAATTGTTCATCGAAATACGCTGCGTCAGCGCTGATGCAAGATGTTCTGACCCAGCATCTCGGGCGTGATCAGCGTGATACCGCGCTCGGAAACATGAAAGCGCCGGCGATCCTCCTGCGCATCGAAGCCCGCGCTCAGTCCTTCGGGCAGCACGCAACCCTTGTCCACCACTACGCGCCGCAGCTTCACATGCCGGTGAATGGTGACCTCGGGCAGGATCACCGATTCCTCGATGCTGCCGAAACTGTGCACGCGCACATTCGAAAACAGCAGCGAACGACGTATGGTTGTGCCGCTGATAAGGCAGCCGCCGGAGACAACCGAATCGATCGCGCCGCCGCGCCGGCCCTCGTCGTCGAACACGAACTTGGCCGGCGGTAACTGTTCCTGGTATGTCCAGATCGGCCATTCCTTGTCGTACATGTTCAGATCCGGCGTCACCCGCACCAGATCGATATTGGCCTCCCAATAGGCATCCACGGTACCCACATCGCGCCAGTATGCGGGCTGGTCGCGCGGACCCACGCAACTGTCGTCGAAGCGCTGCGCGTACACGCGATAGCGAGGCACCAGGTGCGGAATAATGTCTTTGCCGAAATCATGGCCGGACCCGGGCGTGAGCGCGTCGCGGGCAAGCTGCTCGTACAGAAACGGCGCGTTGAAGACATAGATGCCCATGCTGGCAAGCGCCTGGTCCGGCTTGCCGGGTATGTGCGGCGGGCTGGCCGGCTTTTCGACAAAATTGGTGACCCGCCAGTCGTCGTTGATTCCCATGACGCCAAATGACGAGGCTTCCCCGCGCGGCACTTCCAGACAGGCTACCGTCATGTCGGCGTTCCTGGCGACGTGGAAGGCAAGCAGCTTGCCGTAGTCCATCTTGTAAATATGATCGCCGGCCAGGATCAAGATGTAATCGGGCTCATAGGTGCGCAGGATATCGAGGTTCTGATAAACCGCGTCGGCGGTGCCGAGATACCAGTTTTCTTCCGCGGTGCGCTGCGAGGCGGGCAGGATGTCGACGAACTCCGCGAAGCGGCCATCGAGAAAACTCCAGCCGCGCTGGATGTGCCGGATCAGACTGTGCGACTTGTATTGCGTGGCGACACCGATGCGGCGGATGCCGGAATTGACGCAGTTGGACATCGGAAAATCGATAATGCGGAACTTGCCGCCAAAAGGCACCGCCGGCTTGGCGCGCCAATCGGTCAGATTCTTCAAACGGCTGCCGCGCCCGCCCGCCAGCACCAGCGCGTAGGTGTTCTTGGTCAGTACGCTGACGAAGCGGACATTGGAGTCGTTGTCACTCATGAAATCTTCCCGATGAATGGGTTGCGCCAGCGGTTCAACGCTGCGCCGCCCATTCTATTCTGACCCCAACCCGCCGCCGCCGCAAATAGCGACCGCGCGCGCGAGGTGCTGCTTATAATGGCATCGCGCCATGCACAGCAGAATCCTGCGCGATTCCGTCCGTCCGGGCAATATGATGAAAACTCCGCAAATCTCCAGAGCCGACGACCTTGAAGCCCTGGTTGCAGCCCGCCACCACGACCCGTTTCGTGTGCTTGGGCTGCAACGCGATGATCGGGACTGGTCTTTGCACGTGTTCCGGCCTTATGCGGCGAGCGTATCGGTGCGCACCAAGTCCGGATTCGAGCCGATGAAGCGCATCCATGCCCAGGGCGTTTTCGTCTGGCAGTCAAGCGTAGCGCCCGGGCAACCCGTAACGCTGCGCGTCAACGAAGCGGGACGGGAATTTGAAACCTTCGATCCCTACTCCTTCGCTCCTGCCATCGGCGCGGATGACTTGTATCTGTTCAATGAAGGCCGCCTGGAACAGGCGTATCGCGTACTCGGCAGTCATCTCATCAAGCGCGATGGCGTGCCCGGTGTGCGTTTTGCCTGCTGGGCGCCGAATGCCGCGCGGGTCAGCGTCGTGGGCGAGTTCAATCGCTGGGACGGGCGCTCGCACCCGATGTCCGCGCATGGCTTGAGCGGCGTATGGGAATTGTTTATTCCCGGCATCGCGGATGGATCGCTGTACAAGTACGAGATTCGCAATCGCGCGAGCGGCGAAGTCTTTGTCAAAACCGATCCCTATGCGCGTTTTCACGAAGTGCGTCCCGGCACCGCCGCGCAGGTTGTCGGCGAAGACTATACATGGCGCGATGAGCGGTGGATGAGCGCCCGCGCCCGCTGGGACTGGTTGCATGCGCCGATCAATATTTATGAAGTGCACATCGGATCGTGGAAGCGCCATCCGGATGGGCGCTTTTATTCCTACACGGAACTGGCGCAAAGCCTGATCCCGTATGTTGTGGACATGGGCTACACCCATATCGAGCTACTGCCGGTGTCCGAACATCCGCTTGACGAATCCTGGGGCTACCAGACCACCGGCTACTTCGCGGTGACCAGCCGCTATGGCACGCCCGAAGCTTTCAAAGGCTTTGTCGATGCCTGCCACCAGGCCGGGATCGGCGTCATTCTCGACTGGGTGCCGGCGCATTTTCCGACCGACGCATTTTCGCTCGCGCGTTTTGATGGCACCGCGCTCTATGAACACGAGGACCCGCGCCTGGGATTCCACCAGGATTGGGGCACGCATATCTTCAACTACGGGCGCAAGGAAGTGAAAAGCTTCCTGTTATCCAGTGCGCACTTCTGGCTCAAGGAGTGTCATCTGGACGGATTGCGCGTCGATGCCGTCGCTTCGATGCTCTACCTCGATTACTCGCGCAAGGCCGGCGAATGGATTCCGAACAAGTACGGCGGGCGCGAGAACCTGGAAGCCATCGAATTGCTGCGCGAGCTGAACGTCATGGTGCATCGCGATTTTCCCGGCGCGCTGACCCTGGCCGAGGAGTCCACCGCCTGGCCGATGGTGTCGCGGCCGGTTTATGTCGGCGGCCTCGGGTTCTCGATGAAATGGAACATGGGCTGGATGAGTGACACGCTGGCGTACCTGGCACACGATCCGGTGCATCGCCGTTTCCACCACAACCAGTTGACCTTTGGCCAGATCTACGCTTACAGCGAGAATTTTCTGCTGCCGTTGTCGCATGACGAAGTTGTGCATGGCAAGGGTTCGCTGCTCGGCAAAATGCCGGGGGATACCTGGCAGAAGTTCGCCAATGTGCGCCTGCTGCTGGCCTATCAGTTCGTCGCCTGCGGCAAGAAGCTCGGGTTCATGGGCAACGAGTTTGCCCAGGGACGTGAGTGGCGTGCGGGTGGAGAACTCGACTGGGGTCTGCTCGGCATCGACTGGCATCGCGGCGTGCAAACCCTGGTGCGCGATCTGTGCCGGCTCTATCGCGATGAGCCGGCATTGCATGAGCTGGATTTCGAGCCGGACGGTTTCCGCTGGATCGATTGCAACGACGCCGACCAGTCGGTGCTGTGTTTCGAGCGCCGGGCCCGCGACGGATCATGCATCGTGGTGGTGCTCAACTTCACGCCGGTGCCGCGTCATGGTTATCGCGTGGGATTGCCCGGAAGCGGGGACTGGCGCGAAATATTTAACAGCGATTCCGCTTTTTATGCCGGCTCGAATTCCGGCAATGCCGGGGCTATCGCCGCGCAGCCTTACCCGTGGATGGGTCAGGATCACTCGGCCGCGATCACCCTGCCGCCGCTGGGAGCTCTGATCCTGCGCTGCGACCGGTAAGACACCCATGGCCGGGAAACTCAAGGTGCTGTTCGCGACTTCCGAAGTCGCGCCGATGATCAAGACCGGCGGGCTGGCCGATGTCAGTGCGGCCCTGCCCGTGGCACTGCATGCGCTCGGCGTCGATATGCGTCTGCTCGTGCCCGGCTATCCGCAGGTGATGAGCGCGCTCAAGACCCGCGCCCGCCTGGCGAACCTGCCCTCGTTGCCGGGACTGCCGCCGGCCAGCCTGCTCGTGTCAAAGCTGCCGTCGGGTTTGCCCTTGCTGGTGATCGAATGCCCCATTTACGAGCGCAGTGGCGGCCCCTATCAGGATAGTTCCTCCGCGGACTGGCCCGACAACGATCTGCGCTTCGGGCTGCTGTCCTATGTCAGCGCGTTGTTGTCCACGCCGGCTTCGCCCTTTGGCGCCTGGATACCTGACATCGTTCACTGCAATGACTGGCAGACCGGGCTCACGCCCGCTTATCTGCATTACGTCAGCGGGCCGCGCGCACGCACGGTCCTGACCATCCACAATCTGGCCTATCAGGGCATTTTCCCGCCGCAAAGCGCGAACCGGCTGGGTCTGCCGCCGCAGGCTTTCGCCATCGACGGCGTGGAGTTCTACGGCAATTTGTCTTTTCTGAAAGGTGGGCTGCAATTCGCCGACCGCATCACCACGGTGAGCCCCAACTATGCACGGGAGATACAGAGTGAGCCGCTTGGCGTGGGCATGCAGGGCCTGCTGGCTCACCGCAAGGATGTCCTGAACGGCATACTCAATGGCATCGACGTCGATGCATGGGATCCGGAAACCGACCCCTACATCGAGCGCTATTACACCACCTCGCGCCTGACGGCAAAGCAGGACAACAAGCGTGCGCTGCAAGTGCGCATGGGTCTGCGCAATGAAGCGCGCACGCTGCTCATCGGCACGGTGGGCCGGTTCTCGGATCAGAAAGGCCTGGATGTGCTGGCCGATATCGCCGATGAACTGGTCAAACTGCCCGCCCAGCTTGTCGTGCTCGGCTCCGGCGATCCGGCTCTGCAAACGCGCTTTCAGGCACTCGCCAAACGGCATGCGGGCGCGATAGCGGTGCAGATCGGATTCGATGAAGGGCTGTCGCATCAGATCGAAGCCGGTGCGGATTTGTTCGTGATGCCCTCGCGCTATGAGCCATGCGGGCTGAACCAGATGTACAGCCAGCGCTATGGCACACCGCCATTGGTGCATGGCACCGGCGGCCTGCTCGATTCGGTGGTCGATTGTTCGCCAGCGACGCTGAAGGATCGCACGGCAAGTGGTTTCGTTTTCTCACCCCTGAGCGCAGTCACGCTGCTGGGGGCTTGCCATCGGGCGCTCGCTGCCTACGGCGAGGATAAAATCTGGCGTCAATTGCAGAAAAACGGCATGAAACGCGACTTCAGTTGGAAGGCGAGCGCCCAGCGCTATCTTGACCTGTACCGCGCCGTGCTGGCACTGGAGTAAAATGTTTGCGCTTGTCCGCTGACCTTTTGCGTCAGCCGCACCAGAAATCATCCCGTAAGAACTACCATTGAACGCATAGGAGGCTGAAATGATCGGTGATCGCATCGAAGTCAACATGGCCGGCGGACTCGATATCGCCCTGCCGCGCATGGTGCACGTGCGCCAGAGATTCCAAACCAAGAAACTCGACAGCGTCACCAAGACCGTTGTCGAGCAGTTCAAGCGCCCGGAAGTGCGGGCCAAGATCAAGCCGGGCATGAGCATCGCAGTGGGTTGCGGGTCGCGTGGCATCAACAACATCGCGGAGTGCGCCAAGGCCGTGGTCGCGGAGCTCAAGGCGCTCGGCGCCAAACCCTTCATCTTCCCGGCCATGGGCAGCCACGGCGGTGCAACCGCCGAAGGCCAGCGCGAAGTGCTGGAGAGCTATGGCATCACGGAAAACTATGTCGGTTGCCCGGTCAGGTCCAGCATGGATGTCGTGGAACTGGGCAAGCTGGACGACGGCATGCCCGTTTACATGGACAAGCAGGCCTCCGAGGCCGATGCAGTCGTAATAATCCCGCGCGTCAAACCCCATACCAATTTTCGCGCACCGATCGAATCCGGCATCGTCAAGATGCTGACGATCGGCATGGGCAAGATCATCGGCGCCACCACGCTGCACACCTACGGCATGGACATGTTCGGCGAACTACTGCCCAAGGCGGCGAAACTCATCCTGGCCAGGAAGAACATCCTGTTTGGCGTCGCGATGGTGGAGAACGCCGCGGACGAGACCGCGATCATCGAGATCGTCCCGTCCGAACAGATTTTCGAGCGCGAACC
>JANLTJ010000122.1:0-8309 GCA_031362885.1 Betaproteobacteria bacterium
CCTGCATGAGCAGCGACAGAACCGAGCCGAGCAGCAGGAAAACGCCAAATCCGGCCGCACCGCCGGTGATGGCGAGCAGCATCGGTTCGTTGGCCAGCATCCAGACATTGAGCGGCTTCAGGCCCGGCAGCAGTTCGGCGAGCACCGCCGCGCAAAACACCAGCACCAGCGCCATTGCGATCTGGTAAAGCATTTTCAGGAAACTCTTCATTTCGTGTCGGCGTACTGGTCCACCCAGACGCTGATCCCCGGGTCCGCCTCGTCGTAGCGGACCAGGCCGGGCGCGCCAGGCTCCAGGCTGCTGGCTTCGGACGGGCTGAGTAATCCGGTCTCGCCTTCGTGCACCACGCCTTTCGCGTCCGTAAACCGGAAGCGCATTTTCGCCATCGGCACGCGATTGATCGCGGTACCGGCATCGACGATCTCCAGCACCTCCGCGCGCGCCTCTGTCCCGCTGCGGTACACCCGCAGACGACCGAGGGCGCGCCGCAGACGCGACACGCCGAGAGACCAGCCTATGGGCAAAAAGATCGCGGCCATGACCACAAGCCCGGCGATGCTTATTTTTTCGGCCAGGCCACTGCCGCGAGGGCGCGCACCCTCGCCCGGGAGCACGGCGAGATCAAACTGGGTCCCAGGTATACGCGCTTCCCAGCCGTGCACATCCACCTCTTGAATCCCTACCTGCGGTTGTACTCCATCGACGCTATAGCGATATCGAATCCGGTAGCGCGTCTTGGGATTTTCCTTGCGGTCGGCGGGAATAAAGTCGCGCTCCATCACTGTGGCTGGAACGACAATGGCCTCGCGCGCATAGCGCAGTTCGATCCAGACCAGATTCGCGGCGATGATCGGCATGGAGATTCCCGCACAGAAAACCACCAGCCCCACCCAAATCTCGATTTCGCGTTTGAGTGCAGTGAGCGGCGAGGGTACGCGTGGCGCGTTCATCGCTCCTCCGTCCATGCGCTGCGGCCCGGTTTCAAAGGATCGAAATGCACAGTCACCCGGTCACCGGATTGCCAGCGCTCGGCATCTTCCTTCTGCATCGTCGGGCTGCGGCCGTCATGCTCGATACCCGCATGGTCGCGATAGCGATAAAGCACCACCCATTGCCGAACCCGGTTCACCATGTAGCCGGTTGGGGTGACCTCGATTACCTCTGCTTGGACCGGAAAACCGTGCTCGCGCAACCGGCGGCCGAAGCGCGCAGTGGAGACGGCCTTGAGCACCACGAATCCTCCAAGCAAAGTAAGCATCGCCCCCACGCCACAAAAAATAGCCGGCATCACCCATTGAATGCCGCGCCCGTCGACGCAATGGGTACGCGGCGAGTCGGGCAAGTAGGTCACACCAATTGCTTCGCGCTCGCGCAGCGCTTCCCAAGCCGCTTCGGAAACGATGGATTCATTACGCACCGTTTTACCGGCTGCGGTGGTGAACCGGTACTCGACGCGATAATCCCGATGCCGGTTGCCGGAGTCATCGTCCCAGCTCTTTACCAGCACGATGCCCTGCGCATGCTGTCCGGTGCGCATCAAGCGCGACTCCAGCGTTAATTCATACCAGGCGAAGAAAGCACCCAGCAGGAGAAACGGCAAGCCCACCCCCAACCAGATACCGCCGAACCAGAACCAGAAGTTGCGGGGGTTGATCGGTGAGCGATTCTGAATGGCCTGCATACTGGAACCTTGCTTGTGCTTGAGCTAGCGCGGCGCCGGTTTCGGTCCGGCGTTGCGGGACGCGGTCATCTCCTTTATGCGCGCCAGATCTGCCAGCACACGCTGGAAAGCCCCGAGTGCCCGCGCCTCCTTGCCAAAACCCACCGACATGAGATTGCCGGCCTTGATTGCTTTCTGTTCCGTAATGGCGTTCTGAGCCTGCACCCCTGCCACCGTATTGTCGAGCGCAAGTGCCACCCTGCGGAAAGATTGCTCTGCGGCACCCATTTCTCCATTCTGGATGATCTCGAGGGCTCGCTGCAGCGCCGAACTGGCGTCGTGCCAGTTTCCCTGAGTGTCAACATAACCCGCGTCAATGCGCTTCCAAGATTCCCTCAGCTTCAGGGCGGCTTCGTACTCGCGCTGACCCGTGGGCTTGTACTCGTCATCTTCACTTTCTTCTTCCTTTGGCGGCGATGTGGAAGATTCTGAATCACGGCACTTCGCTTCCAGCTCATCGACTTTTTCCTTAGCCGCACGCGCTTTCTTTAACGCGTCGAGGGCAGCGTCGGCGGCCTTGGCTGCCTCTTTCGCGTAGAGGTCGAACTCTCCGAGGAGCGTCAGCATTTTGGCGTTCGCAAAACCGAGATCCATCAACATCGCGATTACTTCTGCAACCGGAACGGCCCCTTTCCATTTGCCGCCCTTGATGACCGTTGCAAGATCCCTGAAGATGCTGACGGCGTCCTTGATCACCGCATCCCGATTGCCCGGATTCGTGTAGACACGCGCGCCCCGTGCAGCCTGCTTCGATATTAGCCCGAGAATTTTAAGCATAGCCGTCCTCCCCGCGCCCACGAAGTAGTCTGCGAAGAGTTTTTCACCCTCCCGCGCGACCTTTGACGCGTCGTCGCTAAGCGCATCGGCGTTTGCCCGCTGGGACTGATAAACCTCAAGCCATTTTCGGTACTCGGCTTTTGCCCGCTCAAGTGCTTCCTGGTCGCAAGCCGTGTAGCAAGGAGCCGCCGTCTCGCAGACAGCGCCTGGAAACGGGGCAGCCTTGCTCAGTGTTTCGCAGGCCTTGACACGCTCGGGCTCGCTGAGCTTCGCTAGTTCGCCCGCGCAGTTTCTCAAGGCGCCAGCCCATTTGCCTTTCACGTCAATCAAGGAGTTGCAACAGATGATGTGTTGCGCCTCGGCAGGAAAAGAAAACGGCAACAAGAACACGGCGCTCATCGCCATCGCGGCGAGCGCGTTGATCTTTGCACGGCAAATGGTATGGCGTGAACCGACCACACGAGAAGCGCGAACCGGCTGACACATAACGCGGTCCCTCAGAACCGAGTAGGACATGATCGCCCCCTTGCCGCAATGTGAATCCGTTTCGTCCCCGTCGTTTAATACCACGGGATCGAATAGCCTTGGAATCTATTCCCCTTGCATCGTCAAGTCAACTTCGTTTGCATCCACTTCCACTTCGTTTGCATCCACAGCCTGAAAGGCGCCATCGGATCAAATGCGGGCTCGCCATCTGTGGGCTGCCGATGGCGATGGCCGGCGAACTCGAACAAAGTGGATTCGAGCGCAAGTATCCGACCCCCACCGCGTTCGTAATCGACCGCGACGGCATCCGTGCGCAGCCGCACCCGCGGCGCGAAGCAGCCCCACTTCTACCTCGAGAAAGTGTTGCCGCTACTAAATTAGAACTTTTCCAAGTCATTCCTTGGCGGGCTCGTTTTTCTTGAGTTTCGCCGGATTCCCAACGGCTCTGCGGGCGCCAATCTTTGCGATACCCGTCACAGGCATCTGAAGCTGCAGGCGCTATGTTTGAAGTTTTACTAAAAAGAAACCCTGCAACTATTTAAAATAGAAAGGATTAGGCTGGTGACTTGCGAGCGGTTCACAAAGCGCCAAGTCCGTGCTCGTTGCAGGTGGGGAAAATCGGATGGTCTGCCGATATTATATGCACAGCAATTTCTTTGACGTCCCTTATACTTCTTGTGTAACGTAGTTTAAAAGAACAGAACAGCGGCGATCTTTTTTCGACGCCTGTTCGCTGCAATTTTTTGAGACGCGTCTGACAGGTTCTGCGATGTTTGCAGTTCCTTGTCCCAAGGGAGGCCGCATGAGAAAGCCAACAAGATACGCAAACCATCATCGCGATTCTCTGCGAATGCAGTTGAAGCCGCTGGCAGCGGCCATGACCGCCTTGATGATGTCCTCGGTGGCGCAGGCAAACCCGACCGGGGCGGAAGTGGTCCATGGCACCGCGTCCTCCGCCGCTCAGGGCAATACCCTGTCGATTACCAACTCCGCCGGCGCCATTCTGAATTGGCAGGATTTCTCAATCGGCGCCGGTGAACTGACCCGTTTCATTCAGCCTTCCTCAATGAGCGCGGTACTGAATCGAGTCGTCGGAGCCGACGCCTCAAATCTGCTGGGTACTTTGCAGTCCAATGGCCGCGTGTTTCTCGTCAATCCAAACGGCATTGTGTTTGGAGCCGGCTCAGTCATCGATACCTCGGGTTTTGTTGCCTCCTCTCTGAACATCAGCAATCAAGACTTCATCGACGGGCGTTGGAACTTCGCGGGCGATGCCGCTGCCGGCGCCATCGTCAATCAAGGCACGATTCGCGCGGGCACAAAGGGCGATATTTTCCTGATCGCCCCGCAGATCGAGAACCAAGGCCTTATCATCAGCGATGGCGGCAACATTGTTCTCGCCGCCGGCCAGCGAGTCACGATTGTTGATGAGGCGCAAACCGAGGTTCAGTTTCAGGTGCGCGCCGCGGAAAATCAGGTGATCAATCTAGGCAGCATTGCGAGCGCGGGCGGTGCGGTCGATGTGTTCACCGGCACGCTCAGGCACAGCGGCGAGATTAATGCCGATTCGGTCACCCTCGGCGAGGGTGGCAGGATTACGCTCAATGCCTCGCGCATGATTGTCATCGGCGAAGGCAGCACGATTTCGGCCGCCGGTGGCGCCGTGCGCATCGAAGCGCATGATGCGACGGAACCAGCCTTCATTTTTCATGGCGGCACGGTGCGCGCCGGTCACATCGAAATCTCCACCGACAATTTGCTCTCCAGCGGCACCTTGTCGGCATCCGGCGCAAGCGGCGGTACCATTGACGTGCAGGCCGCCGGCCGGATACTGGCCACCGGCGCGTCGCGGTTCGAGGCCGATGGCACAAACGGCGCGGGCGGTACGATCCGCGTGAGCGCGGCAGACTCCATCGAATCCTCCGCAACTTACAGCGCCACCGGCGCCCGCGGTGGACGCGTTGACCTGCTCGGCGACGTGATCGCCCTGGCAGCGGCAACCCTGCGCGCCGATGGCCGCGATGGTGGCGGCATCATTCACGTCGGCGGTGGACGCAACGGCGGCGAGGGTTTGCAGGCGTCGAGCTACACCGGCATCAATGCCTTCACAGTCATTTCCGCGAATGCCACTCAGTCGGGCAACGGCGGCTCGATTACCGTCTGGTCGGATGGCGCCACGAAATTCGCCGGGGTCATCAATGCACGCGGCGGACCCAGTGGCGGCAACGGCGGCGATGTCGAGGTGTCGGGAAGACAATCCCTGCGCGCCGGATTGCGCATCGATGTCTCCGCCCCTGTCGGCGCCGCTGGCGGCATCCTGCTCGACCCGAAGAACATCACCATTGCCTCGGGCAGCACTGGATCCACGCCGCAGGAAATTCTTGATCCAAATCCGTTCGCATTATCGGCATTCGGAGAACCCTCACGGGTCCAATTCATGTCGGGCAACACCCGCATGCTGGTGCGCGATCCGCTGGACGATCTGGTGCGGCCCAACGCGGGCGCCGTTTATTTGTACAACCTCTCGACGGGCGCCCTGATATCGACGCTGACCGGGGCCGCGGACGAAGACCAGGTCGGCTTGGGATTTCCAACGTTTCTCAGCAACGGCAATTTCGTTCTCGCCAGTCCGAACTGGAGCGCAAACGCTGGCACGAAGGGATTCGGTGCCTGGACATTCGCGACGCCGAATGCTCTTCCATCCGGCATCGTATCTTCTACCAACAGCCTGGTCGGGTCGAGTTTCGGCGACGGCAGCGGCGCACAGATCTTCGAGTTTGACTTCGGTTCCCGCTACTACGTGTCCAACACCCTGTGGGACAACACGACAACCTCTGCCGCAAACGCCGGTGCCATCACCGTTGCCGGTATCACCACCGGTATTACGGGAGTGATCGGTGCAGCCAACAGCCTGATTGGCGACCAGACGAATGACGTGGTCGGTGCCGGGTTTCCGAACAGCGTCAACAACCTGGGCGGCGGCCGTTTTCTATTTGAGTTCGAGGACTGGCACAGCCAGGCCGGTGCGTTGACCTGGCTCGGACCCACCGGCGGATTCGCCGGCCGCATCCAGGACACCATCGGTGCCACGGCAAACAGCGTGTACGGCCTAACCGCGAACGACGGAATCGCCAGCGGCATCGCTGGCGGCGGCAGCGTGATTGTGCCCGGGGGGGCCGGCACGCAGGCGCCGCCGGGATTTTTCGGTTTCCGCGCCAGTTTCTGGAACAACACGGCGACCGGTGCGGTGGACGCCGGCGCGGTCGGCTTCGGACGTGTGGCCAGCGGCTGGGCCAATCCGGGTCCGGTGTCCAACCTCAACGCATTGGTCGGCACAACCACCGACGATCAAATCGGCATCAGCGGTTTTGATACCAATAATGACGGGCGGGTCATGGTGCTGAGTTCCGTCTGGAACAATGGCGCGACTGTCGATGCCGGTGCCGCAACCATGGTGGACCTGGATTTGACCCCGCTCGTCGGCGATGTCAGCGCCGCCAATTCCCTGGTCGGCACCACAGCCAATGATCGCGTGGGACGGCGCCCGGAATTTCTCTCGAACGGGGCGTTCGCGGTGCATTCACCGCAATGGAATGGCGGCCGCGGCGCGGTAACACTGATGACGCCGGGTATCTCGGGAGCGGTTTCTGCGACCAACAGCCTGGTCGGCGCGACTGCGGGCGACCAGATCGGCTTCTGCGTTTCCGGCTGCGGCAGCAGTTTCTCCATCGACCGGCTGGCAAACGGCAATCTGCTGATCCGCAGCCCCGAGTGGGACAACGGCGCGGCGACCAACGCGGGCGCCGTCACCCTGTTCGGCACCGGCACGGGAGGCATCACGACCGGAGTGGTTGGCGCCACCAACAGTCTGGTCGGGAGCAGTATCAACGACCAGATCGGACAGGACTATCGGGAGTTGAATCCATTCTCCGGTGGCAACTATTTGTTCGTCGCGCCCAACTGGGACCTCGCGCGTGGCGCGATCACTTTCGGCACCCCGACTTCGCTCCCGACCGGCGCGATCACCGCCGCCAACAGCCTGATTGGTGTCCAGCCGGGCGATCAGATTGGCAGCGATGGCATCGAAATCCTCCCATCCTATTACCTGGTGCGCAGCCCGCTCTGGGACAATCCCGGTACCGGTGCGCCCGACGCCGGTGCGCTCACGCTGGGCAGCACGACTACCGGAATTACCGGCGCGGTGAGCCTGTCCAACAGTCTGGTCGGCAGCTTCGCCAATGACAGCGTGGGTGGAATCAATTTTGATGCGGAGCACTTGCCTGACGGCAACCTCGTGGTTGTCAACCCCGGCTGGAATATCGGTCGCGGCGCGGCGACCTGGATGTCGGGGGCCGGCACCACGGTCGGCGCCATAAGCGCGGCGAACAGCCTGATCGGCGATACGCCGGATGTCGTGCCGGGAGTCGGCGGCGACCATGTCGGATCGAACGGCATATTCACGCTCACGAATGGAAACTTCCTTGTTCTGAGTCCGGACTGGGATGACACGAATACCGGTTTCCAGAATGCCGGAGCAGTCACCTTCGGGCGTGGCACCACGGGGACTTTCGGGCCTGCGGCGATCGCCGGCGGATCGATCGACGCCACCAACAGCCTGATCGGCGGCGACGGCGGGGACCGTGTCGGGTCGGATTCGGTATTTAACTCCGCGCTTGTGTCGGAACTCTTCTCCAGCGGCAACTATCTGGTGTTCAGCCCGGAGTGGGGCATACAGGCCGGCGCGGTCACCTGGGGCGATGGCATCAATGGGTCGGCCGGCGTGGTGAGCGATACCAACAGTCTGGTGGGCACTATCGATTCCAGCGATTTTGTCGGCAGCGATACGGCGCGCAACATGAATTATCAGGAACTCGGCAACGACAACTTCGTGGTCTACAGCCCGGAGTGGAACGGATTGCGCGGAGCGGCCACCTTCGGTAACGGATTGAATGGCACCTGGGGGCCGGGAGCGGCCCTGGGCGCAATCGTGGATGCGACCAACAGCCTGGTTGGAGCTACTGCGAACGATCGCGTCGGCAACAACGGCATCGCCGCCACATCGAGCGCGAATTACCTGGTGTTGAGTCCGGGGTGGAACGGTAATCTGGGTGCCATCACCTGGGGCAGCGGAGCCAGCGGCATTGCGGGCACCGTGAGCGCCTCGAACAGTCTCGTTGGCAGTACCGCAGGCGACACCATCGGCAGTTCCATCGACTTTTTCTTCAATGGCCAGACCATCGTTTCGGTTGAACCGAACTGGGACAACGGCACTGCGGTCAATGCCGGCGCGGTTACCAACCTCGGCGACGGCAGCAGCGCAGTCAC
>JANLTJ010000135.1:0-23850 GCA_031362885.1 Betaproteobacteria bacterium
ACCCAATGACATCCTCACGTTGCATGCATCGTCTTCTGGTTGTTGCCCTGTTGGTCAGCCTTGTGTCCGCGTCTGCCTTCGCCGGCGACCCGACCGACGAACCCGCAGCCATGATCGACAAGAAGTACGGCGGGAACATCAAGAAACTGTTCGCGACCAGATGCAGTTGGTGCCATCAGTCGTATGGTATGAAACAGGCCGATGGCCCAAAGCTTGCCGGCACCGACAAATCGGTTGAGCAGATCATGAAGCAAATCAATATCGGCAAGTCACCGATGCCGAGCTTCAAGTCACAACTGAAACAGGAAGAGGTCCAGGCACTGGCCGAATTCATCAAAGCGCTGCCAGCGAACTAACCGCAGGCGCGGTCGAAAAAAGGTCGGCTCATGTCGCCCATTTACATTTCGGGTAACTGACTCCCGTCGCCCATTCAATCGGCGCGCTGAAGTTCCAGGCGCGCACCGAAGCCGGCGTGTTTGCCGTTGCCGCGCAAGTGCCTGCCACTGTCATCGAGTTGAAGCTTCATACTGAGCGGTGCTCCGCTCGCACCAGTTGCGCTGAAGACAAAAAACTTGCCGTCGAAGGATTGCTTTGCCAGCGTCACCGGTTCCGATCCGAAGTCGTCCAGATTCGTGAGCACGATTTCCCCGGAACCATCCTCGGCAATGGCCATGGACGCGATGCCGCTGCTCATGCCGATGTACCACGGCCCTTTCCACGCTCCGCGCAGCGCACCGGCATCGGCAATCGCCGCACCGGAAAAAACCATGGACATGACCATGGCAAACCGCCTTAACGCTCTCATTGAGTTTCTCCGAATTGCAAGGCGCAACGAAGCCGATTTTAACCGCTCACAGGATTTCCAGGAACGCGGATATCGGCATTGTTGAAACATCCTAACTATAATGCCCTGTCGTCCACCCACCCTGCCAGACCCATGAATTTTTGCAGCGCCTGCGGCGCGCATGTTGAACACCGCGTGCCGCCCGGCGACAACCTTCCGCGCCATGTTTGCACCAACTGCGGAATCATCCATTACGAGAATCCAAAAATGGTCGTGGGATGCATTCCCGAATGGGAGAACCGCATTCTTTTGTGCCGTCGCGCCATCGAACCGCGCCATGGCTTCTGGACCGTTCCGGCGGGCTTCATGGAAAACGGCGAAACCACGGCCGAAGGCGCCGCACGCGAAACCCTCGAAGAAGCCAACGCCAGGGTCGAAATGCTGGGCCTGTATGCCTTGTTCAACATCCCTCATATCAACCAAGTGTATATGCTGTTTCGCGCCCGGCTGCTCGATCTAAATTTCAGCGCCGGGGAAGAAACCCTGGAAACCGGACTGTTCGACGAAGACCAGATTCCGTGGGATCAACTCGCCTTCATCACCGTACGGCGCACGCTAAGACACTATTTCGACGACCGCCGCGCCGGTGCATTCCATTTCCACGTGGGAACCATCGAGCCGATGACCAGGCCGACGCCAACACCATCGGCCAAAGACTAAGGTCACCGCCGGCCATCGACCCGCTTGATTTCAGGCCGCACGCAGCGCATCGACGATGTTCAGCCGCGAGGCGCGCAGCGCCGGCAGGAATCCGCCGACCAGACCCATGAACAAGGCGAAGGCCAGCGATTGCGCAATGATGGTGGGATTAAGAGTGAATGAAAAGGCGAGTTCGGCGAAAGACTGCCAGTTCATGGTCGAGATGGTCAGGAACTGCATGAAAGAAGCGAGCGTCAGTCCGATGGCGCCGCCGATCAGGCCGAGCAGCAAGGCTTCGAGCAGAAACACCGCGAGCACGCTGCGTGCGCGAAAACCCAGGGCGCGCAGGGTGCCGATTTCCGCGGTGCGGTTTGCCACCGACGCATACATGGTGATCATCGCGCCGATGGTGGCGCCGACAGAAAAAATGACCGACAGCGTCAGCCCGAGGTAGCCGATGAAGTTCGAAAGCACTTCGGATTGCTCGGCATAGAACACCGTTTCGCGCTTGGCTTCCACGGTAAGCCTGGGGTCGGATTCGAGACGCTGCTTGAGTGCATCGAAACCGCTGCGATCGTTCAATTTGAACACCATGGAAGAAAACACCGGACGGCGAAACGCCTGCATGAGCTGATCGACATCTCCCCAGATTTCAGAATCAAAACCGCTGCCGCCGGCGTCGAAAGTGCCGACCACCATCCAGTCGCGCATGCCGAAGCGCAAATGCTCGCCAACTGCGGCCCCGCGAAACCGCTCTGCGATGCTGCGCCCGGCGACTATTTCCGATGTGCCCGGGCGATACATTCTTCCGCTAACGATTCGTACCTGTGGGCGCAAGTCGAGCCCCTCCGTTCCCAATCCGCGGATGATGACATTGGATGGCTGGTCCGATTCGCGCTTTTGCAACGAAATGAGGACGACCAATTCCTTCGACAATTGCGCGCGGCCATCTGCGCCATAGGCAATTTCCGTCTGACTTTCCACCACCGCAGCCTGTACGCGGTCGACTCCGCTCTGAACTTCCGTCCCCGACGAGCGCCGCGTGACCACGACATTATCCGGCGACCCGGTGGCGACCAGGGTCTTGCGCAAGCCTTCTTGCAGCATGAGCACGGTGGCGAACACGAACACCACCAGTGCCATGCCCGCCGCAGTAAGCGCGGTTGTGAGCTTGCGCGCGCTCAGATTCTTCACGGTATAGGTAAACGGTATCGCCATTCAGGTTCAACCGATATTGCGCAACCCATCCACGATGCGCAGCCGCGCCGCACGCAGGCCGGGAAACAGCGCCGCGACAGCGCCCACCAGCAGCGCCGCAGCCAGTTGCAAGGCCACGGTCTCCTGCGAAACGCCGAACACGGGAAACAACGTGCCGGTCTGGCCAGCGAACCATTGCGCGACCGGGAAGGTGGCGGCGATGCCCAGGCCCGCACCGACAAGAGCAATGGCGAGGGATTCGCCGAAGATCAGCCCAATCAGCCGCGCCGGGCCGAAGCCCAAGGCTTTCATGGTGGCATATTCGGCGAGGCGCTCGCGCGCCGTCATGGCCATGGTGTTCGCCATGACCGCCATGATGATGAAAATCACCAGGAAAGACACAATCTGGATTGCCGTTACGATGGCCTCGGTCATGGCCACGAATCCAAGCTGGAATGCTTTCTCGGTTTCCGTCAGGGTTTCGGCGAGCGAATTGCGGAACATCCGGTCCACGGAAGCACTCACCGCGGCCGCGTTGCTTGCCTGATCGATACCGATCACGTAGACGCCCACCGTATTGGATCGACGCGGGAGCTTCTTTTTCAGGGTTTCGTTCAGGTATTCCCAGTGAAAGAAAAACTGGGAAGTATCGGTGTTGGCATCGGCACCATCGTAAATCGCGCGCACGACGAATTCCCAGGTCCCGGGGAATATGGTTCCGCGTAGCGCAACCACGTCGCCCACCTTGAATCCGTGCTGCCGGGCGAGTTTTCGTCCGACCACGCAGCCTTTCCGGTCGCGTAGAAACGCAGACCATTGCTCCGGTTCCAGCCGGTACTCCGGGTAAAGCGGGAAATAGCTGTCGGCATCGACGGCGAATTGCGGGAAGAAATTCCTTTCCGTGACATAAACGCCACCGAACCAGTTGGCATGACTGACCGAATCGACCCCGTCCACTTGCCGGATGCGCTCCCGGTAGGTAATCGGCAGGGGAAACACGAGCGAGATCGCATTGCGCGTAACGAGTCGCGTCGCCGAAGCATTCTCGGCCCCGGCGAACCAGGCCTCCACCACGGTGCGCAGCAAACCGAAGGCGACAATGGCCACAACGATGCCGAGCAAAGTGAGTCCGGTGCGCAGCCTGTGGCGCATGGCGTTTCTCACCACCAGCTTCGCGAAATACATCGCTCTAGACTTTCACGGCAATGGATTCGTCATCAGCGAGCTCGCCCTTGTCGAGATGCTTGATGACCCGGGCACGCTCCGAGGCGCGCTGATCATGGGTCACCATGACGATGGTTTTGCCCATTTCACGGTTAAGCCTTTCGAGCAATGCAAGGATCTCGGCCGCAGACACCCGGTCGAGGTCGCCGGTCGGTTCGTCGGCCACGATCAGCAGCGGGTCGGTGATGATGGCGCGGGCAATGGCGACGCGTTGTTGTTGTCCGCCGGACAGTTCCGACGGATAGTGCGCGGCACGCTCGGCCAGGCCAACCATTTGCAGGGAAAACTCGACACGCTCGCGCCGATCGCGGCGACCCAGATTCGTCAGCAGCAGCGGCAGTTCGATGTTCTCGAAAGCACTGAGCACCGGCATCAGATTATAGAATTGAAAAATAAACCCGATGTTTGCCGCACGCCAGTCGGCCAGCTCGGATTCCGACAGAGCGGAAATATCCTGCTCACCGATGCGCAATTCGCCGCTGTCGGGTTTATCGATTCCGGCAATCAGATTGAGCAGCGTGCTCTTGCCGGAACCCGATGGTCCCATCAGGGCCATGAACTCGCCTTGGGCGATGTCGAAACTCAGGTCGTGCAGTACCGGGATGACGAGCCCGCCGCGCCGGTAGGATTTGAACAAGTGGCGGATTTCGACAATCGGCGCACCCGGCATTTACTTCTCCGCCGACTTGACCGTACTGCCATCGCGCAAATTCTCGTGGGGTCGCAACACCACCGTGTCGCCCGGTCGCGGACCACCGCGAATCTCCACGAGGTCGCCGAGTTTCGCGCCGGCCTCGATGACCACCTCAGCGAGTGTGCCGTTCTTAACCACGAATACGACATCGCGCGAGCCGCGACGGGTAATCGCAGCCGGATTGAGCGCCGGTCTGGGCGAGCGTTCGGTTTCGCTGATTTCCTTCGACAGAAAAGAAACTTTGGCACTCATATCCGGCAACACGCGCTGATCCGGATCGAGGAAACGGATTTTGGTCATCACCGTCGCCTTGGCGCGATCGACGGTCGGGACCGTGCGGTTGACCTCGCCACGAAAACGTTTGTCGGGCAGGGCATCAAGCTGGATTTCCACCGGTTGACCAATACGCACCTGGGACAGATTCGACTCGGATACATCGGCCTCGACTTCCAGCGTCGTCATGTCGGCCATGGTCACGACCGCGCCCTTGCTGTCGAGCGCGGACGAAAAAGGCGTGACGATGTCTCCCACGTTTGCGGCCTTGGTCAGCACCACGCCATCGAATGGCGCACGGATCAGTGTCTGCTCGACCGCGACCTCGGCCCCGCGCCGGTTCGCCGCGGCGGCGGCAATGCCGGCCTGCAGGCTGGCGATCTGCGCGGCGGCGCGGCTGGCGCGCGCCACGGCGATGTCGTGCGCGGCCTGGGACACGAAACCCATTGCCAGCAAATCCCGAGAACGCGCGAGCGCGGTTTCGGCATCCTGTTGTTCCGCCTGACCCTGGGCGAGGTTGGCGCGTGCGACCTGCACATTGGCCGCCGCCTGCTCGGCTACGGCCTTGACGTCGAGATCTTCCAGTCTGGCGATGATTTCGTCCTTGCTGACCTTGCTGCCCTCCTCTACACCCAGCCAGATCAGACGGCCGGTCGCTTTCGAGGCAACCGCCGCCTTGCGTTGCGCGACGACGTATCCGGTGGCATTGAGCACCGTGAAACTCTGCGCGGGATAAGCCATGGTGACCGTGGCCGTTTCCACCGCCGACGGCGCGGTACGGGCGCGCTGGTACGCGAGCGCCGCGATGACCAGCACTGTAGCCAGAACCAGGGCCGGCACCAGCAATCGCCGCAGACGGCTGCGCGCGCTGATGTTCGCGCGCACACCCGTGCGATCTATTTTCAGTCTGGAAAGGTCTGGCGTATCCAACAGTGATCACTCAATAAGCACAAAGACATTATGGCAGGAGATGCGTGGCCTTTGACCGGGAGAACCGCGTTTGGTGCGGCCGGCCGCGGCAGAAAAAAAGAGGTGGCCTGAATCCGCCGCCTCTGATGTCCCGCCGTTGACGTTCGCGCAGGTGTTTCGCAACTACCAACTGCTGTCCTTTTCTGCGGTGGCCGAAATCTTGTGAATGCTCAAATCGGCGCCCATGAATTCTTCTTCCGCATCCAGCCGGATACCCATGACGGCCTTCAGCGTGCCGTAAACCAGGAGGGCACCGGCCATCGCAATCGCAATTCCAAGCAAGGTGCCGCTGATCTGAGCCATCAAACTCACGCCACCCAACCCGCCAAAGGCCTTCAGGCCGAATATGCCGGCGGCAATGCCGCCCCACGCACCGCACAGCCCATGCAGCGGCCACACTCCGAGTACATCGTCGATCTTCCAGCGATTCTGCGTCACGGTAAACATAAACACGAACAACACGCCGGCGATGAGCCCTGTGGCCAGCCCGCCCAGCGGATGCATGAGGTCTGAACCGGCACAGACCGCGACCAGCCCGGCCAGTGGCCCGTTATGGACAAAGCCGGGGTCATTGCGACCTGCGATCAGGGCGCCGATGGTTCCGCCCGCCATGGCCATCAGCGAGTTAATCGCCACCAGCCCGCTGATCTTGTCGATGGCCTGGGCCGACATGACGTTGAAGCCGAACCAGCCGACCGTCAGAATCCACGCACCGAGCGCCAGAAAGGGAATACTGGACGGCGGATGCGCCGCGACGCCGCCTTCCTTGTTGTAGCGGCCACGGCGGGCGCCCAGCAGAACTACGGCAACCAATCCTACCCATCCACCAACAGCGTGAACCACGACAGATCCGGCGAAATCATGAAACGGGAAACCGAAAGTCGCTTCAATCCAGGCTTGAATTCCATAGTTTCCATTCCACGAGATGCCCTCGAAGAATGGATAAATGAATCCAACCAGAATGAATGTCGCCGCCAGTTGCGAATTGAATTTCGCGCGTTCCGCGATACCACCGGAAACAATGGCCGGAATCGCCGCGGCAAAAGTCAGCAGGAAAAAGAACTTCACCAATTGATAGCCGCTGTCGGCGGCCAGTTTGTCCGCGGCGGAGAAGAAATTCACGCCGTACGCGAGCGTGTATCCGATAAAGAAATACGCGATCGTAGAAACGGAAAAGTCCACGAGGATTTTTACCAGCGCGTTGACCTGATTCTTTTTCCGCACTGTGCCCAGCTCAAGAAATGCAAATCCGGCATGCATCGCCAGAACCATGATGGCTCCGAGCAAGATGAACAGCGCGTCGCTACTAACCTTTAGATTTTCCATGCTCTCCCCCATCTTTGTATTCTCTTAACCCGTGGATAAAATCCGGCGACAGTATACCCATACAAACCCCGTTGCCGCCTGAATAGCTCTTTGTAACGAATGCCAATTGAACGCTGCGCTGGACGCTCACGCACGTGTTTGGCAGACTTGGGCGGGCGCTTGCATTATGCTGGCGTGGCCAACACGAATGCGCCGCTGCCGGGGCGCAGTAACCAGGAGCCCGGGGTTGGCGGGAAATAGCCTCCGGTTTATAGTCCCGTCTGACACCGTTTGACATCATGCCCGCCAATACATCAGCACCCAAAAGCGACCAGCAAAAACCTCCGCCCCCTCCTGCCGACCCGGTAAAGATTCAAAAGCAGGTGGACAAGAGGCTGGAGCTGGCGCAACTGCTCGCCGATCTGGTCGCCGACAAACTGCTTACGCCGGAAGCATCGGAGAAACTCCTCGCTTCACGTCGTAATCTGCGCGGCACCGAAGCGCACCCGCTGGTCATTCTTGCCGACCAGAAGTGGAAGGATCCGCGCAATCCGAAGAAGTTGTTGACCATGGAAGTGCTGACGGAATGGCTGGCGGGCAAAGTGGGGCTTGCGTACCTGCATATCGATCCGTTCAAGATCGACCTCGCTGCCGTCACCAAGGTCATGTCGAGCGCTTACGCCGAGCGATACAAGATCCTGCCGGTCAGTATCACCACCAAGGAAGTGGTCATTGCCATCAGCGAGCCCTATGTGCGCGAGTGGGAAACCGAACTGGCGCGCATCCTGCGCCTGGAGATCAGGCGCGTCATCGCTAATCCCCAGGACATCAACAGCTACCTGGTGGAGTTCTACAGCCTTGCACGTTCGATCAAGAGTGCGAGTCAATTGCATGGCCCCGCCCTTTCCGATATCACCAATCTCGAGCAACTGGTTCAGCTTGGTGCCAGCGGCAAACTTGATGCCAACGACCAGCACATCGTTCGTCTGGTGGACTGGTTGTTGCAATACGCTTTCGATGAAGGCGCCAGCGACATTCACGTCGAGCCACGGCGCGACGTGGCAAACGTGCGCTTTCGCATCGACGGCATGCTGCATCAGGTCTACCAGATCCCGACACCCGTAGTCGCAGCCATGACCAGCCGCATCAAGATTCTGGGGCGCATGGACGTCGTCGAAAAACGCCGGCCGCAAGACGGCCGCATCAAGACCCGTACCGGGGAGGGCGAGGAAATCGAACTACGTCTTTCGACCATGCCGACCGCCTTCGGCGAAAAGCTCGTCATGCGCATTTTCAATCCGGATGTGATCGTCAAGGACTTCAAGGAACTGGGTTTCGCCGACGAGGATCAGGAGCGCTGGCAGAAGACCGTCTCCCAGCCGCATGGCATCGTGCTGGTGACCGGTCCAACCGGTTCGGGGAAAACATCGACCCTTTATTCGACGCTCAAGCAACTGGCTACGCAACAAGTCAATGTCTGCACCATCGAAGATCCGATAGAAATGGTGGAACCCACGTTCAATCAGATGCAGGTGCAGTCCGGCATCGGGCTCGACTTTGCTACCGGCATTCGCACTCTGATGCGTCAGGATCCAGACATTGTGATGGTCGGGGAAATCCGCGACAGGGAAACCGCCGACATGGCGATTCAGGCCGCGCTGACGGGACACCTGGTGCTATCCACCCTGCACACCAACGATGCCCCCTCGGCCATTACCCGGTTGCTCGATCTCGGAGTTCCGCCCTACCTGATCCATTCGACCATCCTGGGTGTGATGGCACAGCGCCTGGTGCGCACGCTTTGCGTACACTGCCGCGAACCCGGCGAGATCGACGCCGAAACATGGAACATGCTGATTTCCCCCTGGCAGTCGGAAAAACCGCAGCAGGTTTACTTTTCGAAAGGCTGCCTGGAATGCCGCATGACCGGATTTTCCGGGCGGGTCGGTATTTACGAGATTCTGTTGATGACGCCGGGCCAGCGCCCGTTGATCACGGCTGACGCCGATTTCACGCAAATACGCGGCCAGGCCTACCGCGACGGCATGAAACCCCTGCGCATTGCCGGCGCAAAGAAAATCGCCATGGGCGTCACGACCTTGGACGAAATTCTCAAGGTCGCGCCGCCTGTCGGAGGCGATCGCAGGAAGGCACCCTGACCGGCCATCATGAAAGATTCGTTGCAGCCGGGACTTGCGCACACGTTCCAGTTTCAGATTCCAGCGACCAAAACCGTTCCGCATCTTTATCCCGAGTCGGCCATGTTTCGGGAAATGCCGGAAGTTCTCGCCACCGGCTTCATGGTCGGCCTGATGGAGTGGGCCTGCATCGAACTATTGCGTCCGTACCTCGATTGGCCGGCGGAACAGTCGCTGGGCACGCAGGTCAATTTTTCCCATGAAGCGCCGACTCCACCGGGAATGACGGTAACCGTCAACGTTCGCGTGACCCAGGTCAACGGCCGACACATTCAGTTTCACGTCGAAGCGCACGACGGCCTCGAAAAAATTTCCGAGGGCACACATGAACGATTCGTGATCGACGCGGCCCGATTTCGCGTCAGGTTGGCGCGGAAGGCCGCGCGGATCGCCAAAACCGAATAGCGCACTGCCCGCAACAAGCCGATCGATCCGCGTCGCAGCGACCCGATTGCGCCCTGACTAGCGGGTCAATGCCCGCATGGCGCGCTCCAAACCATCCAGCGACAGCGGATACATGCGCCCGCCCATCTGACTGCGGATCATGCCGATGGATTCGTAGTAGCCCCAGCGATCCTCGGGCGTGGGATTGAGCCAGGCGGCATGGGGATAGACATCGAGCATCCTCTGCATCCACACCGAACCCGCTTCTTCGTTGTTGTGCTCGACGCTGCCGCCGGGATAGGCCACTTCATAAGGGCTCATGCTGGCGTCGCCGACGAATATCAGCTTGTAGTCGTGCGCGTACTTGTGCAGCACCTGGAAAGTCGGCGTGCGTTCGGCGTTGCGTCGGCGGTTGTCCCGCCACACCGATTCGTAGAGAAAATTGTGAAAGTAGAAATATTCCAGGTGCTTGAACTCCGCGCGCGCAGCCGAGAACAACTCTTCGCAGACCTTGACATAACCCTCCATCGAGCCGCCCACATCCAGAAACAGCAGCACCTTCACCGCGTTGTGGCGCTCCGGCACCATCTTGATGTCGAGGTAACCGGCGTTCTTCGCCGTTGAGCGGATGGTGTCGTCCAGATCCAGTTCGTCCGCCGCGCCCTCGCGTGCAAATTTTCGCAGACGCTTGAGCGCCACTTTTATATTGCGCGTGCCCAGCTCCACGTCGTCATCCAGATTGCGGTACTCGCGCCGGTCCCAGACTTTCACCGCACTGCGGTTGCGCGAGCCGTCCTGCCCGATGCGCACGCCTTCCGGGTTGTAGCCGTAGGCGCCGAATGGCGAGGTACCGCCGGTGCCAATCCATTTCGAACCGCCCTGATGCCGCCCCTGCTGTTCCTCCAGGCGTTTGCGCAGGGTCTCCATGAGTTTTTCCCAGCCGCCCAGCGACTCGATCAGCTTCTTCTCCTCGTCCGTGAGCAGCAGCTCGGTCTGCCGGCGCAACCACTCTTCGGGAATCTCGGCACGCCTGTCCCCGGGTGGCGCCGCGATGCCTTTGAAATAAGCGCCGAATACGCGGTCAAACTTGTCATAGTGCGATTCGTCCTTGACCAGGCAAGCGCGGGAAAGGAAATAGAATTCATCCAGACTGCCGGAGCTGACGTGCTTTTGCAGGGCCTCCATGAGCGTCAGGTATTCCGTCACCGACGCCGGAACGCCGCCTTCGCGCAGCTTGAGGAAAAAATCGGTCAGCAAGGCAATACTCTCAACGCGCGCGGCGCGACATGAATGCCAGACGCTCGAACAGTTGCACGTCCTGCTCGTTCTTCAACAGCGCACCGGCAAGCGGCGGAATGATTTTGGATTGATCCTGGCCGCGCAGGGTTTCCGGGGAAATATCTTCCACCATCAACAGTTTCAGCCAATCGAGCAACTCGGAGGTGGACGGTTTCTTTTTCAGTCCAGGAACCTCCCGGATCTCGAAGAATACCTCCAGCGCCTCGCGCAGCAGCGATTTTTTCAGGTCTGGAAAATGGACATCGACGATACGGCGCATGGTGTCTTTGTCGGGAAACTTGATGTAGTGGAAAAAGCAGCGCCGCAGAAACGCATCCGGCAGATCTTTTTCGTTGTTGCTGGTAATGATGATGGTCGGGCGATGTCTGGCCTTGACCAGTTTCTGCGTCTCGTAGACGTAGAATTCCATTCGGTCGAGTTCGCGCAGCAAGTCGTTCGGAAATTCGATGTCGGCCTTGTCCACTTCGTCGATCAGCAGCACGGCCTGACGCTCGGAATCGAATGCCTCCCACAACGGCCCGCGCAGGATGTAGTTGGCAATGTCGTGAACCCGGCCATCGCCCAACTGCGAGTCGCGCAACCGCGACACGGCGTCGTACTCGTACAGGCCTTGCTGGGCCTTGGAGGTCGATTTCACGTGCCATTGCAGCAGCGGGCGATCCAGCGACTTGGCCACCTCGATCGCCAGCATGGTCTTGCCCGTGCCCGGCTCGCCCTTGATGAGCAGCGGGCGCTCAAGTGTGACGGCGGCATTGACCGCCATCATCAGATCCTCGGTGGCGATGTAGGACGCAGTTCCCTGAAATTTCATGGGCAGTAAGCTTATCGGATGGATGCAGTTTCGAATTATAGCGGGGCGCCCGGCTATAATTGATGCCCCGTCATCCCGTAAGCAACAGCAACGCGAGGATTCATGCCAAATTTCAACGCCAACCTGTCGATGATGTTCAATGAGGTTGCCTTCCTGGAGCGCTTCGGTGCCGCCGCGAGAGCCGGGTTCCGTGGCGTCGAGTTTCTGTTTCCTTACGAGTTTCCAGCCGCGCAGATTCGCGAGCAACTGGATAAACACAAGCTGCAGATGGTGTTGTTCAACATGCCGCCGGGAGATTTCGCCGCCGGCGACCGCGGCATGGCCTGCGATCCGGCCAAGGTCGGACAGTTTCAGGACAACATCGGCAAAGCCATCGAATACGCAATGGCGCTGGACTGCGGCATGGTTCACTGCATGGCGGGACTCAAGCCGCGCGGGGTCAACGAAGAGAAAATGCGCGAGACCTACATCGCAAATCTGCAATCGGCTGGCAAGGAGTTGGGGAAACACAAGATCAAACTGCTGATCGAGGCCATCAACACGCGCGACATCCCCGGCTTCTACCTGAATACCTCACGCCAGGCTTTCGACATCATGCATTACGCGGACGTGACCAATCTACAGTTCCAGTACGACATCTACCATATGCAGATCATGGAAGGCGACCTGGCGCCGACCATTGAAAAGAACCTGGCAAAGATCGGCCACATGCAGCTCGCCGACACGCCGGGCCGCCACGAACCCGGTACGGGCGAAATCAACTATCCCTTCCTGTTCGGCTTGTTTGACAGGATTGGCTATAAGGGCTGGATTGGCTGCGAGTATCGGCCGGCAGGCAAGACGGAAGATGGTTTGGGATGGTTGAAGCCTTATTTCTAATAATTCGCGGGAGGCAATAGCATGAACGTCGGTTTCATCGGTCTGGGCATCATGGGAAAACCCATGGTTGCCAACCTCATCAAGGGCGGTCACACGCTGTTCCTGACGAGCCGTAGCGGTGTGCCCGCGGATCTCACTGCGGCAGGCGGCAAAGCCTGCGCCTCGGCGAAAGACGTAGCCCAGAAGACCGACATCGTCATCACCATGGTGCCGGATACGCCGGATGTCGAGCGCGTATTGTTCGGCAAGGACGGTGTCGCCGAAGGCTTGTCCGCAGGCAAGATCGTAGTGGACATGAGTTCCATCTCGCCGATAGAAACCAAAGTCTTCGCGGAGCGCATCAGGAAAGCCGGCGCCGATTATGTGGACGCGCCGGTATCCGGCGGTGAAGTCGGTGCCAAGAATGCGGCCCTCACCATCATGGTCGGCGCATCCGAGGCCGCTTTCGCTAGGGTGAAGCCCTTATTCGATCTGATGGGCAAGAACATCACCCTGGTCGGCGAGGTTGGCGCCGGTCAGATCTGCAAGGTCTGCAACCAGATCATCGTCGCACTCAACATCGAGGCCGTCGCCGAAGCCTTGCTGCTCGCCTCCAAGGCCGGTGTCGATCCGGGCAAGGTGCGCCAGGCGCTGATGGGTGGGTTCGCCGCGTCGCGTGTGCTGGAAGTCCACGGCGAGCGCATGGTCAAGCGCACTTTCGATCCGGGCTTCCGCATCGAGCTGCATCAGAAAGACCTGAATCTGGCCTTATCCTCGGCCCGCGCTCTGAAGATGAGCCTGCCCAACACCGCCACCGCACAGGAATTGTTCAGCGCCTGCCAGGCCCAGGGCGGCGGCAAGTGGGATCACTCCGCCATGGTCAAGGCGCTGGAAGCCCTCGCCAATCATCAGGTCGCGAAATAAGGTTTCCGTGCGATAACCCATACATGGACACCAGCCCACGCGCACTGCTCAGAGCCATGTTCGACGCCGCGATCGCCGCCGCGCTGCCGGACAAGACGCTGCCCGCTTATTTGCCGCTGCCACCGAGGGGCCGCACCCTGGTCATCGGTTGCGGCAAAGCGGCCGCGAGCATGGCGAAAGCGGTCGAGGATCACTGGCCGGGCGAATTGTCCGGGATGGTGGTCACGCGCTACGGCTATAACGTGCCGACGCGCCACATTGAGGTCGTCGAAGCCGCGCATCCGGTACCGGACGCCGCAGGGCAGGCCGCCGCCGCGCGCATGCTGAAGATGGTGCAGGGGCTGTCAGCGGACGACCTGGTGCTGTTCCTGGTGTCTGGTGGTGGTTCCGCGCTGCTGTCTTTGCCGGCGCCGGGTCTGACGCTCGCTGACAAGCAGGCGATCAACAAGGCGCTGCTGAAAAGCGGCGCCAACATCACCGAAATGAACTGCGTACGCAAGCATCTATCGGCAGTCAAGGGCGGGCGGTTGGCAGCCGCCTGCGCGCCGGCACAGGTGATCACGCTGGCGATTTCCGACATTCCCGGCGACGATCCCGCGGTCATTGCGTCCGGTCCGACGGTGGCCGACGCCACCACGTTCGCCGACGCCATCGAAATTCTCGCCAAGTACCGCATCAGCGAACCGAAATCGATCGTCGATCACCTGCACGCAGCCAGAGAGGAAACGCCCAAACCGGGTGACGCGCGCCTGGCCAGAAGCGCGCTGCACATGGTCGCCACGCCGCAGATGTCTCTGGAAGCCGCGGCCGAAATCGCAATCAAGGCCGGCGTCACGCCGGTCATCCTCGGCGATGCCATCGAAGGCGAAGCGCGCGAAGTGGCGCTGGTACACGCGGGCATCGCGCGCCAGGTCCGGCGTCATGGCCAGCCGGCCGGCGCGCCCTGCGTGCTGCTCTCGGGCGGGGAGACTACGGTCACGGTACGCGGCCAGGGACGCGGCGGGCGTAACGCGGAATTCCTGCTGGCGCTGGCGGTTGCGCTCGGTGGCGAACCCGGCATTCACGCGCTCGCCGGTGACACCGATGGCGTGGATGGCACCGAAGACAACGCCGGCGCCGTGCTCACGCCTGACTCTCTGGAACGAGCCGCGCAACGCAATCTGGACGCGAAGAGGATGCTCGCCGATAATGACGGCTACCGTTTTTTCTCCGGGCTGGGCGATCTGATTATCACCGGCCCCACGCTTACCAACGTCAACGACTTTCGCGCGATCCTGATTACCTGAGCAGAGTATTTGACAGACCAGAATATTTTCCCCGCCAAGATACTCAAGTTATGGGCATGCCCGCACTCCTGTCGTCCGAAACGCTGCAACCTCGGGCCGCCACCGCCGATCTCGTCGAGCAACTCAGTGCCGTGCTGCCACCGGCCAGTCTGCTGCACGAGCGCGAAGACATGAAGCCCTTCGAGTGCGATGGCATGACGGCATACCAGCGCCTGCCTCTGCTGGTGGCTTTGCCTGAGACCGAAGATCAGGTTCGCGCCGTGCTGCGCATCTGCCACGGCAATCGCGTGCCGGTCGTGTTTCGCGGCGCGGGCACCGGACTCTCCGGAGGTGCCCTGCCGTATGAGCAGGGTCTGCTGCTGGTGATGGCGAAAATGAAGCAGATCGTGGACATTGACCCGCTTGCGCGCATTGCGCGCGTCCAGCCAGGCGTGCGCAATGCGGCGATTTCCGAGGCAACGGCGATGTACGGTCTGTACTACGCACCCGATCCCTCCAGCCAGATTGCCTGTTCGATCGGCGGCAATGTCGCGGAAAATTCCGGCGGCGTGCATTGCCTCAAGTACGGCCTCACGGTGCACAATATCCTGAAAGTGCGTTTCGTCACCATTGAAGGCGAATTACTGGAGATTGGTTCCGAAGGCCTGGACTCGCCGGGCTACGATCTTCTGGCCCTGATTACCGGATCGGAAGGCATGCTGGGCGTAGTGACTGAAATCACGGTCAAGCTGCTGCCGAAGCCGGAAAAAGCCCAGGTGGTGCTGGCTGCCTTCGACGACATTATCAAGGCTGCCCAGGCGGTAGCCGATGTGATTGACGCGGGCATCATTCCGGCCGGACTGGAAATGATGGACAAAAAGGCCACGGCAGCCGTTGAACAATTCGTCCATGCCGGTTACCCGCTTGATGCCGCGGCGATCCTGCTTTGCGAATCCGACGGCACCGTCGAAGAGGTTGCCGACGAAATCGTGCGCGTCACCGCGGTCATGAAGAAAGCTGGTGCAACCGAGATCCGCGCTTCGCGTGATGAAACCGAGCGGCTCAAATTCTGGGCCGGGCGCAAAGCCGCTTTTCCGGCGGTGGGCCGCATCATGCCGGATTACTACTGCATGGACGGCACCATCCCGAAGAAGCAACTGCCTTACGTGCTCAAACGCATCGATGAATTGTCAGCGCAATTCAATCTTCAATGCGCCAACGTGTTCCACGCCGGCGACGGCAATCTGCATCCGTTGATCATGTTCGACGCCGGTCAGGGCGACCAGAATGAGCGCGCGGAGGCCTACGGCGCCGCAATCCTGGAGTTATGCGTGGAAGTCGGTGGCACCATCACCGGCGAGCACGGCGTGGGTATCGAGAAAATCAACCAGATGTGCGTGCAATTCAGCACCAATGAGTTGAAAGTCTTTCATGCCGTCAAAAAAGCCTTCGACGAACACGGTCTGCTCAATCCCGGCAAAGCCGTGCCGACGCTGCAACGCTGCGCCGAAGGCGGCGCCATGCATGTGCACCGTGGCGAAGAGAAATTTCCGGAATTGCCGCGATTCTGATTTTTCGGATTCAAGACCTCAACGCCAAGGCGCAAGGAAACGCAAAGGTAAACATGTAGCGGCAGAGCGGCAAGGCCGGTAGTTGGGGTAAGGCGCGATCAAAGCCGGTGCATGAAAGATCGGGATGGCATGCAGTGATCGCGTTCCTCTGCATTACATTTCTGACCCGTTTTTCTTGGCGACTCTTTGCGCCTTTGCGTTGGGATTGTTCATTTTTTTAATTTGCCCTGACTTTTTATGCAACACGTAATCCAACAGTTCTCCGAAACCATCCGCAAAGCCGCCGCCGAGAAAATTCAGTTGCGCATTCGCGGCAGCGGCAGCAAGGATTTCTACGGTCTGGCGCTGATTGGCGACACAATCGACACACGCGCACTCACCGGAATTGTTGACTATGAGCCCAGCGAGCTGGTGATGACGGCGCGTGCCGGCACGCCGTTACGCGATGTCGAGCGCGCGCTGTCGGAGAAGGGCCAGATGCTGGCCTATGAACCGCCCCACTTTGGTCCCGATGCAACTTTCGGCGGCAGCATCGCGTCCGGTTTTTCCGGGCCGCGCCGCGCCGCGGCCGGTTCCGCCCGCGATTTCGTCCTCGGTGTTCGCGTGGTCAACGGCCTCGGCGAGGATCTGCGATTCGGCGGGCAGGTCATGAAGAATGTCGCCGGCTATGATTTGTCGCGCTTGCTGACGGGTTCCTTTGGCACGCTCGGATTGCTCACGGAAATTTCGGTGAAAGTGCTGCCATTGCCACGCGAAGAGCGCACATTGCGTTTCGTGCTGGATGAAGCCACGGCAATAAACACCATGAACAAATGGGCGGCGCAACCGCTGTCGATTTCCGCGACCGGCTATCTGGACGGGTCGTTGTATGTTCGCCTGTCCGGGGCCAGCGCTGCAGTTAGCGCTTCACAAAAGAAACTGGGTGGAGAGCCGATTGCAGACGACGCCGCATTCTGGATGTCGATCCGGGAACAGACCCATCCAGTATTCGACAACGCACCGGCGATATGGCGTTTCTCGATCAAGCCCACGGCGACGCCAATCGGCCTGGGCCGGCAACTGATGGAATGGAACGGCGCCTTGCGCTGGATCGCCGCGGATCTCGATCCGGCAATTGCGTTTAAGCTGGCACACAAGGCCGGCGGACATGCGAGCGTGTTTCGCGGTGGTAACAAGCGCCACGGGATACAGCAACTGTCGAATGGATTGATCGCTGTCCACAAGAAACTCAAGCGCGCTTTCGATCCGCACGGCATCTTCGGGCCAGGCCGCATCCACGCTGATTTCTGATGAAAACAAATCTGGCGCAGTACATCAAGAGCACACCCGAGGGTCGGGAAGCCGACAGCATTCTGCGCAGCTGTGTGCATTGCGGCTTCTGCACCGCCACCTGCCCGACTTACCAACTGCTGGGCGACGAACTCGACAGCCCGCGCGGACGCATCTACCTGATGAAGGAAGTGCTGGAGGGCAATGCGGTCACCGCCAAGACCCAATTGCACCTGGACCGTTGCCTGACCTGCCGCGCCTGCGAAACCACCTGTCCTTCCGGTGTTCAGTACGGGCGGTTGGTGGACATCGGCCGCAACATTGTCGATCAACATGTCAGTCGGCCCCTTGCGCAGTCGATGTTGCGCGCGGCACTGCGCCTGGTGCTACCGCGTCCCGCGCTGTTCAGGCCGCTGTTGCGCATCGGTCAGGCCCTGCGCCCGTTGCTGCCCGCTGCGCTGAAAAGGAAGATTCATGACTCCGGGCCAGTCAATACGAATTGGCCGGCCGCGCGCCACCTGCGCAGGATGCTGGTACTCCAGGGCTGCGTGCAGCCGACCCTGGCGCCGGACATCAATCCCGCGGCGGCGCGCGTGCTCGACCGGCTCGGCATCTCGCTCATAAAGGCCGATGCGGCCGGCTGTTGTGGCGCGGTGACCTTTCATTTGAATCATCAGGCCGATGCGCTCGACTACATGCGCCGGAACATCGATGCCTGGTGGCCTCATGTCGAGGCCGGCGCGGAAGCGGTTGTGATGACTGCGAGCGGTTGCGCCACCATGGTCAAAGAGTATGGCCACCTGCTGGCCGGCGACCCGGCCTATGCCGCAAAGGCCGCAAAAATTTCCGAACTCTCGAAAGACATCAGCGAAATCGTGTTCGCGGAAAAAGAAAAACTGGAGGAATTGTTACGCTCTGCCATCGCCAGTCGCTCCGCGTCTGTCGGTCCTAAACTTGCCTTCCATTCACCTTGCTCCTTGCAACACGGGCTGCAGATTCGCGGCAAGGCCGAGGCCTTGCTGATCGCGGCCGGATTCGAGCTGACCATGGTTGCGGATTCGCACCTGTGTTGCGGATCGGCGGGAACGTATTCCATACTTCAGCCGGAGCTGTCGCAGCGGCTGCTGAAGAACAAGGTCAGCGCCCTGGAATCCGGCGACCCGGCCATGCTGGCCACGGCGAACATCGGTTGCCTGACACACATTCAGAGCGGCACCGCGCTGCCGGTACGCCACTGGATCAGCATTCTTGACGAAAGGCTCTCATGACCAGGACCGCAATGATTACCGGCGCAACTTCGGGATTTGGCGCTGCCGCCGTGCGCAGGTTCGCGAATGCAGGCTGGCGTGTCGTGGCAACAGGACGTCGCGCCGATCGGCTTCAGAAGCTGATTGAGGAGCTGGGCAAGGACAAGGTTTACACTGCGGCTTTCGATATGCGCAAGCCAGCGGCAATCGCAGCGGCACTGGAGGCGCTGCCGGAAGCATTCCGCAATATCGATCTGCTGATCAACAACGCGGGACTGGCTCTCGGTACCGCGCCGGCACAAAAAGCCGACCTCGCGCAATGGAACCAGATGATCGAGACCAATGTCACCGGTGTTGCCACCATCACCCATCAACTGCTGCCCACCCTGATCGCGCGCAAAGGCGCCATCATCAACATCAGCTCGGTGGCGGCAACCTATCCCTACCCCGGCGGCAACGTGTATGGCGGGACGAAGGCTTTTGTGTCGCAGTTCAGCCTCGGCCTGCGCTCGGATCTGCACGGCACCGGGGTGCGCGTGACCTGCATTGAACCCGGCATGGCCGAGACTGAATTCACCCTGGTGCGCACCAGTGGCAACCAGACCGCTTCGGACAATGTTTACAAAGGCGCCAATCCGATGAGTGCGCAAGATATTGCCGACACCCTGTTCTGGGTGGCAACCCTGCCGCCACACATGAACATCAACCGCATGGAGCTGATGCCGGTGAGTCAGTCTTTTTCCCCGTTCCAGGTCGATCGGGGTCCGGCAGCGTAGGCCTGCACGGCGAATTGCAGCATCGAAACCTGGTCACGACCGGTTGTGGCCGGGTGAATTTCACCGCTTGGCGCCTGCTCCTTCTGCGGCAAGGGCCGTCTCCACACAAGTTCTGATGCGGGCCGCTTCGCGGCCGCGAAACTGCTCCTGGCACTGCGCCAGCACTTGCGCATGCTCCTGTGCAAAGCGTTCCAGCACCGGCGCGGCAGCAATGTCATCATCAATGCATTTTTTCACGACGCCCCAACCCGCCAGCTTGCGACGGGAACAATTCGCGACGATGTCTTTCACTTCCTCGGGATAGCGCGCCACGTCGGCACGTGCCTCCAGGTTTTCCCTGATGCAAATTTGCGCCATCTCGGTACCGAACTCGGCATTCGACAGCAGACAGCCGGTAACGATGTCCGAATCGTCGTCCGCCTGACCAGACCCAGGTGCCAGCGCGGCCGCAACGAGGATCGTCTTCATGAGCATCCGGCTGAAGCGCGAGCGGGCATTCCGTATCGAGTTCATGGGCAACATCTGGAAAGTCAGCTCTGGCCGGAGTCTGACGGTCCCGGCGGCGGCAGGCGACGCAACAACGAAAGGTCACCCATGTCGCCCAATTTTGCGGCGAACTGAATATTGGATTCGATGGCCTCAATGTAAAGGTTTCGACCCTTGAAGTGTATTTCGGCGTATCGATACGCGCCGCCAAGCTGATTGGTGAGCCGATCCATGGCTGAATTGTAAAACCCCGGCGTTTTGACCAGTAGATCCTGCGCCGATCTGAACTGCACACCCGACCGGTCGTCGCTTGCGTCCCGAGCCGCCAGCCCACCGTAAACGAACTCCGCAAACAGACGATCGCGGCATTTCTCCAGATAGCACCGGTCCGACATCTGGGCGATGATATCCGCGCTCGCCAGCAGGTTGCCCAGCGTGCGAAGGATCGGTCTGGCCAGTTTTATGGAGTTGATCGGGCGCTCGTAGCCGGTAAAGTGAATGATCTTCCCGGCGCTCGATGCCAGGTTCGCCATTCCCAACTTGCCCAGGTAATCGTTGAGAAACAGGGCGCCCCGGCTGACATGCTTGAGCGTGTACTCGGCACCGTTCTTATGACGGAAGTCGGTTTCCCGGCGCAGGTAACCGATGTCGTGGAACAGCCCGGTTACGACCCCAAGGGCGAACAGTCGCGGACCAAGGGCTTCCGCGCGTTCGGGCGAGCGCTCGTAACCATCCATCAGGCGGGCCATTGCCAGCGTAACGTCCAGCGTATGTTGGAGGTTGTGGTAAGTGGTGTCGCAGGCGCGATAGCCAGGATAAACGCCTCGGTGCAGGCGGGCGAGGTCCTTGAATGCCCGGTCAATGATGCGGGCAGAAGTCTTCGGATAGAGATCGACAAAGATGTGATCAACCGCATCATTCACCGATTGCGGATCGGTGGTGTTGACCGTGTTGGTCACATCGTAGTCGCTGCGGCGTGCCATGCGAGTTGGTGCTCCGGATAAGGACATGGAAGGAACTACTGCGGATTATGGCACGCAGCAAGCTCCGATTGCTCAACCTCCGATTGCTCGGTGGTGTCTCAGTATGAATTTCCGCTATCGGCCAAAAGCGGACGTCCACCCAGACTTCTGAATTATTGAATGAAGCGAATCCCCTTCGTTGACCGCTATTGCAGAGTAGTCCTAGCCCCGCGTCAGTGAGCAGTATGAGTAGCAGTCGCGCCCCCCAAGTCCAAGCTTACCAGACTATCGTCCTTGAAAATGAACTCGACCCCTTTGGGCGACAAATCAAAACCCGTAACGCTGTCATAGAACTTCTTCGCCCACGACACGATCCCGCCAGTGCCTCTTGGCCGCGGATCCCCAGCAACCGCGTGAAACGAAAGGACACTACCATCGGTAAAGAGTAGATGCACCTCTGACGTGCCTTTAACGCCTCTCATCTCCGTCACTTCCGCGAGAAATTGCTTGGCCAAGGATGAATCAGTCCTTGCCGCCTTTCGGGCATTCTTGTCTGTCTTACTCTTCCTACTCATGACCAATAATAGTTATTATCGACAGTGCATCAGCGCGTTGCTGTGAAGGGTAGGTGCTCAGTCCCACTTCAAAAGCCAAAACTCGAAGCGCCCGCACCCGCTTAAGCTCAGTTTCTCAACAACAATGAATTGCTCGGAATCCAATTCCTCTACGTCCTTCGTGCCAAGCTGTCGACCGGAAGTGGGGCGTCCACGAAGCTAAGAATTAGCGCAGAATATGCCAAATAGAAGCGTCTCGCCCGTCCGAATTTTCTAATCGGCAATAAAGAGACGGGGCTCAAACATAGTTCACAGAGATCGGGTCTATACTTTAATCAGTCCTCAGACTTGCTTTCCATGATAGGTAGACTCGCCGGTCGCTCCAATCACTAATAGGCCTCAAGACATGAACACACGAGCCCAAGACATCAAGGCACTCCTGCTGCGGGCGCAGTCAGACGTAGAGGAACTAGCCAAACAGTCGGCTTCTGGCCAGATTGATCGGATCACCCTAAAGAACACGCTGGAGAATCTTCGGAGTTCACTTGACTACGTGGCCCAAGACATTGCGGCTGAACTGAAGCGGCGTGCTCCGACCGAGGGAATGCCCTTGATCATCTATTTTCCGTATGGTCGCGACCGCGAGAAGTTCACGTACAGTGTAAAAAGGAACCTGCCAACGGTAGTGCGCGACGCCCCTGCGCTATACGGGGTAATCGAAGGGGCTCAACCGTTTATCTCAGGCGACCCATGGTTAACGGACCTCTGCGAATTGACCAATAGCGTCAAACACAATGAACTTACCAAAACAACAACCAAGAGGTTCGCCGGCATCAACGTGCCCGGCTTTGGACGAATGTCTGGAGAGAACATCAGTTTTCGGGGAAACGTGTTCGGCGACCTTCGTCTTCCAATGGATGATGTCTTTATCCGAACGAATGGAGAAATCGATGTCATACCTGGAGAGGTACCGGTAGAGGTAACGCGGGACAACCAGATTCTTTTCCATGAGCGAAAGCTGCCAGTGGCCCCCTTCACCGCCCACTGTACGAAGCGCCTCAATGAACTAGTGACTGCCATCTACAAACTTCTATAAGCCACGAGTCTCAACAGTCGTATGTAGGAGTGCGTGGCCTAATCTCTCCGACAATCTGACCTGCGACGGCAGAACGCTGCGCGGGATCGGTTTCGTCAAACGTTTAGAGCGCAGAGCAATACCGAAGTCGAAGGTCATCGCCCCACACGACGCGGTAAAGCGACGGGGCTCGTTGAATTGAAGGTGCTGCTGGAGCAGACCGCTCACTAGCGAATGCTTGCTACGATGCGGATGTAAGCGGCGCATATCTGCCCCACGTTGCGGCTGAAGTAGGTCAAGCTCGCGCAGCACGACATCAAGATGTCAAACGTCCGCTTTGGGTCGGAAGCGGAAACTCAAACTGAGACACTACCCGACTGCCCAATTACGGACCGTCCAAAAACCGCTTCTGCTATGCTTTTGGATAAGTTCCACAAGCGCCAGCCCAGCATCCTCAATAATCAAGCCAGCATCGTGAACGCCCCAAATACCCGCGATCGCGTCCTTGAATCGGACATCCTCGCCGCCGTCGAAAATCTGCAACACGAGATGATCGAGCTGGCGACGAATTTGGTGCGGTTTCCTTCGCTGAACGGCCAGGAGTCGGACGCACAGGATTTCATGGAACAGATCTTCGACGGCGCGGGACTCACAACCGAGCGCTTTGAAGTGCGTGACTGCGATTTGAAGCACCTGCCCGGCTATTCGCCGGCCGTGGGCCACTGGAAGCGGCACGACAACGTGGTTGGCACTCATCGCCCGCGTTCCCAATGCGGCCGGTCGTTGATATTGAACGGCCACATCGATGTGGTTCCGGTCGGCGCGGAAGAGTTGTGGTCGCGTCCGCCGTTCGATCCGGTGGTGCGCGACGGCCGGCTGTATGGACGCGGCAGCGGCGATATGAAAGCGGGCATCGCTGCATACGTGATGGCCTTCCGCTCGTTGAAGGCACTTGGGTTACAACCGGCCGCACCGGTGTTCATGCAGTCGGTCGTTGAAGAAGAATGCACCGGCAATGGCACATTG
>JANLTJ010000157.1:0-12704 GCA_031362885.1 Betaproteobacteria bacterium
ATGCCGCGTTTGGCCAGAAACTCGACCTGCGGCGCCATGACTTCTGCGCCTTCCAGTTTAATCATGTGCGCGCCCGCACTCATCAGCCTCGCGGCATTGTCGAAAGTCTGCTGCGGGCTTTTCTGGTAGCTGCCGAAGGGCGTGTCGCCCAGCACCAGCGCGCGCTTGGCGCCGCGGGCCACGATGCGAGTGTGATAAATCATGTCGTCCATGGTTACGGGCAACGTCGAGTCATGGCCTTGCACCGTCATCGCCAGCGAATCGTCAACGAGAAAGATGTCGACGCCTGCGGCGTCGAGCAGCGCGGCGAAGCTCGCGTCCGTACAGGTCAACATCGTGATGCGGTCGTTTTCCTGCAGCATTTTTTGCAGAACGCTGGTCGTTATTCTCATATTAAGATCCCGTGGTTGTTCGTCATTCGCCGCGGCTGAAGAATGCGCGCGGGCCGCGCATTTCGGTAATGCGGCGCAACAGTAAAGCAAAATCACCATCGTCATCAACAAAATTCAGATGGTCGCTATTGACGATCATCAGCGGCGCCGCCGAAAACTGGTAAAAAAACCGGCTATAGGCCTCCGCGACCCGCACCAGATATTGCTCGGAGATTCTGCGCTCGTAAGCGACCCCGCGCCTGTGCACCCGCTCGACCAGCTTTTCCGGCGAGGCTTGCAGATAAATGACCAGGTCTGGCGTGGGCGCCTGCGGCATCAGGTGGGCGTAAATCTGCTGGTACAAATGCAATTCATCGTCGGATAAGTTCAGGCTGGCGAACAAGGAATCTTTATCGAGGATAAAGTCCGCGACGGTACCGCCCTCGAACAAATCAATTTGCTTCAGTCCGCCGACTTGCTGCACTCGCTGGAACAGGAAAAATAACTGGGTGGCCAGCGCGTGGCGGCGCGGGTCTTCGTAGAATCGGGAGAGAAAGGGATTGGCGTCCGGGTCTTCCAGCAATAGCGCCTTGCCCCAGTGTGCCGACAAGCGTCGCGCCAGACTGGTTTTGCCGGCACCGATCGGACCTTCGACGACAACATACCGGTATTTCTCAGGCGACATCGGGTTTCTCCATGCCGCCGGTTTTTTGCATGGCGCATCTTTCCCTGGCCAGTCTTTCCACGCCTTGTTGATCGACCTGCGTCAGCAGTTGGGCCACCGACCCATGGCCCGGTACCAGCGTGTGGGGTGCGATCTCCGCAATCGGCAACAGCACGAACGCGCGTTCATGCATTCTCGGATGCGGCAGCGTCAGCCCGGGTTCATCGATCGTCGTCGATGCGTACAACAGCAGGTCAAGGTCCAGTGTGCGCGGTGCGTTTCGAAACGATCGCGTTCGTCCGTGTCTGCTCTCGATAGCGTGCAGCGTCTCGAGCAGTTCCCGGGGCGACAATGCAGTTCGCAGCTCCACCGCGGCATTGATGAAGTGCGGTTGCCCGGTATAACCGACCGGGGCGCTGCGATAGAGCGACGAGACGGATACGACCTGCGTGTGCTCAATGTCAGCGAGTTCGGCGATGGCCTGCCCGACCTGCTGCTCCGGATCAGCCAGATTGGCCCCTAGTCCGACAAAAACCGGCTCCGCGACGGTTCGCGCGCTCATTCCGTTTCGGCAGGCTCCAGTCCCGGCACCGAAGCGTCGTCGGCTGGTTTGCGCCGTCGTCGCCGCCGTCGCGGATTGCGATCCGGCAGAAGCATCTGCTTGCGGATGTCTTCGTCGGCTTTCTGGAAGTTTTCCCACCACTCCGAAATTTCCGCATCGACCTCGCCGCTATCGCAGCGCAGGACCAGGAAATCGTAAGCCGCGCGAAATCTTGGATGCGCGAGCACGCTGTAAGGCCGGCGTCCGGAGCGCGAGAGAAACCGGGGCTGCAATGCCCAGATGTCTTTCATATCGGATCCAAATCGCCGAGGAATCGAAAGTTTTTCGGCTTGCACCTGAATCACCTGGTCCATGACCTTGAACAGCGCAGGCAGCGGACTGAGCCCCTCTTCCTGAGCCTGCTTCCAGGCTGCCAGCACTTCGTGCCACAGCAGTGCTGCGAACAGAAAACCCGGCGACACCGGTTTGTCGGCGCGAACGCGATCGTCCGTGCCTTTCAGCGCCATCATCACGAAACGCTCTCCCATCGGCTGCTCGAGAATCACGTCAAGCATCGGCAGCAGACCGTGGTGCAAACCCTCCTGGCGCAATTGCAGCAGGCAGGCGCTCGCATGTCCGGAGAACAACAGCTTCAGCATTTCCTCGAACAGCCGTGACGAAGGCACATTGGCGAGCAAGGGTGCGAGGCTCTTGATCGGCTCACGGGTATCAGATTCGATCTTGAGGCCGAGCTTGGCGGACAAGCGCACCGCGCGCAGCATGCGCACCGGATCTTCGCGATAGCGCTGATCGGGGTCGCCGATGATGCGCAGGCGACGCGCCTTCAGGTCATCGAGACCATCGCAGAAATCCAGAATCCGTTCTGTTGTCGGGTCGTAGAACAGCGCGTTGATCGTGAAATCGCGCCGGGTGGCGTCGTCTTCCTGGGTCCCGAAGAGGTTGTCGCGCAGAATTCGCCCGTGTTCGTCCGCGCGCTGATCTTCCTGCTCAATCCCGGCGTTGAGTCCCTGTCGAGCGCGAAACGTTGAAACCTCGACGGTATCCTCGCCAAACATCACGTGTACCAGGCGAAAACGCCGTCCGATGATGCGCGAGCGCCGGAATACGCCACGCACCTGTTCCGGCGTAGCGTCTGTTGCGACGTCGAAGTCTTTCGGTTTGAGGTCGAGCAGCAAGTCGCGTACCGCACCGCCCACAATATAGGCGGCATAACCCTTCTCCTGAAGGCCGGTGATCACGCGGCGTGCGCTCACGCTGATCTTGTCCTTGGCCAGGCCGTGCTTGCTGATCGGGATGATGTGCGGATTTGCAGACGGCGATGGTCGCCCGGAGAACACCCGGCGAAGCAGTTTCCGAATCATTAAATGGCAAGGTGTTCCGTAGTGAAGAATTCGAAGGCTGGGAATTTCATGCCTGAATCAATCAAGATTGAGGAATTCGCGGCAAGTGTAATCGGCGGATTATACATGCCGCCCCTTTATCGACTGCTTTCCCGGCAGGAACACGCGCTCCCCACCTGCATCGACCGGTATCAGGGGAAATCCATACAGTTCTCCCAGTTTTTTCGCGGTCAGGACCTCCTCGGCAGGACCGACGCTAACACGCCCGTCGCCGTACAACAGCAGGAAATCGCTGCAATATCGGGCGGCTAAGTTAAGATCATGCAGCACCATGACCACAATCCCGCCACCGTCACGGGCCTCGGTCACGAGGCGTTCCAGCACCGCGATCTGGTGCGGCAGATCCAGATGCTGCAAGGGTTCGTCGAGCAGGTAAATGACTGGGCGTTGCGCAAAAAGGGCTGCCGCGCGCGCGCGCTGGCGCTCCCCGCCCGAAAGCGACACAAACGCGCGGCCGCCGAATCCGCCCAGATGCATCGCTGCGATTTCTTTTTCCGCAACTTCCTCATCCTCCGCACCCCATCCGAACGGACTACGCGCATGCGGATAGCGTCCGAGCAATACATAGTCGCGGACGCTGCCCCAGAATTCGCGACTTTCATCCTGCAGCAAGACACCGATGCTCCTGGCCAACGCGCGTCTGGGGAGGGTCGCGATTGGAGCATCCTTGAGCCATACCATTCCGGAATCGGGCGGGCGCAAGGCGGCAAGGACCTGCAACAGCGTGGACTTGCCGCTGCCATTTCGACCCAGCATGGCCCATATCTGGCCGGGCCGGAAGTCGATCGACAGGCCGTCAACAAGTGTGCGTCCGGGATAAGCGATTCGCAGGCGTTCAATGCGCAGCATCTTTGTTCCGGCCAGCCAGAAGAAGCAAGAGGATGGGCACTCCGAGCAATGCGGTGAGCACCCCAACGGGAAACTGCAACGGGGCCCAGACGCTGCGGGCCAGAGTATCCGCGATGGTGAGAAAACCACCGCCAACCAGGACCGCTCCGGGAATCAGCCAGCGATGATCCTTAAAGCCAATGAGCCGTGCCAGATGGGGCACGATCAGGCCGACAAATCCAACAGTTCCTCCGATCAGTACTGCGCTCACCACGGCAACGGCGGCAGCCCCGAATAGCAGATATTCGATGCCACTGACGGCAACACCCAGCGATTGCGCTTTCATTCTTCCCAGCGCCAGCAGGTTCATTGCCGGCGCGAACGGCAACACGACCACTACCAGAACCAACAATACGACGAATGCCGGCATTGCATTGCCGGCATAGCCCAGATCACCCATGAGCCAGTACAACATGCCTTTAATTGCGGTCTGCGGCGCCAATACCAAAATCAGACTCAGCAGCGCATTGAGTCCGGCTGCCACCACAACACCGGTTAACAATAGTCGATAGGGATTCCAGTTACCAGCACGCAGGCCCAGTCCAAATACCAAAACGCTGGCCAGCATTGCCCCGGCCAGGCCGAACCCGGACTGCGCTATCGCCCCCAGGCCGAACAACATGCCGAGCATAACACCCAGGGCCGCGCCACCGGAAATCCCGAATACGTAGGGATCCGCAAGCGGATTGCGAAGCAGGACCTGCATCAGGACACCGGCCAGCGCCAGCAGCGACCCGCAGGTAAACGCCGCCAGGACACGCGGCAGGCGAATTTTCCAGACAATGTCGGAAATGGCGTCATTGCCCGGCTGGACCAGCGCGGCATAGAGCTTGCCGAACGCGATGGGTACACTGCCGGCGGCAAGCCCGGCGCCGATACTGGTCACGGCGAGCAGCAACAACACGCTCATTACAGCGGCACGCGACATGAATTTGTCAGCCGCAGCGCACGACTCTAGCGCAGGCTGATGACGCGCCAGTCATGCTTGAGCGCGTGTTCCTTGAGCGTTTCATCAGGGTCAACAGCCACCGGATGACTGACAATGGAAAGCAATGGCAGGTCATTCAACGAATCGCTGTAAAACCAGATTTGCGCAACCGAGGACCATGCGATGTCGTGCTCGGCCATCCAATCCTTCAGCCGCTCGATCTTGCCCTCCCGGAACGACGGCACGCCTTTGACTCGACCGGTAAATTCACCGCTGACTTCTTCCGGTTCGGTGGCGATCAGATTTTCGATGCCCAGTTCGCGCGCGATCGGGGCGGTAACAAAACTGTTGGTGGCGGTGATGACTACCCGAGCGTCTTCACGATGACTGGCGATCAAATCGCGCGATTTCTGCGTAATAATCGGCAAGATCTTCTGCTCCATGAATTCGGCATGCCACAAATCCAGCTGCTTGCGCGGATGGCGCGACAGCGGTTTCAACTGAAAATTCAGAAATTCGTGGATATCGAGCGTGCCGGCCTTGTAGGCTTCGTAGAAATGGCGGTTGCGCGCTTCGTAGATCTCGCGATCAAGCGCCTCTTTCTCGATCAGGAATTGCGCCCATTCAAAGTCGCTGTCTCCGGCAAGAAGAGTGTTGTCCAGATCGAACAAGGCGAGGCGCATAGTGGCGGGAGGTGGAGCAGATGAAATTAAGGCGGTCAAACGGCGCGCGAAGTATAGCGCAATAAATTCCGCAAGCTGCCCGTTTACCCAGAGCCTAGTGCCGCTCTTGGCCGGTTTCCGCACGCAATAACTGCTTGACCAAAGGCAAGGTGATCGGCCGCTTGGTTTCGAGGGAAAGCCGATCAAGCGCGTCGAGAATGCCCATCAGCGATTGCAGATCGCGGCTGTGATGGCGCAGCAGATATTCAATCACGCCGTGCGGCAGATCAAACGAGCGCGCTTGTGCATGAACTTTCAGAGCCAGCGCCTTTTCCTCATCCGTGAGCGCCTGGACCTGATAGACGAGCCCCCAACCCAGGCGGGTTACCAGTTCCGGGCGCAACCGCAATTGCGCAGGCGCGGCGTTACCCGCAGCCAGCACGATACCGGAGCGCTCGCGAAGCTGATTGTACAGACTGAAAAACGCCCGCTGGTTGAGTGAGTCCAGACTGTCAACATCGTCCACCGCCACGGCGCGCAATGATCCGACCATTGCTGGTACCGGATCGCCCTTGGAAACATGCAGGCATTCCAACCCGGCGGCGCTCAAACCGGAAATGGTTGCGCGCAGCAGATGCGAGCGTCCGCTGCCCGCCTCGCCCCAAAGGTAAACTGACCGTTCGCCGGTTCGCCCGGAAACCATGTTTTCGAGCAGATCAAGCAGCTCGGCGTTTCGCCCGGGAAAGAAATTGTCCAACGCGGCCGCTGGCGGAGGCGCAAGGATAAGCGCCAATTGCTTCATCAGGATTTGTACAAATCACTGTTGAAATAGTGCGTGCGCAACCGGCGCAGCGCCACCAGCCCGGCGGTACTGGCCGGAAGCGCCATCAAGATTGCGAAGTATCCGAACCAGTTGCCGAATATCAGCGGAGCGAGAATAACCACAGCGGGATGCAAACCCATGGGGTTTCCAACCAGCCATGGGGTCAGGATCATACCTTCCACCATCTGCCCGATGGCAAAGGCGATCCCCACATCTGCGAGGCCCAGAATCCCATCGAATTGATTAAAACTGACCGGCGTGCCGACCAGCAGCCCGGACCGAATTCCGATAGGCAGTGCTTACTCGATCCCGACAATCCACAGCACCACGACGTAGTACGCGGCAATTTGCGGGCAGTCCAGTCAACCGGAAGCAGGCAGAGACAGGCCAGAACGCCGGAAAACACAAAAGGAGTCAGAACCGGCGCGATGACATAAAGCAACCGCCCGGCAGCGACCACCGCAAGCAGATACCACGCTAAACGCACAGGAAGCACCGTAGGCATTTGGAGTAAAATTCGCCGCGTCTTGACAGGCAAACGGCTTCGCGCGCACCGCGCGCAATTCGATCGACCGGGCCGAAATCCGGCCGCTACTTTATCCCGAAGAACCCGGCAACTCAACCTGATGACTGATCGCCTCGCTTCAAATTCCCTGTCCTATCGTGACGCCGGTGTCGATATCGATGCCGGCGATCAACTGGTTGAAAATATCAAGCCCTTCGCCAAACGCACGCTGCGCGAGGGTGTCCTTGCCGGCATCGGCGGATTTGGCGCATTGTTCGAAGTGCCCAAACGCTACAAGGAACCGGTGCTGGTGTCGGGCACCGACGGAGTGGGTACCAAGCTTAAGCTTGCGTTCCAGCTGAACCGGCATGACACGGTCGGAATAGACCTGGTGGCGATGAGCGTGAACGACATACTGGTTCAGGGGGCCGAACCGCTGTTCTTTCTTGACTACTTCGCATGCGGCAAGCTTGATGTGACGACCGCCACGCAAGTCGTTTCAGGCATTGCTGCGGGATGCGAGCAGGCCGGCTGCGCGTTGATTGGGGGAGAGACGGCGGAAATGCCCGGCATGTATCCACCCGGAGAGTATGACCTCGCCGGCTTTGCGGTCGGCGCAGTGGAGAAGAGCAAAATCATTGATGGCTCGGACATCGTACCGGGAGACGTCGTTCTCGGGCTGGCCAGCAGTGGCGCGCACTCCAACGGCTATTCGCTGATACGTAAAATTGTCGATGCTTCAGGCGCTGCCCTGTCATCCAAATTCAGCGGCGGCACGTTGGCGGATGCATTGCTTGCACCGACACGCATCTATGTCAAACCGGTACTGGCGGTACTTCGCGAAGTCCACATCAAGGGACTGGCACACATCACTGGTGGCGGGCTGGTGGAAAATGTGCCTCGGGTACTGCCGGAAAAGGTTTGCGCGGAGCTCAAGAAGAGCGCATGGCCGCGACCGCCGCTGTTCGACTGGCTGCAAGAACAGGGAAACATCCGGGAGTCCGAGATGCATCGCGTGTTCAACTGCGGCATCGGCATAGTGGCGATCGTCGCGGCCGACCAGGCCGAACGCGCCACCGCAGCACTCCAACGCGAAGGAGAAACCGTTTTTCGCATCGGCAGTATCCGCAGTCGGCGTGAAGGCGAAGCCCAGACCGTGGTTGTCTGAACGGGACCATGAAGCGTATCGTAATCCTGATTTCGGGCCGCGGAAGCAATATGCGGGCGCTAATCGAAGCGAAGCTGAATGCCGAAATTGCCGCCGTGATCAGCAACAATCCCGCAGCCGGGGGGCTGGAATTTGCGCGCCACGCGGGAGTGGGCACCCGCGTGGTCAATCACCGCGACTATCCGGATCGCAAGGCCTTCGATCAGGCTCTGGCGGATACGATCGACGAGTTTGGCCCGGATTTGATCGTGCTGGCGGGATTCATGCGCATTCTTACCGCTGAGTTTATCGATCGATACAACGGCACCATCGTGAATATTCACCCGTCCCTGCTTCCGGCCTTCCCGGGACTCCATACGCACCGGCGAGCCATCGAGGAAGGCGTCAAGCTGCATGGCTGCACAGTTCATTTTGTCAGGCCCGCACTGGACCATGGGCCGATTGTCATTCAGGCTGCGGTTCCGGTGCTCCAGGACGATGACGAACATCGCCTCGCGAATCGTGTACTCGTGCAAGAGCACGTGATTTACCCTCAGGCCATTCGCTGGTTCCTGAACGATCAACTCACCATTCAAGGCGACCGCGTCAGTCTACACGCCCAATACCAGGCCTCGGGAGCCATGATCTCCCCTTCGCAAAAATGACCCGCCGTGTCTTGCTCATGATTTTGATGGCCATCGGCCCTGCGTGGGCCGCGGAGCCGCCACCGCGCGTGCAGATGGATTTTGCAGTGACCTCCGGCGCACTGACTCTGGGCAAGGGGCGCGACGTGCTGGAACACGACAGCAAGCGCTATTCAATCATCAGCGAATCAAAGACGGTTGGAATTGCTGCGTTCTTCTACAAAGCGAACATCCGTCGCGAGAGTCGCGGCCTGGTAACCAAGGATGGCTTGCGCCCGCTGCATTTCGAAGAGGATCGCACCCGCAAACCAAAGCGTGCGGCCGATTTCGACTGGGACGCGAAACTGATAAAACTGACCGATGGCACCGATGTGCAGACGCTTGCGCTGCCGGACAATACGTTCGACCAAACCAGTTTCGCGTACGCGTTTGCGTTCAAGCCGTTGCATGCGGATAGTCTGGCCATTCAACTCACGGACGGACGCAAACTATCCGACTACAAGTATCAAATCGTCGGCAAGGAGCTCATCAAGAAGACTCCGCTGGGTGACCTGGAAACGATTCACATCCGGAAAGTAAGGGCGGCCGACGACAAACGCGGATTCGAAGTTTGGCTCGCTGTAGCCCACCACCACCTGCCGGTGCGCATTCGATTCGTTGAAAAGGATGGCACCGTGCTGGACTCGAACGTTACGGCACTCTCGTACCCGTAAATGCAATTGACCGCGGCAATGATGCAAGGCGCCACCGCCGCGGTTGAACTGTCCATGCCAATGGCCCATCCGGCCGACGCGGTTTTGCGCAATTATTTCAGCGCGCACAGGGAACTGGGTCAACGCGATCGCGCATTCATTGCCGAAACCGTGTTCTGTGTTTTACGGAATAAACGTCTGCTTGAACAAATCGTCCGCTTGCCGAATGCGCGAAATTTGGTCTTCGGTGCCCTGAGCAAGTTGCAAGGCTACGGCACCGGACAGCTTGAACCATTCATCAAAGGCGCGGATCGCGCGTGGATGCTTGAACTGAAGTCCTCGAACATTGATGCATTCCCACCGGCCGTAAGGCTGAGTCTTCCCGACTGGCTTTACGATCGCCTGGTCGCGGAATCGTCCGAGCCCGACGCCGTTGCCTTTGGCAGAGCCATGCTCAGGACTGCGCCGCTCGACCTGCGGGTCAATACCCTGATGGCAAACCGCGAGCAGGTGCTGAGCGACTTGCGTGCAAGCGGCTTTGATGCCGCTGCGACACATTTTTCCCCGGTTGGAATCCGTGTCCTCGGCAAGCCTGCCATCAATCGCCATCCTCTGTTCACCTCCGGCGCGGTCGAAGTACAGGATGAAGGCAGTCAATTGTTAGGCTATCTTGTCGCGCCGAAACGGCGTGAAATGGTCGTGGATTTCTGCGCGGGCGCGGGCGGCAAGACCTTGCTCATGGGTGCAATGATGCAGTCTACCGGCAGGCTCTATGCGTTCGATGTTTCCGACAAGCGTCTTAAGAATCTTGCCCCAAGACTCAAGCGCTCGCGCTTGTCAAATGTTCATCCACAATTGATTGCCAGCGAGAACGACATCAAGCTAAAACGCCTGACGGGCAAAATTGACCGTGTGCTGGTGGATGCGCCTTGCAGCGGACTGGGTACCTTGCGGCGCAATCCGGACATTAAGTGGCGCCAGTCTCCCCATGCGGTAGAGGAACTGGCGGCAAAACAATTCTCCATTCTGGCTTCGGCAGCCCGCCTGCTCAAGCCCGCAGGACGTCTCGTCTATGCGACTTGCAGCGTGCTTGCGCGGGAAAATCGACAAGTCGTCGAGCGCTTTCTCGCCGATCACCCCAATTTTCAGCCAATCAATTGCGGCAAAGTACTGGACGAAAATCGGATCGCGCTCGAGAGCGGCACTTTTCTGGATCTCAACCCGCAGACGCATGGCACCGATGCTTTTTTTGCATGTGTCCTGCAAAGAGTGGCTTGAGCGCATGAAGAAAACCAGTCTCGCGCTTATGGCCTCCGCAATGGCGCTGGCGGCAACTGTTTGCGCCTTTGAACCCTCAAAGGTCGTCGCCGCGACCGGCACCATCGAATTTGCTTTCACCCCAGGCGACGATGCGGCAGGCTTGATCGTACGCACAATCGACACCGCCAGAACGCAGGTTCTGGTTCAGACTTTCAGCTTTGCCCATCGCGAAATTGCCGAGGCGCTGGTGCGCGCTCATGAGCGCGGCGTTGATGTGCAGGTGATCGCCGATCGGGAGCAAACCAACTCGCTCGATTCGAAAGCGATGCAACGTCTGGTTGATGGCGGACTTGCGGTATTAGCTGACGCCGAGCATGCAGCGGCTCACAACAAAGTCATGATTGTTGATGCCCATGGAAAACGTCCGGCGGTGATTACCGGCAGCTTCAATTTCACCTTTGCCGCACAGTATCGAAACTCTGAAAACGTGCTGGTGTTGCGCGATAACCTTGATCTTGTCCGGGCCTACTTTGATAACTGGCAAGAGCACCGCCGGCACGCGATTGCTTTTGTGCGGGACGTGCCGAACTAACATGACGCTCGCCGGGAGATCTCATGAAAATCCGCTCTGAAGTTGAATATTTGCTGACCACTTTGCTCGACGACTGGCAACGCGGCGCGATACCGTGGCAAATCGCTGTTCTGGCAGCTGGATTTTTGCTCGCATGGCAGATATCGCGTCATTTACGCCTCCGACTGACGGCGAGCGTTGCTGCCATTACCGCTGACGCCATGAAGATCGGTATCGGCGGCATCAGCCATGAGTTGTTTGCGGCGAGCGCGCTGCTCCTGGTGCTGGCCGGGCGCTGGGCGCTGTCCCATTACCAGTCGGTGCATCTGCTCAGTCTTGCCGTACCGCTGCTGCTGGCAATGGTGATTGTCCGCGGCGTTCTTTATCTGTTGCGCCAGACCCTGCCGCCCGGTGGATATTTACGCTCCTGGGAGGCCGCCGTCACCTGGTTGGTATGGCTTGGGATGGCGCTCCATATCGTCGGCTTGCTACCCGCTGCAGGGCAGTTTTTGGAAGACACCGGGTTTAGCGCCGGCGGGCAACGCATATCGCTGGCCATGATCCTTACTGCGGTTTTGACCGTGGTACTGACCGTTCTGACGGCGCTCTGGCTGGGTCGCATGCTGGAAGCGCGCATCATGGGTTTGCAGGATGTAGAGCTCAATCTGCGCTTCGCGTTGACCAAAATTTTGCGCAGTGTATTGGTAGTCATGGCGGTACTCGTCGCTTTGCCCATCGTCGGCATCGACATCACCGTGTTGTCCGTATTCGGCGGCGCGATTGGGGTGGGCATTGGCTTCGGCATGCAGAAAGTCATTGCCAATTATTTCAGCGGCTTCATCATCCTGCTGGATCGCACCGTCAGCCCCGGCGATCTGGTCACGGTCGACAACTATTACGGCGAAGTGACCAAACTTACTGCCCGCTGCATCGTCGTGCGCGGCCTGGATGGCACTGAAGCTATTGTGCCAAACGAAACCGTGATCACCTCGACCGTGATCAATCATTCGTATTCCAATCGCCGCGTGCTGGTGCGCATTCCGGTGCAGATCAGTTATTCCAGCAGCCTGGAAAATGCCTTGAAATTGATGTTGGAAGCCGCATATTCACATCCACGCGTGCTGAAAGACCCGGCTCCCGGAGCAGTTCTGACGGCTTTCGCGGACAACGGGATCAATCTTGAGTTAATGGCATGGATTGCCGATGCAGAGCGCGGGCTGATTGAACTGAAGTCTGAACTGAATCTGGCATTGCACGCAGGATTCAGCGCCAACCGCATTGAGTTTCCTTTTCCTCAGCGCGATATACGCATAATCGGGGGCCATAACTCCGGTAATCCCGCGCCGAAATAAGCTGGACAGGACCCGGTTCGGGGATGGTATCTGGATACGCGAACCATCGCAGGGCCGCGTACCGCCGGTTTGGAAAAACGGACTGCCAAAAATAAGTGTCGGAAGTAAATAGAAATGTCCGGTTTTGTAGCAAATGAATTGTCCGCTTTTTGCAGAGGCCGGTTTGCCGACCTCCGCGGCGCTCTGGCGGACCCCTCAGGCGGCCTGTTTGAACTGCTGTTCGATCAATTGGCCC
>JANLTJ010000171.1:0-2447 GCA_031362885.1 Betaproteobacteria bacterium
TGCGGCGAAGGCGATTCTTGAGTCGCGCGGTAACACGCCGCGCCTTTATCGCAATACGCTGGTCTTCCTCGCGGCAGACAAGATGCGCCTGCAAGACCTGTATGAGGCCCTGCGCCGGTTCCTTGCATGGGAATCTATTCTGACGGAGAAGGATGCGCTCAACCTGGACCCTCACCAGGTGCGGCAGGCCGAGACCCAAAAGCAGGCCGCGGACGGCGCGGTGACGGCACGACTGCCCGAGGCATACCAGTGGATTCTGGTACCGGAGCAAACCAAACCGGATTCTCCCATCACCTGGCAGGCAAATCGCCTATCCGGCAGTGACGCGCTTGCGGTGCGGGCGAGTAAAAGACTCCGTAGCGACGAGTCGCTGATTACCTCGCTCGGCTCAACGATTCTGCGCATGCGGCTGGATGAGGTGCCGCTGTGGCGCGGCGATCACGTGGCGGTGAAGCAACTCGTGGAGGACTTTGCGCGCTATCTGTACCTCCCGCGCCTCGCCGGGTCCGAGGTATTGGTGAGGGCAATACGCGATGGCATTTCGCTGCTGACCTGGCAGTCCGATACATTCGCGTACGCGGAAAGCTACGACGAAGGCGCGGCACGGTATCCGGGGCTGCGCGGTGGACAGATGGCGTCGATTGCCGCCGAGAGCGCCGGGCTGCTGGTGAAGCCGGAGGTTGCGCGCAAGCAGATGGACGCTGAACGAGTGAAGACGACCGAAGAGGGATTGACTGCGGGGCCAACCACCGGCGGCGCACTGGGACCGGATGCGGTATCTGGTGAAGCGTCCGCACCCGCTCCGGCGCAACCTAAGCGATTCCACGGCGGCGTTATCCTCGACCCGACGCGTGTGGGTCGCGACGCGGGACGCATTGCGGACGAAGTGATCGCGCATCTTGTCGGCCTAGTGGGATCAAAGGTAAGAGTGACTCTGGAAATAGAGGCTGAAATTCCGGACGGCACTCCCGATAACGTGGTACGGACCGTCACCGAAAACAGCCGCACGCTCAAGTTTACGAGTCAAGGGTTCGAGAAAGAGTAGTAAGGTTTGATGTGACGAACCGCCTGCGGGCGGTTTTGTTTATGGCCCCGATGCGCAAGTCGTCTAAAATTGCGGCTCTCGCCGCCGGTTTGCCACGGCTCTATCGCAATCCCCGATGAGTTCTTCCGAAGTTTCCCCTCCCGTTCCAACCAAGAAGGAAGGCTTGCGCGCGCTGCGTGAGGCCATCGAGCGCGGCATGCTGCGCGAGCGCGGCTCTTTGCGCGGGCGGCTGCGCCGCATCGAGGAATCCGCGCGCGCGGGAAAAGATGTCTCGACCGAGTATCGCAAGGCGCTCGACGATGCCTTGCGCTCGGCGGAGCGTGCCACGCAGCGCCGCCAGAATCTGCCATCGGTGACTTATCCCGAGGAACTGCCGGTCAGTGCTCGGCGCGCCGACATCCGCGCCGCCATCGAGGCCAATCAAGTCGTCATCATCTGCGGCGAAACCGGGTCGGGCAAGACCACGCAGTTGCCCAAGCTGTGTCTCGACATGGGCCGCGGCGTGCAGGGCATGATCGGGCATACCCAGCCGCGGCGCATTGCCGCGCGCTCGGTGGCCGCGCGGGTGGCGTCCGAGCTGCGCACCAGTCTGGGCGATGCGGTCGGCTATCAGGTGCGCTTCACCGACAAGACCAGCCCGGACAGCTACATCAAGCTCATGACCGATGGAATCTTGTTGGCCGAAACCCAGGGAGACCGCGGGCTGTCGCAGTACGACACGCTGATCATCGACGAGGCACATGAGCGCAGTTTGAACATCGATTTTCTGCTGGGCTATATCCGCCAGCTGCTGCCCAGGCGTCCCGATCTGAAACTGATCATCACTTCGGCCACGATCGACGCACAGAAGTTCTCGGCGCATTTTGGCAACGCGCCGGTCATCGAAGTCTCGGGGCGGCTCTATCCGGTTGAGGTGCTGTACCGGCCCTTCGATGAGGAAGACGAGGACGAGCACGAAATCGATCTGCCGCAAGCCATTGTCAGCGCGGTCGATGAACTGACCTCCCGCACCTCAACCGGCGACGTGCTGGTAATCCTGCCCGGCGAGCGCGAAATCCGCGAAGCGGCGGAGGCGCTGCGCAAACACCATCCCGCCGGGGTCGAAATTCTGCCGCTGTTTGCGCGCCTGTCGGCGCAGGAGCAGGAGCGTATTTTTTCCTCTGGTGGCGCACGGCGCATCGTGCTGGCCACCAATGTCGCCGAGACTTCGCTCACCGTGCCGGGCATCCGCTATGTGGTGGACTCGGGCCTCGCGCGCGTGAATCGCTACAGCTACCGCAACAAGGTCGAGCTTCTGCAGATCGAGAAAATTTCCCGCGCCTCGGCCAACCAGCGCGCCGGACGCTGCGGGCGGGTGATGAATGGCGTGTGTCTGCGTTTGTACAGCGAAGCGGATTTCGCA
>JANLTJ010000174.1:0-4864 GCA_031362885.1 Betaproteobacteria bacterium
CTGTTCGAGAAAGCGCTAAAGGCACGCGAAGATGCCACTGCGCGTTATTTTCTCGGCAAGATCGCGATGGATGCGGCTGACTCCGATCGCGCGATCGCCCAGTTTCGCATGGCGATTGCCGCCGACGACAAGCTACTCGACCCCTACCGCGATCTGGGATTGGCTCATTACCAAAAAGGCGATTCCGCCAAGGCCATTGAGGCGCTCGAGAAGTACCTCAAACTGGCTCCCAGTGCCAAGGATGCGGAGCGCATCAGGACCATGATTAAAGACCTCAAAGACTAGCGCTGAGGGCCAACGCCGACCGCAGTGCGATGAGGAGACAAGAACCAACAAACGGCTATCTATTAGCGCCCAGTGTGCGTCTGGGAAACGTCGGCTTGTTGCTCCCTGATGGCTAGGCCAGGAGGATATCCAGATGATGCGAGCTGTGTTTACTCTGACGTGCCTTACAGCGACCATTTTTTTCGGGATGCTGCCAAGTGGTGTATATGCGCTGACCGAAGGCCAATGTGAGGTTTTTGGCGGACGGGGTCTTCTTGATGCCAAGACCCTGAAGAATGAGTGCTGTCAGTACGAGTCTCAAAAAACTGCGCCGCACTGCGCCCCCGCGTGCGACAAGGCGCTGGCTGACCGTTACATGGCGGAATACCAGCGCAAGAAAGAAATCGGCCTGGAGTTGCTGCGTCACAGCGGTGAGCTCAACCTCGATGCAAAGCGCGAAGTGCTCGAATTTCTCGACATCGAAGCGAAGCGCTACGGCTGGGAAGCGGCATCCGACCGGGCGCTCGACAAGGGCTGGGACAGCGTGAGCCCGGCGGTGAAATGGCACTTGGAGCAATCTAAGTGGTACATGCAGAAAGAAAGATCCAAATGGGCGGCGAAACTGGCGGAGTATGCCCCCAATGCGTCTGGGGCCGCGGCCAAAGGCATGAATCTCGGCAACTACGTCGTGCTGGTGGAAGGCGTGTACCGTGCCTTTGACATTTCCGGGCGCTACGACAAATACCAGAAAGAGTCGAAGAAGGCAGCCGAGGAAGGCCAGCGTCTGCTGGAAAAAGCGTTGGCCGAACTGGAGGCGGCGCTGAAGCAGGCGCCCGCGTGCCTGGAGGCCTCGCGCAAGGCGGCGGCAGACGAAAAATTGCTGGACGAGGCCAAGGCGCAGATCGAAGCCTGGGAGAGCAATGGTTATCTGTATCGCGATCCGATAACCAGCGAGGCGCTCGATTACCGGGCGGCGCTTCAGCGTGCGCTGGACCGTCTCAAAGGCGCGCCTTCGCGAGGCGCGATGGATTTTCTGGCCACGGCTTTCCCATTTTTCTCACCGGCCTACGCTGCTAATCTACCGGGACAAGAAGTCTCGGTCACCAAATCGCAACTCCAGGATGCCCTCAAGGACTTCGATCACGCCATCCGGGTTTTCGACGTACTGCGTGGCCATGTCGTTTCCTACCTGCGAGTTGAGGCGGGCGTGCACGCGAAGCTTGGCGAAATCGCCGGGAGCCTCGCCGGCAAGTAAAGCTTGCAGAAATCGCCCGACCGTTCACGCGCGAGCCTTGGGGGCTCTATGCCTCGGTGGCGCCAACCGGCGGGAACAGCACCTTCCGGAAGACATCGTCGAGAGCGAGGCGCTCCGCGAGTTCCTGCTCCTTCGAGGTGCCGACCGGAGTCAGGACGTCGATCTCGTAGAGCGGCGGGTCGTGATAGACCCGCACCTTGTTGCCGCCGGCCATGGCGCGGAGGTAGTCGCCCCTGTCGTAACTATCGCCGATTTCCCAGCGATAGGGTCCCGTCCGGTTCCAGGCCTTAGCCAGTTCAGTGACGCTTCGGGCGCAGCGGAAATAGGTCACGGAGCGTCAGTGGGCGGGAAGAATCTGATCATCCATATTCATCGACAGACGGGATATTCAATCGACAGGGCGGTTCGGCCCGCTTGTCTAAGGCTGCACCCGGCCCGCGATCGCCGCGCCGGCCGCAGTGCGAAGCTGGCTGCCGACCAGATCGACCTTGTCGCCGACCTTCAGCACCTTGACTCCCACCGGCTCTGCCTTGTACTGAAGCAGCTTGCCGGTTTTTACGTCCTTGACGCTGACTACGCCGGTCCTGGCGTCGATGGCGACCACAGAGCAGCAAGGTTCAGCGCTCCAAGCGGTGACGGACCAGATCAATAACGCCACACCCAACACGATTCGTTTCATTGATTCCTCCGTATCGGTTTGTCATCGAAGCCCGAAAGGGCTGCTCGCAAACTATACTACTTGCGGGCGAACATCGCGCAAGAGGCCGGTCATTTCTTCGTAAGGCCCCAGTCAGTCCGCAATCCGAACATTGTCGAAGGGCGGCGTGCCAGGCATAGGGTTACTGTGCGCGCAGCAGCGGCAGCACTTTCTCGGCGAAGAAATACGGTTGTTTCGAGCCGCGCGTGCGGCTGCGCAGGATGCCTTCGCGATCGATGACGAAAGCGGTCGGTGTCGGATACTTGCGCTCGAATCCGCTTTGTTCGAGTTCGTCGGCCATGACCCCGGGCAGATTGTAGATGCCGAGCATGCGCTCGACGCGATGACGGTCTTCCAGGCTATCGGTGCCGACAACAATGACCTCGAAGCCCTCGCTGTGATGTTGTTCGTAGAAGGTTTCCAGATTGCCGATCTCGTAGGCGCAGAAGCTGCAATAGCTGGAGTAGAAATTGACCAGTACCACCTTGCCGCGTAGTTGCGTCAAATCGAAGGCTTGCCCGGATAGCAGTTTGCCTTTTAGCGCTGGTGCAGGCTGATCGATTTCGATCAGCGAGGCGGCTGTCGCCACGGTCGAGGTAACGACAAACATCAAAATCAGTGCAGCGAGGGTTTTCGGCGTTTTCATGCGTGCAATGAGGTACATGAAGATGATTCGTTGATCTGCAATGCGCACCAGTATACTTTGTCCCTTATCACATCAGACTAGGAGCAGAGCTAATGGCTGCAGCAGCCGGAGAGATGACCGCCGATGCGCAAGTCGCGCGCATTTTTGAATGGCGGCGCGGATTCAATACCATTTACCTGATCGACCTTGGAGTGCATCTGGGATTGTTTCGTGCGCTGGCGCAGGCGGCGGGACTCACCGGCGCGGAACTGGCGGGCCAGCTCGGATTACATACCCCTTATGTCGAGGTCTGGTGCAAGACGGCGTACGGGCTGGAAATTCTCGACGCCGATGCGCAGGGAAAATATCGTCTGGCGCCACATTTCGAAGCGATTCTCGCCACGCCCACGCATCCGCGTTATCTCGGCGGTTACGTTCGACTGGGAACCGAAGTGGCGGCGGAAGATTTTCTGCGCTGCCGTGACGCCTTCAAGACCGGCAAGGCCAAACCGTTTCAGGGGCGCGGCGATCACTTCAACCAGGCGGTTGCCGAATCGACGCAGGGCCTGCAAGTTGTTACCGCGAAAAAAATCCTGCCCGCACTTGCCGGTCTCGCGGAACGATTTGCCGCCGGCGGTGCAATTCTAGAAATCGGCTGCGGCACCGGAAATTTCCTGTTGCAGGCGGCGAAGACTTTCCCCGGGGCACGGTTGGCGGGCGTCGATATCGACGATGAGAGCCTCGCCAAAGCGCGCGATAAAGTGCAGCAGGCCGGGCTGGCTGGCCGTGTTTCCATACACAAGGAAAAAGTGGACGATGCCGCGAATACATTCGACGCTGTTGTAATGATCGAAGTGCTGCACGAGATCGCGCCGGATTTTCGTCCCGCCGTCGTCGCCGCTGCCGCCCGCACGCTCAAGGCCGGTGGCTGGATGGTCATCATCGACGAAACTTACCCGAGCACGCTGGAAGAAGCGCGCCGTCCTGAATTCCGCTTTCCGTTGCAGACCGGTTTTGAGGAGCTAATCTGGGGCAACGTGATTCCGACACGGGAAGAGCAGGAAAAACTGCTGCGCGATGCGGGACTGAAAGGCGCGATCAACCGTGAGTTGATCGGCGAGGGCTTTACCGTGCTGACGATACAGCGCTAAGACGCGCGTGTTGGCCGCTAAACTGACCGGGATTAGAATGGCCGGGCGAATGAATATCAGCCGGACGCACAGGAACAGGAGAATCCCATAAGCAGGTTCGTTGGAATTGTTGTGCGACTGTCAGTCTCTTTTCTTGGTCTCGGGGCAGGTCTGCCGCCTCCCGCGTTCGCCGCCGGGGCCGTGGAAATGCAGGTGGAGCCTAGTTCAGACGATAGACGAATATAACCAGGCCATGGAGGCAAACGATCCGGCGGGGTGGGTGAGATATTTCACCGACAACGTGCGCCGGCACAGCCTGGTGTCGGATCAGCAGGGGAAGAAGGAATTCGAGGACTATGTCGCCTGGGAGTTCAAGAATTTCCAGGCCAAGTACGTAACCAAGAAAATACTGGTCAGCGGCCGTTCTGCTGCCCTGGTGTTCGTGTGGGATGCCATGCACAGGCCATCCGGCGCCCCTCCTGCAGATAGAGAGGGTGGGCATCTAAGAATTGGCTTCGAGCGGAAAGTTTGAATCCGTGAGCTGCTATTACGAACCTAAAGCGTCCCCTTTATTAGTAGTTATCACGTGCGCCGCCAGTTTATTCGTCAATTTGACGGGATATTTTCCGTCAATGGGATTGCCACTTCTAGTTAAGCCCTAAGCCACGTTCCGTGTCGAGTAAGGAGATAGGCGATGCCCGCAATCGACGATGACTTGCCAAAAGATTGGCCGGTAAAAGGGCGGTAAAAGGGTAAAAGGGGACGCTACCCTTTGTTCGCATCCCGTGGTAGATTCTTCCCATGCCCCGGCTAGCCCGCAGCGTTTGCGCCCAAGTCCCCCATCACATCACCCAGCGGGGCAATCGTCGCGAGCAGGTTTTCTTCACCGATGA
>JANLTJ010000187.1:0-3453 GCA_031362885.1 Betaproteobacteria bacterium
TCACCCGGTTTGGCTGGTTTCATGGCGCCGGGCGCCGGGTGCACTGCGAAATGTTGACCGAGCCTGGACAACAACTCCGCGACACTCAACCCGTGCAGATCGCGCACGACGCGGTTGTAGGGAAGAATGCGCATCTGGTGGTGCGCAAAAGCCACCGCCAGGAAAAAATTATAGCTCTCGACACCGGTGTGGTTGGCATTGGCAATGCGGCGTGTGGCCGCCACACGTGACGCGGCGGCGGAGCGGTGATGGCCATCGGCGATATAGAGCGCCGGCATGTCGTCAAAAGCCTGCGTCAGGCTGACGATGGCGGCGCGGTCCCGAATTTTCCAGAGCGTATGGCGTATGCCGGTGTCGGCCACCACATCCGCAACCGGCTCGCCACGCATCGCCTGCGCCAGCAATGCATCGACTTGCGGCGCGGACGGATAAGCCAGCAGCACCGGGCCGGTCTGCGCGTTCAATGCTTCGATCTGGCGCACGCGGTCGTCTTCCTTGTCTGGCCGGGTGAACTCGTGTTTGCGGATGCGGTTGCTGTCGTAATCGGCCACCGCGGCCGCCACCACCAGGCCAGTCTGCGCGTGGCCGTTCATGATCAGACGGTAGGTGTAATAGCATGGCTCGTGGTCGCGTTCGAGAATGCCTTGCGCGAGCATGCGCTGCAAGTTTTCCGCAGCTTTCGCATACACCTGCGGCGCGCAGGGATCGGTGCCGGGTGCAAGATCGATCTCCGGTTTGGAGATATGCAGAAAGCTCCAGGGTTTGCCTGCGGCACGGGTGCGCGCTTCGTCGGTGGAGAGCACGTCGTAAGGCGGAGCCGCGACCTGTTGCGCACGGCCCGGCGCCGGACGCAGGCCCGCAAATGGCCGAATCATCAGCCGTGCTTGAACACGATGGTCTTGGTCTGCGTAAACTCGCGCAGCACTTCCAGACCTTTTTCGCGCCCATGCCCGCTTTTCTTCACGCCACCGAATGGGAGTTCAATGCCGCCACCAGCGCCGTAACCATTCACGTAAACCTGACCGCAGCGCATTTTTTTCGCCACCCGTATCTGGCGCGCGCCATCGCGGGTCCAGACACCGGCCACCAGACCGAACTCGGTGGCATTGGCGAGGCGGATCGCGTCGGCCTCGTCCTCGAACGGGATAACGGATAACACCGGACCGAACACCTCGTCGCAAGCCAGACTATTGGTGCGTGGCACCGGGCCGAACAGCACCGGCGCCACGTAGTAGCCGCCCGCCGGAACACCATCAGCGATCCGGGCCTCGGCAATCACCGCCACGCCTTCTTTTTTTGCCCGATCGATGAATCCGAGCACGCGCTGCTTCTGGTTGCCGGAGATCATCGGACCGCAGTCGAGGTCCATGCTGTGGCTGCCGACCTGCAGTTGCTTGAAGCGCGTGGCCAGTTGAGCAACAAATTTGTCGTAGATGGACTTCTGCACCAGCACCCGGCTGCCGGCGGAACAGGTCTGCCCGCCGTTCTGGACGATCGCATTGACCACCACTGGCACGGCGGCGTCAAAATCGGCATCCTCGAAAATGATCTGCGGCGACTTGCCGCCGAGTTCCAGCGTACAGCCGATGTGATTCTCCGCTGCCGCTTTCTGCACCAGGGTGCCGACTTCGGGAGATCCGGTGAAGGAGATGAAGTCGATGCCGGGATGAGATGCCAGCGCGGCACCGGCTTCTTCACCGATACCGGTGACCATGTTGAAGGCCCCGGGCGGGAAACCGATTTCATGCGCCAACTGCGCGATCCGCACCGGGGTCACGCAGGCGTCTTCCGCCGGTTTGATGACACAGGCGTTGCCCGCCGCCAGCGCCGGAGCCAGGCTGCGGCCGAACATCTGCGCCGGGTAATTCCACGGAATGATATGGCCGGTTACGCCCTTGGGTTCGCGCAGGATAGTCACCAGGTAGCCATCGAGAAAAGGGATGGTTTCCCCGTGCAATTTGTCCGCCGCGGCGCCATAAAATTCAAAGTAACGGGCCGCCGCGACGATGTCGGCGCGCGCCTGTTTCATCGGCTTGCCGCAGTCGCGCGCTTCGAGCAACGCCAGCTCCTCCTGGTGGACGAGAATTTTTTCACCCAGCTTCGAAAGCAGCCGGCCGCGCTCCACGGCGGTCAACTTGCTCCACGCGCCTTCTTCAAAAGCATGACGAGCCGCCTTGACCGCCGCATCGACATCGGCTTTCGTTCCCCGGGCAATCCGGGCGAACACATGGCCATCACTCGGACTGACCATATCCACCGTGCGCCCGTCCGAGGCCGCTTGCCATCTGCCGCCGATCAGGTTCTGGTACACCGCGACGCTGTTCTCAAGCGGCCGTTTTGCTTCCACGACGCTACTCATGACGCAATTCCTCCGGTAATGGTCCTGATTATTCCTTGAGCGGCAGCAACGTCAGTTCGACGCGCCGGTTCGATGCGCGCCCTGCTTCCGTTGCGTTGTCTGCAACCGGATGATTTTCCCCGGCCCCGATGGTGATGATGCGCTCGCGTTTGATGCCCTTGCTTGCCAGATAGTCGACAACCGCCGTGGCTCGTTGCTCGGAGAGTTTCTGGTTGTACTCGGGCTTGCCGACACTGTCGGTATGACCATCGACTTCGATGATGGTTTTCTCGTATTTCTTGAGCACTAAAACCACGCCATCGAACACCTTGAAAAAGGAATTGTTCAGGTTGGCACTGCCAGTGCTGAACGTAATACTGCTGGGCATGTTCAGCGTAATATTGTCGCCACTGCGGGTCACGGTCACACCGCTGTCCTTCATTTGCCTGCGCAACTCGGCTTCCTGGCTGTCCATGTAGGCGCCGATCGCGCCGCCAGCCAGCACGCCCACGCCAGCACCAATCATCGCGCGTTTGCGACGTTCGCGCGCATCGTCCCCGCTCAGGGCGCCGACCACCGCCCCGGCCGCCGCTCCGATCGCGGCGGCCTTGGTCGTGGAACTGTACTTCTCTTCTCCGGTGTAGGGGTCCGTGGTCTTACAGGCGCTGAGCGCGAGCATAGCCGTGACGAGGGCATAAATCAGTCTGGCGGTACTAGGCATCATTGCGACTCCTGGGAATGTAATAAGGGCTGCATTCTACCAACGCGGCGGTCCGCCGTGCCCGCCTTAACTCTTGAACCTTGGGAACGGATCCGCGCCTATTGAGCGTTTCGTAATTGATGACATCCGGCCGCTCAATTCCCTCACCCCTGCCCTCTCCCAGGGGGAGGGGGGGCAGCCAACAAGGTCGCCGACAGCGCGGGCAAACAACGATTTTCCCCTTTGCGTCCCTGCGAGCAACGGGTTTTCATAACAGGGTCTTCACGGAATCGAGTGGGTGATTTTGAGGGTTTTTAGAGTTTCGGGAGCATGCAAGTGAGAACTTTCAGCCGCAGGTATTCCTCGTCGCGCAGGCCGTAGGCTCGGCGCTGAATGACGCGGATCTTGTTGTTCA
>JANLTJ010000206.1:0-2998 GCA_031362885.1 Betaproteobacteria bacterium
GCCTGCATGAACCACCCCAGTACCACTGGTTGTACGATGCGTACCGCGACGGCGCCTCAGCGTGGGTCATTAACATCCACCGAATCCGATTCAAGGTGTGTGATTCCATTTCTATATCATTAGTGACATAATAATGGCTTCTCATCAACCCCATGGGGTGTGCGATGGCCAGACCGGCACGTGGTGCGGAAGTATTGGACATGGCGCAGGAGATGATTCTGCGTGCGCGAACGATTGACGAACTGAGGCAGGCGCAGGCGGTGGTTTTGCCGCTGGCCTATGGACTGAGTCTGGAGCAGACGGCGCGCGTGATCGGGCAATCGGTGGGTTGGACCTGCCGACTGCGCAACCGGTTTCTGGCTGGCGAGACGGTCGGGGACGGACAACGCCAGCGCCCGGGCGGACGGCGGCGGCAGAACCTGAGCATCGAGCGCGAGGCTGAGGTCTTGGCGCCGTTTCTGGAGCGTGCCCGCGACGGCGGCATCTTGGTGGTGCCGCAGATCAAGGCCGAACTGGAGGCCGCGCTTAGCCGTCGCATCGCCCTGTCCTCGGTATACAACCTGCTGCACCGGCATGGCTGGCGCAAGCTCGCGCCGGACAAGCGCCACCCGCAGAGTGATCCGGTAGCGCAGGAGGTGTGGAAAAAAAACTCCCCGAAACACTCACCGGAATCATCTTCCAAGAGCCGAAGGCGCGTGCGCTCAAGCTGATGTTTCAAGACGAGGCGCGCTTTGGGCGCATCAACGACGTGCGACGCTGCTGGGCGCCCCGGCCGATACGCCCGCTATGCCGGGCCATGCTGACCCATGAATACACCTATGCCTATGGCGCAGTCGATGTGCTCAGCGGCGAACTCGATTCGCTGATCCTGCCGCACGTCAACACCGCTTGTATGCAAATATTTCTCGATGAGGTTGGGGCGCGCCATCCGCAGCGCAGCATCATCATGGTGCTGGATGGGGCGGGCTGGCATACCGGTGCTGCGCTCAAGCCTCCGCACAATATGAAACTGCTCAGCTTGCCGCCGTACGCGCCGGAACTCAATCCGGTCGAGCATCTGTGGGACGAACTGCGGGAGAAGTTCTTCCACAACAAGGCCTTCAAATCCATGGATGCACTCGAAGATCAGCTTGAGGTGGGACTGCGGGCGCTGGAAAACGACATGCCTCGGGTGAAATCCATCGTCGCATGGGACTGGATAGTTACTGCTTTATTGAATTAGAAATAGAATTAGGCCTGCCGATTGATGAGGGCCGCTTTTAGCAGTCAACGGTCAAGCCATCGGTGTTGCTGATCCAGGGCAGGACTGTCAGGCGGAGGCGCCGTGTGTTAGCGATGTATCATGGCATGCGGGACATCACGTCCCGAGCTACGCCCCCTGACTTCCGCCACGTTCAGTAACTGCGTCGTAACCGCCTCGCCCGCCGTACTCCGCCTGCGCGATTGCGCGCTGGAGCGCGGCGGAGAAATCCTTTGCCGCTTCCAGCGATATCTCTATCGCAATGCGTGAACCCGGCCCCAGGGCCGTGTTCACGAAGTCCAGCGTAATGGCGTCTTCAAACAGGGCATGGTGCGGATGGTCGTAGGATACCACCGCGTGCGTGAGATCTATCCATCCTTCCCCGCCCTTGCCCATGCCATCGGTCTTGACGATCTCAAGGATGGATGTGCACATCGCTACTTCGAGAGATGTTTCTCGAAGAACGCATACACCTTCTTCCAGCCGTCCAGCGCCTGCTCCACGCGATACATCGGCCGGTCATAGTAGAAGAAGCCGTGGCCCGCACCGTCGTAGCGATGGAAGTCATAGTTCTTGCCGTGTTTTTTGAGCTCGGCTTCATGCTGATTCACCTGCTCCGGCGTAGGCGCCTTGTCGTCGTTGCCAAAAAGGCCCAGCAGCGGGCACGACAAGCCGCTGGTAAGATCGACGGGGGCAACCGGCATTTTGGGATTCAAGTCTTCCTTGGCCATCACCACGCGCCCCCCCCACAGCTCGACCGCGCAGTCGATATCCTTATGCTGGCACGCGTAGAGAAAGGTCTGGCGGCCTGCCGAGCATGAGCCGAACATGGCGACCTTGCCGTTCACATAGGATTGGGAACGCAGCCACTTCACCGCGCCCTGCGTGTCGCCCATCGCCTGCGCGTCGGCAATACCGCCCTCGGCGCGCACCTTGGCCGCGATGTCGTCCGACTTGCCTTCGCCCGCGCGGTGAAACATATTGTGGCAAATGACTGCATAGCCGTGGTGTGCAAAGCGGCGCGCAGTTTCGAAATTCCACTCGTCCCAGCCGGGAATATGATGGACCATCACAACGCCCGGAAACGGTCCCGCGCCCGAGGGTCGCGCGACATACGCCGAAATCTGTTCGCCGTTGTGGCCGGCGATCATGATGGTATCTGTGGTCATGCCTTTGTGTGCCATGGTGCTTCCTTTCTATCGAATTGGGGGTAATGGTTAAAAGTGAGTTACCGGGGATGGATGCCCGATGGGTTGCGGCAAATAAAGGGGTGCGGCGAATTACCAGAGGAATTGTAGCCGAAAAAGCGCGCCTTGTTCCCCGGAATTTCGCGCGCGACTTACTGCAACGCAAGCCCTTGGTAATTCTTAGAGCGCCTAACATAATGAAAACCATGCGGCGCTGGCACGATTTTGGCTCAGGGCGCGACAAAGCCCTGGGCCAAAACTCGCGCCAGCCCTCCGGGTTGTGGCCAAAATCGGTGGTGGCGCGAAGGACGAGGCAGCGCATATCGCGAATATACGCAACGAGTCCGACAAAGCCAACGCCGATTTTGGACACAACCCGGAGGGCTGGCGCGAGTTTTGGCCCAGGGCTTTGTCGCGCGCACAAAAAAAGCGCACAAAAAAAGGGGTCAGGTCTTTCATTATCGCATCCGCCATGCTAATATCTACCCCATGGCCAGACCGCTAAGGCTAGAACTTTCAGGCGCGCTCTATCACGTTACGTCTCGCGGGGACGGGCGAGACGATATTTTTC
>JANLTJ010000216.1:0-7141 GCA_031362885.1 Betaproteobacteria bacterium
GGCTGGAACGCTGCGTCGATTTCGCGCCCCCGCTCACATTATTGAGCGTTACGTATCTGCGTGACAGCTTTTCCCTCATCCCCGACCCTTCTCCCGAGTGGAGAAGGGCTTTAACTTCCCTCTCCCTCCGGGACAAGGGCACACTTGAAGCGGAGCAGAGGGATTGAGGGTGAGGGAAAGAAGCTCCGTGTTTAAATTTGTCACGAGGATATGCAATTCTCAATAATCCATCCATGTTACCCCGCTTCAGCAAAAGGCCCACCGCCGCGACTGTCACCCGCCGGTCTGGAAACCGTCTGGTGATGTGCCCGATACACGACAGGCCTGCCCAGCCCACACCGGGTAGCAACCAGAATCGGCCCGCCTGCCGCGACCGATCCGGCGCTGGCTGCGTGCGATGGCGGCCTTCACCGTGCGGCCCGAGAGTCTGTACTATCCGGTAGTCGCCTTGACCGCGCGAATTCTTGCGTCATGGGCGTCCCTGAATTGATGTGTGCTTAAGGATTAGTCATGGATCTGACCAAACGACTGGAAAACTGCTACGCCGCCGCGGTACACGACGTGTTGCGCGCCATGGGTCACGGCAATTGCGTGCTGCCGCACACCATCAAACCGCTGGACCCGGCGAAGAAACTCGCGGGCGAGATTTATACGGTGAGCGGGCGTTTCGATGCCACGCTCGATGCGCACCAGACCCTGCTGGAATGGACCGGGTTGTTATCCAAGGCGCCGCCGGGCAAGGTGATCGTGTGTCAACCCAACACGCATGCGGTCGCGCTCATGGGCGAACTCTCGGCCGAGACGCTGCATCACAAGGGCGTGCGCGGTTATGTGGTGGACGGCGGTTGCCGCGACACCGATTTCATTTTCAAACTGGGCTTCCCGGTGTTTTGCAGTTTCAATACGCCCGCCGATATTGTGGGGCGCTGGATTCCGGATGGCTTCGGTGCGCCGATCGTGATTGGAGATGTGACCATCCACAGCGGTGACTGGCTGCTGGCGGATCGCGATGGCGTGGTGATCATTCCGGGCCAGATCGTGGAGCGGGTCATCAGCAAAACCGAAGAGGTGTTACTGACCGAGAATCAAGTACGCAGCGCCATATTGGGCGGCATGGACCCGCAGCAGGCGTATTTGAGGTTCGGCAAATTCTGACTGCCGCGCCGTTTTAGCGACCCAAGCACAGCCGGAAGCAAAGTAGAATCGCGGTTCGCCGATTCAGTGACGAACGCTTCAGTGGCAAATTTAAAAAAACAGCAGTACAACAGTTAGAGGGGACTCGGAAATGCTACGCAGTTATGTTGACTTCATCGTAAAGTTCCGCTGGGTGGTAATCGTGATCGTGCTCGCGCTGACCGCGTTTCTGAGTTCAAGAGGCGGCAACCTGACCGTGATCATTGATCCGAACAATATCGTGCCGCGTTCGCATCCGTTTATCGCGACCACTTTGAAAGTGGAAGAGGTCTTTGGTTCGCGCTATGTCGCCGTGATCGGCATCACGCCCAAGCAAGGCGATGTGTTCCAGCCCTTCGTGCTGGAAAAGGTGCAGCGCATCACCAACAAACTGCGCGAAACCCCGCGTATCGTCAAGACCAACATTCTGTCTCTGTCCGCGCGCCGCGCCAAGGATATCCGCGGCACCAAGGAAGGCATGGAGGTGAAGCAGATGATGGCGGACGTTCCCGTCACGCCAGAGCAAATGGCGGTGCTGAAGGACGCTCTGCAACGCAATACGGCTTATCTAAACTCTATCGTCTCCACTGACTGGAAGACCACGGTGATCCTGGCCGAAGTGCGCGACCGGAAACCCACCGATAGCGCCGAAGTCAAGGGCGGCTTCTCATTCGTGGCGAACAAGATCAACGCCATCGTCGATGCCGAGCGCGACGACAGCGTGGACATCATGGTCAGTGGCTATCCGCCATTCCTAGCCATGTTCGAAAAATTCGCAGGCCGCACACCCATACTGCTGCTGGCGGCACTGGTGATCATCGGGCTCATCCATTTCGAGGCCTTCCGCACCTGGCAGGGCCTGATCCTGCCCCTGGTGACCCCACTGGTGGCGGTGGAGTGGAGCAAGGGTTTCATGGGGCTCGCCAATGTGCCGCTGGATATTTTCAATATGTCCACGCCGATTTTGATTCTCGCCGTGGGCGCGGGCCACGCCGTCCAGTTGCTGAAGCGTTATTACGAGGAGTATCTGCGCCTCAATCCCAAACCTGATGTCGATATTGACGAGCTCTGGGGTGCGACGGGCAAGACCGAGAAAATCGCGCTGTGGCTCTCCTTCGCCATTATTTTCTGCGCGCTGTTTTTTATGAAATGGCAGACCGGTGTTGCCGGCATGCTGGGTTCTCTGCTCGGGTTCAAGGGTGCATCCGTTACCGCAGGGCTGGTGGTGGCCTTTGCGCTGCTGGGCTACGCCTCCTTCTATATTTATGGCGGCGCGTGGCGGCTCATCCGCTTCTGGTTCAAGCCGCGTGCCTATGCGAGCGAGCGCGATATTGGGGCAAACCGTCTGGCGGTGGTCGAATCCATCACGAAAATCGGCCCGGTCATGATGACCGCCGGTATCGTGGCCGCTTGCGGATTTTTCTCGCTGGCAATCTTTGACATCATTTCCATCCAGGTCTTCGGCATCTTTTCCGGTCTGGGCATTCTGAGCGTGCTGATTGTCGAGATGACCTTTATCCCGGCGCTGCGGGCCATCTTGCCTCCTCCCGGCAAAAAAGAAGCGCGCATGGAAAGCGAGGAGCGCGTTTGGGACCGTCTCACCGGCTTCTATGCCCGCACCATCACCGGCCCGAACCGCAACCGTCTCTTTATCATTGCGGGCGTCGTCATCGTGACCTCGGTCATCGGCATGAGCCGCCTGGGCGTGGAAAGTTCACTGAAGAAATATTTCGATCGCGATCTTCCGCTGCTGGTGCAGGACCGGATGCTGAACGACCGCATGGCCGGCACCAACAATGTCTATGTGCTGATCGAAGGCGAAAAACCCGACGACATCAAGGACCCGGCGGTACTCAAAGCCATGGACAAGCTCCAGACCTTCATCAGCGAGCAGCCGCATATCGGCAAAGTCATGTCGCTGGCGGAGTTCATCAAGCGCATGAACCAATCCATGAACAACAACGATCCGGCCTTCTTCAAGATACCGGACAGCCAGGCCACCATCGCGGAGTTCATGTTGCTTTACTCCATGTCCGGCGAACCCGGCGATTTCGACACCTACGTCGATTACGACTACCAGCTCGCCAACATGGTGGTGTTCTCTCACAGCGACAGCACCGTACACATGCTGGCCATGTGGGAAAAGGCCAAGGCGTTTGCCAAGAAAGAATTCCCGCCCCACATCAAGGTCAATCTCGGCGGCAGCGTGGCGCAGTCTGCGGCCATCACGGAAGTCATCGTGAAGGACAAGATCCTCAACGTGCTCCAGATCGCCGGTGTCGTGTTTCTCATCGCCTCCCTGGTGTTCCGCTCCTTTGTGGCGGGCGCGCTGGTGATTACGCCGCTGCTGCTCTCGGTTCTGGTGAATATGGGTCTGCTCGGTCTGATGGGTCTGCATCTGAACGTGCCGGTGGCGCTGACCTCGGCGCTGGCCATCGGCATCGGCGCGGACTACGCGATCTATATGCTGTTCCGCCTGCGCGAAGAGCTGGCCAAGGGCACGGAGGAGATCAAGGCTTTCCATACCGTGCTCACCACTGCCGGCAAGGCCTGCCTGTTCGTGGCCTCCGCAGTGGCGGGGGGTTATGCCGTGCAGGCGCTATCGCGCGGCTATTACCCGCATACCTGGAATGCCATTCTCATTGGCACCGCCATGCTGGTCAGCGTTACTGCGGCGCTGACGGTAATGCCGGCGCTGGTATTCAAATTCAAACCCAGATTCATTTATAACGGAGCCCGTATGAAACCTTCCCTTGCCCCGGCGGCCCTGCTGATCGCCGGCTTCGCCGCCGTGCTGTTTTCCGCCATGCCGCAGACCGCCTATGCGCAAACACCGCTGGAGATCATGGAAAAGAATTTCCTGTCCAACAAATATTCGGATTCGGTGTCGAAGAACACCATGACGCTCACCAACAAACAGGGCAAGCAGCGCATCCGCAAAACCTTCGGCACCTCGAAGTTGCAGGCCAACGGCATCGACAACATGCGCATGACCCGTTTTCTGGAACCCACGGACGTGAAGGGCACAGTGTCGCTGCTCATCGAGCATTCGGAAAAAGACGACGATATCTGGATCTATCTGCCCAGCACCAAGAAAGTCCGCCGGCTGATTTCCAGCAACAAGAAAGACAGCTTTGTCGGCACGGACTTTTCCTACGGCGATGTGATCGGCCACAAGCCGAAGGAATGGAATCACACGCTGGTCAAGGAAGAAAACATCGACGGCAAGGATTGCTGGGTGATCGAGTCCATCCCGAAAGACGCGGCGGTCAAGGCCAACAGCGGTTACAGCAAGCGCGTGAGCTGGGTCCAGAAGGAAACTTTTGTCACCGTCAAAGCGATGTTCTACGACGAGGCCGGCGAGTTTCTGAAAGAAGCGAAGTTCTCCAATTACAAGGTCGCTGATGCCGCCCGGAATCGCCATCAGGCTTTCCTGCTGGAAATGCGCAATGTGCAAACGGAACACTCGACGGAGATTCGCATCGATGAGTCCAAGGCCAATACCGGCGTCAAGGAGGACTTTTTCACCACCCGTTACATGGAACAGCAGTGACCGCAAGCCGATTGCCGGCCCGGTGCCCGCTTCGGCTGTTGTGCTGGAGCCTGCTGTTTTGCGCGGCGCAAGCCACGTATGCAACGGATGCGGCGGACGGCAATGAACCGCCTCTTGCTCCGCCGCAAGCGGCCGCTGAAGAAGTAAGCACGCAAGCGGGCTGGCGCGAGGCCGTATCGCGCGCCAGCATCACCGGCTCGCTGCGCGCGGGCTACTGGTCTTCCAACCGCCGCCGGGACGATGAGCACGACATCGCGGTGCCCTCGGCCTGGTTGAAACTCGACAAGCGATTCGAATCCGGCATCGGTGTGTTCGCCGAGGGTTATCTCGCCAACGAGGACGTTTTTGGCGAGCGGCGCGGCGAGAGCCGTCTGCGCGAGGGTTACGTCGAGGGCCGCCACGGAAAATTCGACTATCGGCTGGGAAAACAAATCATCGCCTGGGGACGCGCCGACCGGCTTAACCCGACCGACAATCTCACCCCGCGCGATGCCACGCTGCTGGCCGCCGATATCGATGAAGACCGCTTCGGTTCGCTGGCCGCGAAAGGGTCCTGGAGTTTCGATCTCAACACCAGCCTGATCGGCGTGTGGATTCCGCAATTTAAGCCCAACGTCATTGGACTGCCTGCGCGCCCCGGTGTGGTATTTCAGGAGAACGTTCCCGACAGTCAGCGCCAATGGGCCTTGAAACTCGATCAATCCGGCAAAGCCATCGACTGGTCACTGTCCTGGTTCGACGGCTACGATTTAAGTGCAGACCTTTCAGCCGGGGCGCTGACCCCGGCCGCGCAGGTGGTGAATCTTGACCATCATCGCATTCGCGTACTGGGTGCCGATGCGGCGACCACGCTCGGCGCCTACCGCTTTGCACTGGAAGGCGCCCATGTGCGCACCGAGGATGCGGACGGCAATAACCCGGGCATCAAGAATCCGTACTTCTACGGGGTGTTCGGCGTCGAGCGCGATTTCGCTGACACGCTGGTCGTGATTGTGCAGGTCTTCACCCGGCAGGTATCCCATTACCGCGATCCGGAATTGATTACAAATCCTGCGGTGCGCGTGCTCGCCGTCCAACAGGCCATCGGCAGCGCGCAATATGACCGCTCCCAGCAAGGTGCGAGCATGCGCGTTGCGAAGAAGTGGTTCAACGAAACCCTCGATACCGAATTGGCCTGCGCCGCATTGTTCGGCCGCTACGGTTACCTGCTGCGCCCGCGCGTAACCTGGCTCTACAGCGACAGCATCAAACTCATCGGCGGCTATGAATGGTTCAAAGGCTCCGACAAAACCATCTATGGGTTGTTGGAGAAAAACAAGACCCTGTTCGCCGAGGTGCGCTGGTTCTTCTGAACTGCGCATCCAGCATCCGGGGCGCTGACACCGGCGCGTTCCGGCAAGAACCAGGAACCATCGCGCGGCTGGCGGTGCCGGCCCGGCTGCATCCCGTGCTGAAGGTTACGGCGACGGCTTGCAGCACGGGTCACTCAAGTTGCTACTCGGCTTGCCGAAAAACACCGTATTCAGTTCAAGCGGTGCCGGCACCGGGAATCAGTGGAGATCGGCTTTGCAACAGGAGTATGCAGCGGAAGCCGGTTTCGCGCTGTCTGCTTCGCAGCAATCTTTGCCATGGCTTGTCTGCTGCCGGGCTGGGTGTTCGGCGGAGATGCAAGTCTGCTGCTCAATGGCAAAGCCATGCACCTCGATTCGCAGGGCGGGCAGAGCTACAACGAAAGAAACTGGGGTCTCGGACTGCAGTACGATTTCTCTGAACCCGACCGCAACTGGATTCCATTTATAAGTGCATCGGAATTCCGTGATTCGGCCCGCCATGTTTCCTGGTACGCCGGCGGCGGGATCGTTCGGCGCTTCGGGCTGCCGATCGATGGCAGTCACCTTGACCTTGGCCTGATCGGCTTTGCGATGCATCGCAAGGACTACAACCGGGGGCGGCCGTTTCCAGGCCTGTTGCCGGGCGTCTCCGTTGGCAGCGGGCGTGTTGCGCTCTATGTCACCTACGTTCCCAAATTCGACCCGAAGATGGTTGCGTTGGTATTTTTCCGGCTCAGGATCGCGCTTTTCTGACCGGATTTTTCACACACGTCACGCCGCTGTTTTGTCGCGGACGGCGCTGCATGCTCCGCGAGTTACTGTGCGCGAACTTGCGGGAAAGGTTCCGTGCCTTTACGCTTCAGACTTCCGGATGCATCCGACATCCGACATCCAGAGGAGAGAAGCATGGCAATCGATCCGTACGCCGCACCGAAATCGCATGTCGCCGATGTGTCGCAGGCTGGAACCGATGGCAACTACATCCCAGGTGGCCGCGGAGTTCCGGCGGGCAACGGCTGGAGCTGGATTTCCGACGCCTGGTCGCTGCTGGCGGAGAATCGATTTACCGCACTACTGCTGATTA
>JANLTJ010000217.1:0-8295 GCA_031362885.1 Betaproteobacteria bacterium
CTGCAACTGCGGCGGCAGATCGCGCGGGTCGAGCGCTTCGGCCTTGCCGCGCCCTTTTTTGGGCATCTTGGCGCGGATGTGCTCCCACAGATTCCGGAACATCGGCATTTCGTTGCCCGGGATGTTGTCGGCCACCGGCACGCGCGGCAGCTTGACGATGCCGCACTCGATGGCATCCATCAGCGAGAAATCGCTCATGGTCCAGGGGAACAAGGTGCCCTCGGCATACCCCGAGCCGCTCAGAAAGAACGGCGTCGCGGACAAGTCGATGACCCGCGCCACGCCGAGCTTGCGATTCACCGCCTCCAGGCCCTTGATCCACACCCGGGCAGCCTCCTTGTTCTTCTCGGCTTCCTTTCTTTCGTCACCCTTCAGATCTTCCTCGTCGGCGTCGGGTTTCTCGCGATAGCAGTGGTGGGCCTCGTCGTTGAGCACCAGGATGTTCTTCATGCCCATCAAATCGGGCATTACACGCTGCAGCATCTGTCCTTCGGTTTCCAGGGTGTTCAACGCTTTGCCACCACGGCCCTGAAGAAGCGAGCGGCCGCCCGCGGAGAGTTCGATGCGCTCGCGCAGCTTGAAGGCATGGAAGTTGGTGATGACGATCTTGGCGCGGTTGATATCGTCCAGCATGTCGCCGGGCACCAGTTCGCGGTCCTTGTAGTAGCTGTCCGGATCTTTCGCCTGCAGCACGCGCAAGCGGTCCTTGATGGTGATGCCGGGCGCAACCACAAGAAAACCGCGCGTGTAGCGCTTGCTTTGCGGACGCCGCACCGCGTTGATGGTTTGCCAGGCGATCAGCATTGCCATGACCGTGGTCTTGCCCGCACCTGTGGCCAGCTTCAGCGCCAGGCGCATCAACTCGGGATTGGCGTCGTTGTTGGCGTTGGCCAGATGTTCCAGGAATCTCTCGCCGCCCTTGCCCGTTTGCGGCGCGACCTCGGTAAGCCAGATGGCGGTTTCGACGGCTTCGATCTGGCAGAAGAAAGGGCGAATATTGCTGAACTTGTGCTGCCGCCAGTGTTGCAGCAGCCGGGCCGTCTCGGGCGTGACCCGCCAGTCGTTGGCGTTCGGCAGGGCACGCCACTTGTCCACCTCCCGACGTACGGCAGTGATGATGGCGGTGTGGTCATAGCGCTGCTTGTCGGTGGAAAGACCCTTGCCTTCGTCGAACACCAGGGACGCCTGATCGCCCTGGTGTTTGCGTTTTTTCGGCTTGGGTATCGGCGTGATGAAGTCGGCCCGGCGCCGGTTCTCGATGATCCGCTGCGTCGGTTGACCCTGGTCGTCAAGCTCCCAATGGCGCGATGGATAGCCATAGGGTGAGTTCAGGATCGGTTTTTCAAAGAAGGGGTTGTTCATTGCCGACGCCAGAGTATCGGAACCTCGTCATGGATTCTACCTGCCAGAACCAGCAGTGCCTATTTGATCGCTCTGCTTTGATCGCTCTGCTTCTGTGGCGTTCCTAGGCATCCCAAGGTTGTTAGTCAATGAATCGGGCTGGGCAGGTTTGTCCAGGTGCGCCGCGTAGACTGTTGATGGTGTCCGCTATACTCGCTGGTGGCCTTTCCCCGGATCAAACGGCATATTGACACCATGAACAGACAATTCGATCTTCTCACCATCGGCGGCGGCAGCGGCGGCGTGGCGGTTTCCAATCGCGCGGCGAGTCATGGCGCCAAAGTCGCGCTGATCGAATCGGAGCGCCTGGGCGGAACCTGCGTCAACGTCGGCTGCGTTCCGAAGAAAGTCATGTGGAATGGCGCCAGTCTCGCGCACGCGATAGAAGACGCCGCTGACTATGGCTTCAGCATTCCGGCGCATTCCTTCGACTGGGCCACGCTTAAGCGTAAGCGCGATCAGCATGTATTGGATCTGAACGGCCACTACGAGCGCGGGCTCACCAAGAATGGCGTGGAGATCGTGCGCGGCAGCGCCCGCTTTGTCGGACCGCAGACCGTCAAGGTTGGCACGGAAACCTACTCCGCAAAACATATCGTCATTGCGGTCGGCGGCCGCCCGGTGAAACCGGATATTCCCGGGGCCGCGTTCGGAATAACTTCCGATGGATTCTTCGATCTGGCGACGCTGCCAAAACGAGTCGCACTCATCGGTGCGGGCTATGTGGCGGTGGAATTTGCCGGTCTGCTGCGCGCGCTGGGCAGCGAGGTCACGTTGTTTTTGCGGCGCGATCATTTCTTGCATTCCTTCGATTCCATGTTGCGCGATCAGTTGATGCAGCACATGCGCGCCGACGGCGTGAATATCGTGACCCAGGCCCAGGCTGCGCGGGTGGAGAACGATTCCGGCGGCCTGCGTATCCATTTCGACAGCGGCACGGTCGTCGAAGGATTCAATGTGCTGATCTGGGCCGTGGGCCGGCGCTCGAACGCCGACCGTCTCGATTTGCGCGCAACCGGCGTGGCATTTAATGAAGCGTACGACATCACCACCGATGCCTACCAGGCCAGCAACGTGCCCGGCATTTATGCCATCGGCGACACCACCGGGCGCTTTGAACTCACACCGGTTGCAGTCGCCGCCGGACGGCGGCTCGCCGACCGGCTCTTCGGCGGCATGAAAGAGCGCAAGCTCGACTACGAAAACATTCCCACGGTCGTGTTCTCGCATCCGCCGATCGGCACGGTTGGCCTGTCGGAAGCGGACGCGGTGGCCAAATTCGGCGCGGACGCGGTGCAGGTCTACGAAGCCTCGTTTACGCCGATGCTGCACGCCTTCACGAAGCGAAAAACCAGGTGCTCAATGAAACTGGTGGTGACCGGCGCAGAACAGAAAATCGTCGGCTGCCACATTATCGGCCCCGGCGCCGATGAAATGCTGCAAGGCTTTGCGGTGGCCGTGCGCATGGGCGTGACCAAGCGCGACTTCGACGATACCGTAGCCATCCATCCCACCGTGGCCGAGGAACTGGTCACGATGAAAACAGCCCGCGCGGCAATCGCCTGAACAACAAAATTGCAGGGTCGAAAGACCTTGGATGCAGATCGTCTGGTGCGTTGCACACAGCTTGAGTGGCATTTGAGGCTTATCTTGCCGCTGCTTTGGTGCTAACGTGCACGCCCACGGCAGGCCGAAAAATACAATATATGGGGAGAGCAGCATGAGCGTGGATGAGGCAACGGAAGTACAAAAAGGTCATTTCGACCCCTACCAACTCGATCCATCCCACGTCCTCGAACCGCCGACGAGTTTTGGCGAGATCATGCGCAAGACCGGCCCGGGTATCGTGCTCGCCGCGTCCATCGTGGGCTCCGGCGAGCTGATCCTGACCACCACGCTGGGCGCAAAAGTGGGCTACATCATGATGTGGCTGATTATTCTTTCCTGCCTGATCAAGGCGGTGGTGCAATCGTTTTTGGGCCGCTACACCATCGCCATGGCGGAAACGGGGCTCGATGCGGTGAACCGCATCCCGGGGCCGCGCTTCAAGGTAGGCTGGGTGGTGTGGGCTTGGGCGGCGATGGTATTCATGACGCTGTTCCAGATTGCCGGGATGTTCATCGGCGTATCGCAAACCATGAACAGCATCTTCAGCGGCGTTCCGGTCACCGCCTGGGTCATCATTTTCCTGGTGGTCACGCTGGCGCTGCTGCTGGGCGGCGCTTACAGCCGTATCGAGAAACTGGCCATGGTCAAGGTCGGGCTGTTTACGCTGATCACGCTCATGTCCGCCGCGCTGTTGCTGATGTCGCCGGACTTTCACGCCGCCGAACTGGCACAAGGCTTCACGTTCCAGCTTCCGGAGGCAGGCCTCGCGATTGCAGTGGCCGTGTTCGGCATCACCGGCGTGGGCGCGACCGAACTCTATGTTTACACCTACTGGTGTGTGGAAAAAGGCTATGCCCGCTACACCGGTCCGCGAGAGGACACCGAAGCCTGGCGCCGGCGCGCGCGCGGCTGGATCCGGGTGATGAACTTCGATGTCATTGGCTCGATGATCATCTACACCATCGCCACCGTTGCGTTCTATCTGCTCGGCGCCGGTGTGCTGAACAAGATGGGCCTGGTTCCCGAGGGCAAGGCGATGATTTCCACGCTAACCCACATCTACACCCAGACCTATGGCGAGTGGTCGAAGTGGTTGTTCTATGTGGGCGCGATCGTCATCCTCTGGGGCACCATCATCGCCGCCACCGCCGGGCACTCGCGCATGTTCGCCGACTTCATGCGCCTGCAAGGCGCATACCGCAAGGACGACTACCGGGCCCGGCTGCGCTGGCGCGACATTTTCATCGTGGTCCTGGCGGTGATTCCGGTGATTTTTTTCTTCATCTTCGGCCAGATGCCGGTGGAGATGGTGATCTGGGGCGCGATCGCCCAGGCAGCGATGCTGCCGATTATTTCTTTTGGCACGGTGTTTCTGATCCAGAAACACCTGCCACCGGAATTAAAAGCACCGGCCTGGCTCACCAGCCTGCTTTGGCTGGGCGCAATCGTGATCACCGGATTCGTGGTGCCGGCGCTTGGCATCGAATTGAAAAAACTGTTCTGATCTTTTGATTAGCGGAGAAACCCATGAGCATCAAACGCCTGCACGTCGGCCCGCGCCTGTCGCAGGTCGCCATTCACGGTGACACCATTTACACCGCCGGCATCGTCGCCGACGATACCAACGTGGACGTCGCCGGCCAGACCGGCCAGATCCTCGACAAGATCGATCAGTACCTCAAGGAAGCCGGCAGCGACAAAACCAAAATTGTCTCGACCACCATCTGGCTTGCGAACATTAAGGACTACGCCGAGATGAATTCGGTGTGGGACCAGTGGGTGCCCAAGGGCAATACGCCGCCCAGGGCCTGCGTGGAATCGAAGCTCGCCACGCTGGCTTACAAAGTCGAGATCCGGGTCATCGCCGCAAAATAAAACGCACGCAGCACGCTGGTTCCATCTAACGGCCCGCTGCAAGGAAAATTTGTTGAGCACAACGTCCATGAACACCGCGACCGCTGCGCATTTTGATCCTTATCATCTGGACCCAGCCAATGTTCTGGAGCCGCCGAAAGGCATCGGCAACATCCTGAAACGGATTGGCCCCGGCTTGGTGCTCTCGGCGGCAATCGTCGGCTCCGGGGAGTTGATTGCCACCACCACCATGGGCGCCAAGCTCGGCTACACCATGATGTGGCTGATTATCGTGAGTTGCCTCATCAAGTCCATCGTGCAGGCTGCGATGGGCCGCTACGTCATCACCACAGGCGAGACCACGCTGATTTTCTTCTCCCGCGTGCCGGGACCAAAGTTTCTGGTCAACTGGGTGGTGTGGGCCTGGTTCGCGGCCACCGTCATGGTGCTTTTCGCATTGACCGGCATGTACATCGGAGTCTCGCAGGTCATGTTCGCGCTGCTGCCATCGGTTGGCGTTACCTGGTGGGTCATGATCCTGCTGGCGATCACGCTGGCGCTTCTGCTCGGCGGTGCCTACAGCCGGGTGGAGAAGATCGCCCTGTTCAAAGTCGCGGTGTTCACCGCCATCACCGTGCTCTCCGCCATCCTGATGATGACGGAACCTGAATATTTTTCCTGGGAAAAGTTTTCTGCCGGACTGATCCCCAGCCTGCCGCCCGGCGACGGCCTGGCCATTGCCATCGCGGTATTCGGCATCACCGGCGTTGCGTCCGGAGAACTATGCATTTACCCCTACTGGTGCATCGAGAAAGGATATGCGCGCTACACCGGCCCGCGCGAAGACAGCGCCGCCTGGCGCCGGCGCGCCAACGGCTGGATTCGCGTCATGCACATGGACGTGGTGGTGTCGATGATTGTCTACACGCTCGCAACCATCGCGTTTTATCTGCTCGGCGCGGGCGTGTTGCACGGCATGGGCCAGATACCGGTGGGCACCAACATGATCCCGGCGCTGTCGAATGTCTATACCAAGACTCTGGGGCCCTGGTCGCTGTGGCTGTTCTACTTCGGCGCGATCATGATTCTTTATGGCACTTTGTTCGCGGTCACCGCCGGCAATGCGCGGATGCTGGCGGACTTTTCCCAATTGCTCAATGGATTTCGCAAGGACGACTACCGAAAACGAACCTGGTACCGCGACCGCTACATTCTGATCATCAGCATCCTCGCGGTGACGCTGTATTTCGTTTTCGGCCAGGTGCCGGTGAAACTCGTGGTATGGACCGGGATGGGTCAGGCGGCGCTGCTGCCGATCGTCTCGTTCGCGACGATCTACCTCATGCTGCGGCACTTGCCAAAGGAAATGCGCATGTCCGGGCGCATGATGGGCCTGTTGTGGCTGGCCAGCATCGTCATCACGATTTTCATCGTGCCGTCCCTGTACATCGAGCTCTCCAAGGTTTTCGCGGCGCGTTAGCCAGACCATCCGGCCACGATCAGCGGTCGCGGCCTTCTGCTTTTCGCGGCCGAGTCATAGAATCGGGACATCTCTTTCCGCGGTTATTTCAACATGACCCTTCTCGGCGAAGCCGCCATTTTTCTCGCCGCAGCGGTCGTGACGGTGCCGCTGTTCCGGCGCTTCAAGCTGGGCGCGGTACTGGGCTATCTGGCCGCCGGCGTCATCATCGGCCCGCACGGATTCCGGTTCATCAGCGCGGTGGACAACATCCTGCATTTCGCGGAGCTGGGCGTGGTGTTGCTGCTGTTCGTCATCGGTCTTGAACTCCAGCCTTCGCGGCTGTGGGTGCTGCGCCGTTCCGTATTCGGACTCGGTTCCGCCCAGGTGCTGCTCACGGGCGCGGCGGCCGGCGCCGTGGCACTGGCGCTTGGCATTAACTTTGAGGCCGCGCTCATCATTGGCCTGGGATTGGCGATGTCTTCCACCGCGTTTGTCCTGCAAATTCTGGCCGAGAAAGGGCAGCTCACAACGCGCCACGGCCGCTCTTCCTTCGCCGTTTTGCTGTTCCAGGATCTGGCGGTCATTCCCTTGCTGGCCATCATTCCCCTGCTTGGCGCCGGCGCGGCGCAGGCGACCGGCGGCAGCGCCTGGTTGGGCGCACTGAAAGCGATGGCGGTAATTGTCGCCGTGATTGCCGGTGGCCGCTTCCTGCTGCGTCCGCTGCTCAAGGCCATCGCGGCCAGCGGTATCCGGGAGATTTTCACCGCCGCTTCCCTGTTGGTGGTGATTGGCACCTCGCTGCTGATGAATTCAGTCGGACTGTCGATGTCGCTGGGCGCCTTTCTCGCCGGTGTGCTGCTGGCCGATTCCGAGTTTCGCCACGAACTCGAAGCCGATATCGAGCCTTTCAAAGGGCTGCTGCTCGGTTTGTTCTTCATCTCCGTGGGCATGTCCGCCGATCTCGGTCTGATCGTCGCGCACCCGCTCGCCATCATCGGCGCGACACTCGCGCTGATGACGTTGAAGGCGGCGATTCTGCTCGGCATCGGCCGCGTATCGGGGCACAACTGGGAATCCTCGCGCGGACTCGCCGTTGCGCTGTGCCAGGGCGGCGAGTTCGCTTTCGTGCTGTTCGGTCTGGCGGCGGACAACGCCATCATGGGCCGCACACTGACCGATGCGCTGGTGATCGTGGTCACTTTGTCGATGGCGCTGACGCCGCTCGCCTTCGTCTTCAACGACCTGCTGCTCGCCAAATGGCTGCGCAAGCCGGAAGAAAAACCCTACGACGCCATCGAAGAATCCGACGCCCGCGTCATCATCGCCGGCTTCGGCCGTGTCGGTCAGATTGTCGGCCGCGTGCTGCGCGCCAAGAAAATTGCCTTTACCGCGCTCGACAAAAGCGCCGAACAAGTGGAAACCGTGCGCCGCTTCGGCAGCCGTTCCTACTATGGCGATGCTTCCAGAGTTGATTTGTTGCACGCAGCCGGCGCCGGCAAGGCGCAGGTTCTGGTGCTGGCCATTGACGATGTGGAAGCCTCGATACGCACCGCCGAAATCGCGCGCCGGCATTTTCCGAAACTGAAGATCTACGCTCGCGCGCGCAATCGCTTTCATGCCTATCGGCTGATGGACATCGGCGTGGATTACCTGGTGCGAGAAACCTTTTTCTCCTCGCTCGAACTCGCAAAAAACGTCATGCAGGAAACGGGCGTACCGCAATCGGAGGCGCGCGACGCGACGGATACCTTCCGCCGCTACGACGAACACCGGCTCGAAAGCCAGCATGCCGTGTACCACGACGAAACCCAGCTCATTCAATCGGCGAAAGATGCCGCCAGGGAACTGGAAGGCATTTTCGACGCGGATGGGCAAAACCAGGGACAAGGCGCGCAAGACCAGGGCCAAGGGCGCAAACCGCTGTTCAGTCCGGACGATGTGAGATAGGCAATGCGCCAGGCTTGACCATC
>JANLTJ010000222.1:0-33255 GCA_031362885.1 Betaproteobacteria bacterium
CTTGAAGATCACGGCCGACGAACTGGCGTTATTGAAGACCTTGCGCAATCAGGCGGTGCTGGCGATCCGGCAGCACGCACCGTAAGTCGCCCCATCCGGCACTCAGGGCGCACGGCCTATTGCGGCGAGCAATCCCTCCAGCGCCGCGATCACGCTCTGCCGGCGCACGGCGTCCCGGTCGCCCTGAAAATGCATGGATTGCGCCGTGATGGCGCCGCCTTTTTCTCCCCACGCCAGCAGCACCGTACCCACCGGCTTCGCGGACGAACCACCGTCCGGTCCGGCGATACCGCTGACCGCGACCGCGATCCGTGCGCGGCTGCGCGCGAGCGCGCCGGCCACCATTTCACGAACGGTTTCCGCCGACACGGCTCCAAATGACTTCAATGTGTCGGCACTCACCCCGAGCATCTCCTGCTTGGCCGCGTTGGTATAGGTCACGAAGCCGCGATCAAACCATGTTGAGCTGCCCGGCACCATGGTCACCGCCTGACCGATCCAGCCCCCGGTGCAGGATTCGGCGGCGCTCATCATGAGTTTTCGCGCCTTGAGCGCCTCGCCCACCCGGGCTGACCATTTGTACAGTTCAGCGTCCATGGTTTTTATCCGTATGCGACCTTCCAGCCGGCGAGGCAGAGCAGCGTATAAAACGCGGCGAGCAGATCATCGAACATGACACCGAAGCCATTGCGAATGCTGCGATCGAAATGCCGGATCGGCATCGGTTTGACGATGTCGAATACCCGGAACAGCAGGAAGGCGAACGCCTGCCAGAGCAGCGATGCCGGGGTGAAGAACAGCACAATCATGAACGCGACCGTTTCGTCCCAGACCATGCCACCGTGATCGTGCACGCCGAGCCTCCGGCCACTCGCATGGCAGGCCCAGACGCCGGCCAGAAACAGCAGTGGCAGCAGCGCCGCATAGAGTGGTTCACCCAGGCGCGGCAACAGCCAGGCATGCAGCGGAAAAGCCAGCAGCGTGCCGAATGTGCCGGGTGCGAATGGGATCAGTCCGATGCCGAAACCAAACGCGATGAAATGCGCCGGCCGCGAGAAAACAAAACGTGCCGATGGTTGGCCGTACGATCGCATATCAGCGGAAATGCTCAAATCCTTTCTCCTTCCAGTGCATCGGCTGACCGTTTGCGTCTCTAAGCGCGACACCGCCGCCCTGGACCGTGGACCCGATGCGCGTCAATGCAAGATCCAGGCGTTCCGACAAGGACGCGAGTTTCCGCCGGTGTTCCCTGTGCGCGGTGAAGCACAACTCGTAATCGTCCCCGCCCGTGAGCAGGGCACGCATGAGCGGACCCTGCTCTGTTTCCGGCGGCAGTTCCGCTGCGCAGGGCATCGCCGCGAAATCGATCATGGCGCCGACACCGGATCGCTCGCAGATATGCCCCAAATCGGCCAGCAAGCCGTCGGAAACATCGATGGCGCTGCGGGCCATTCCGACCAACGCCCGACCCAATTCAACGCGCGGCTGCGGTCGATCCAGGCGAAGCATACATCGGTTGAGAATGGTTTCCGGGAGACGTGTTTCTCCTTTCAGGTGCGCCACCGCCAGCGCCGCTTCGCCAAGCACGCCGGACACCCAGACGTCGTCGCCGATTCTGGCCCCGTCGCGGCGCAAGGCCCGCCCGGCCTCGACCTCGCCCATGATCTGTACACACAGGTTGCGCGGTCCGCGCGTTGTGTCGCCGCCGATCAGATCCACGTCGTACCGGGACGCCAGCGCGAAGAATCCGCGCGCAAATTTTTCCAGCCAGTCCGGATCGGCTTCCGGCAGCGCGATGGCCAGCATCGCCCAGCGCGGTTGCGCGCCCATGGCCGCCATGTCCGACAAATTCACCGCCAGCACCTTATGCCCGAGCGCTTCAGCGTCCACGGCGGGGAAAAAATGCGTACCTTCGACCATCATGTCGGTTGCAGCGACCAGTTCGAATCCTTCCCGCACCTTTAACAACGCGGCATCGTCGCCGATTCCGAGCACGGTATGCCGCGTCGCGCGGGTGAAATAGCCGGCAATCAATTCAAATTCCGTCACGGATGGAGTTTGCGCGCGAGTCATGATCTCTAAAGTTTAGAACCGTGCACCGAAAATGTCTGCCTCGCCGCGATTGCCAGCTGTGGCGAGACTGCGCACACTTTGACTTACCCCTGCGATCAAAAGCCTCTGGAGTGCCAATGCATACCGAGCCGGAGTCCGGATTCTTACCGTTATTCCGTTCCAGTCCTTATCTCAATCGCATTGGCCCGTTTTACTCGAAGGGCCGTGGCCGGGAACTCTCGGTAGGCCTGCGTGTTCTGGCCCACCACCTGAATGCCCGGGGCCTGGTACATGGCGGCGTGTTCATGAGTATGGCCGACATCGCCCTCGGTTACGCCATGGCGACCACCGCTGATCCGCCGATTTCCGCCGTTACGTCAAGCCTCACCACCGATTTCGCCGGGACCGCCAAACTGGGCGACTGGATCGAATCGCGCGTGGATATCCAGAAAATCGGCCGCAGTCTGTGCTTCGCCAATCTGTACCTGTGCGTCGCGGACCAACGCATCGTCCGCGTCTCGGGCGTGTTCGCGATCTCCGAGAAATAAGACTCGGGCATGGTCCCGTTTCAAGCGCTTTGGGTTGAAAGCGGCGGCTCTTAACTCTTGTCCAGTTTTTCCTGAAAGGCCTGATACTCGTCTTCCTTCATCGTAAAACTGTGCTCGGGCAAGGGAAACTGACCCTTGTGCACGTCTTCCTGAAAGTCCGCCAGCGCCTTACCGATCACGTCCCAGCAATTGGCGTAACGCTTGACGAACTTCGGCGTAAAGCGGTCGAACAAGCCCACCATGTCATGCAACACGATATTTTGGCCGTCGCAATGCGGGCCGGCGCCGATGCCGATGGTGGGAATGGAAAGCCGCTCGGTAATGGCCTGGGCGACGCGGTCCGGAATGGCCTCGAGCACGATGGCAAAACAGCCGGCTTTTTCCATCGCCAGCGCGTCTTTCAATAGCTGCACACCGGTCTCGGCGCTCTTGCCCTGCACCTTGAAGCCGCCAAGTTTGGACACCAGTTGCGGCGTGAGGCCGATATGCGCCATCACCGGCACGCCGGCTTTGACCACGGCTTCGGCCATGGGCGCGAAGTCCTCGCCGCCTTCGAGCTTGACCACGTCGGTGCCGCCCTCCTTGAGCATGCGCATGGCGTTATTTACCGCATCCGCGGTGCAGGCGTGATACGCACCCAGCGGCAAATCGCCAACCAGAAGAGCGCGTTTGGTCGCGCGCGAAATCGCCCTGGCGTGATGGATCATTTCGTCCATGGTCACCGGCACCGTGCCGGAATAACCCAGGGCGGTCATGCCCAGAGAATCGCCGATCAATATGCAGTCGATGCCGGAGCGATCCACCAGCTGCGCGGTTGGATAATCCACCGCCGTGACCTGAAATATTTTCTCCCCGCGATCCGCCTTGGCCTGCAAGTCAAAGATCGTCAGTTTTTTCGGTGCCGCTGCTTCAGCCATGGGTTTTCCTTTCGCAAAAAAATCACCGCCCCGACCCTGAATGCACGCAAAGCGGGACGCCCTGAAATTTTAGAAGCGCCGCGCGCCGGTTTCGTCCGGCCGAATTCCGGAAACCAGTTTGTCGAGCACCCCGTTGACATACTTGTGGCCGTCGGTGCCACCAAAACTCTTCGCCAGTTCGATAGATTCGTTGATGATGACCTTGTACGGAGTCTGTGTCTGGTCACGCAACTCGAAAACCGACAGCAGCAGCAAAGCGTGCTCTACCGGAGATAATGCCTTCATTTCCCGGTCGAGAACTGGCGAGATCAGTTTCCGCAACGCATCCGCGTTTTCAATCACGCCCCGCACCAGCGTCTCGAGCAAGGATTGATCCGCCTTAAGGAAGTCTTTATGCTCACGCAGTTGCGCCAGCAGCGTTTCCGCGGTGGATGCATTCACAAGCCACTGGTAAAGGGCCTGGAGCGCGAACTCGCGGGCGCGCCGCCTACTGTTTTTCATCAATCGCACGCAGCAAATTGGCCATTTCGACGGCTACGCGCGCGCAATCCGAGCCTTTCTCCCGCATCCGAGCCTCTGCCTGGTCGTCGCTGTCGGTGGTCAGAATGCCGTTGGCGATTGGCAGTCCGCAATCGAGCTGGACGTTCATCAAGCCATCCGCCGACTGGTTCGAGACGACTTCGAAATGATAAGTTTCGCCGCGAATGACCGCGCCGAGGGCCACCAGCGCATCAAAGCTATCCGTGCCGGCCAGTTTCTGCAGGGCGAGCGGGATTTCCAGCGCACCGGGTACGGTCACGATCACGATATCGTCGTGCGCCACACCGAGCTTGACCAGTTCTGCGCTACACGCCGATAGGAGTCCGTCGGCCACATCCTGATTGAACCGGCCGACCACGATGCCGATGCGCAGCGCGGTTCCATTGAGATCGGTCTTGTACTCAAAAATATCGTCGTATTCAGCCATGTTGGTCTCGAATGATGATGTGATGAACGGCAGAAACGTGCCGCCTGGCGCAGCTGCCCCGCTACTCGGTCCCTGCGCCCCCCGGCCTGTTTAGCCCCCGGCCCTTCGGTCCGGCGCCTCGGGTCCCTGTGCCTGGACGTAACCGGTCACTTCGAGATCGAAACCGGCCATGCTCGGCATTTTTCGATTCGCGCCCAAAACCCTCATTCGGGTTACCCCCAGATCCCGCAAAATCTGGGCACCGATCCCGTAGGTGCGCAAATCCATTTTCTTTTGCGTCGGCGCCTGCCTGTTCATCGCCAGACTCTCAAGCAATTCCGCGCCGGATTCGGTCCGGTGCAACAGGACCATCACCCCGCATTGCGCTGCCGCGATGGCGCGCAGCGCGTCGTTGAGATTCCAGGAGTGGCTATAGCTGGATGCATCGAGAAAATCCGCAACCGAAAGCGGTTCATGCACCCGCACCAGCGTTTCCCTGCCCGGCATCACCTCGCCATTGACCAGCGCGAGATGCGTATCGCGAGAACTCTTGTCGCGGTAGGCCACGAGCTTGAATTGTCCGTACGCGGTCTGCACGGGCCGCTCGGCGACACGCTCTACCAGCGATTCGGTTCCGCTGCGGTGGTGAATCAGGTCAGCAATGGTGCCGATCTTGAGTTTGTGCCGGGTGGAAAATTCGATCAAATCGGGCAAGCGCGCCATTTCGCCGTCGTCTTTCAGCACTTCGCAGATGACCGCAGCCGGAACCAGTCCGGCGAGTTGGGCGAGGTCGCAGCCGGCCTCGGTGTGCCCGGCGCGTACCAGCACACCGCCCTTTTGTGCCATCAGGGGAAAAATATGCCCGGGCTGCACGATGTCGGCCGGATTGGCATCTTTTTTAACGGCTGCCTGCACGGTGCGCGCGCGATCGGCCGCGGAAATGCCCGTGGTAACGCCGCTGGCGGCCTCGATGGACAGCGTGAAGTTGGTGCCCATGCGCGAGCGGTTGTCGCCCACCATCAGGCGCAGATCCAACTGCCGGCAGCGCTCCTCGGTCAAGGTCAGACAGATCAGTCCACGCCCGTGCTTGGCCATGAAATTGACGGCGTCGGGTGTCACGAACTCGGCAGCCATCAGCAAATCGCCCTCGTTTTCGCGGTCTTCTTCGTCCACGAGTATGACCATGCGCCCGGCGCGCAGGTCGGCAATGATTTCGGCTGTGGAACTGATGGTGGTCATTGCATGTCTTGGGCCTGGTCTGGCGCCGGCTAGGCGGCAGCTCGGGAAAATATCGCGTCCGCAGGGACTTCATCGCGCTCCGCAGGCACCATGAATCTCAGGGAAACTGCCCGGGTGCGCGTGGTGCTTCGCGAAAACCGGCATTGTGCCAGATCAATGCCGCGCCGAGTCGAAGATCGGCTGCCACTACCCGAGGTTTCCGCTTTCAAGCATGCGCTCGACATAGCGCGCAACCAGATCAATTTCGAGATTGATCCGGTCGCCCGGATTCAGATCCTGAAGATTGGTAACCGCCAGCGTATGCGGAATCAGGTTCAGGGAAAATACATCGTCCGCCACTGCATTGACGGTCAGACTGACGCCGTTGACCGTAATTGATCCCTTGCGCGCGATGTAGCGGCCCAGGGTCAAGGGAAAGCGGACCCGCATTTCCCGGTTGGCATCGATCTGCTTGATCTGCGCAATGATGCCCACGCCATCCACATGACCACTCACCAGGTGTCCGCCGAGCCGGTCCGACAGCCGCAACGATTTTTCCAGATTGACCGCAATTCCGGCGGCGAAACCCGCGCTGACCCGCAACGTCTCCTGCGATACATCGACCGTGAAGCCCCCCGGCGACAGGGACGTGACCGTCAGACACACGCCGTTGCAGGCGATGCTGTCGCCGATCCCCACGTCACTCACGTCTAGGCCAGCGACAGCCACCGTCAGTACGACGGATGCTCCAGCCGGCTCGACTGCCGCGACGCGGCCGACCGCTTGAATGATTCCGGTAAACATGGCTCAGGTTCCGGAATTGGGCACGGCAGGGCGCGCAAGAATCCGCAAGTCCGGCCCGATCATGCGGGTTTCCAGTATGTTCAACCGCAAGCGCTGAGTCATTTCCGTCAGTTCCCCCAAGTCAAGCATGCCACGCGCCACGTCACCCAGCATCAGCGGGGCCAGGTAAACCAGCAACTCGTCCACCACGCCGGCGTGCAGCAGCGCGGAATCCAGATTCTTGCCGGCCTCGACCAGCACCTCATTGATGCCCAGGCCGGCCAGATGCTCCGTCAGTCGCAACAAATCCACTTTGCCCTGCGCATTGGGCAGCACGACGATGGTCGCACCTCTGGCCTCCAGCGCATCCGCCTTGGCGCCGTCGTGCGTCGCGGTCGCTACCAGCACTGAACCACCTTCGAACAGCCGGGCTTGCGGGGTAATGCGCAGGCGGCTATCGACGACGATGCGCAACGGCTGCCGCGAAGTTTCAACATCGCGCACCGTGAGTTGCGGGTCGTCATCCCTGAGCGTGCCGATACCAGTCATGACCGCACACGAACGCGCCCGCCAGTGATGCCCATCACGGCGCGCTTCCGGTCCGGTAATCCATTGGCTGACGCCGTTTTTAAGAGCGGTCCTGCCATCGAGGCTGGCGGCAATCTTCAAGCGCAGCCAGGGTCGGGCACGGGTCATGCGGGACACAAATCCGAGATTGAGTTCGCGCGCTTCGGTTTCGAGGATACCCACTTCCGTGGCGATACCGGCTGCGCGCAGCCTTGCCAGTCCGCTGCCCAAGACTTGCGGGTTCGGATCCTGCATCGCCGCCACGACACGCGCAACTTTCGCCGCAATCAAGGCGTCGGTGCATGGCGCTGTTCGGCCGTGATGGTTGCACGGCTCGAGGTTCACGTAAGCGGTGGCACCCGCAGCCAGTTCACCGGCTCGCTTCAGCGCGGCGACTTCCGCATGCGCTTCTCCCGAGCGTTCGTGCCAGCCTTCGCCGACTACGCGGCCATCTCGGACCAGAACGCAGCCTACGCGCGGATTGGGCGTGGTGGTGTACAGCCCGTGTTCAGCAAGCCGCAGCGCTTGCGCCATATAACTGGAATCGGCAGCGCTGAAGGCCATGCGCTACTTCGGCTTGCGGCGTAACGCGGGCTTTTGCACTTCCTTCACCGCGTCGCGAAAATCCTCGACGTCCTGGAAATCGCGGTAGACCGAAGCAAATCGGATATAGGCCACCTTGTCGAGCTTATAGAGTTCGCGCATGACCATTTCGCCCAGACGGCGCGAATCGACTTCGCGTTCGCCGAGCGCGAGTAATTTCTGTTTCACGCGTTCGATGGCATCGTCCACCAGTTCCGCCGATACCGGCCGCTTGTGCAGGGCCCGATTGAAACCGACCCGCAATTTGTCTTCGTCGAACAATTCCCGAAATCCGTTCGATTTCACGATTTGCGGCAGACGCAACTCGGGGTGCTCGTACGTGGTAAAACGCTTGTCGCACGCAGGACAGCGCCGGCGTCGGCGAATGGCATCGCCTTCGTCGTTGGCCCGCGAATCGACGACCTGCGTGTCCGCGTGCTTGCAGAAGGGGCATTTCATCGCGAGAGACGAGGGACCAAGGACGAGGGGCGAGATAAGGCGCAAGGCACCGAAGCCCCCTCGCCCCTCGTCCCTCGCCCCTCTTCCCTACTTTGCATACACCGGGAACTTCCGGCACAACTCCACCACCGAGCCGCGCACCCGTGCGATGTTTGCCTCATCGTTCGGCGCTCCCAGGACGTCGGCGATCAGATTGGCGAGTTGCCCGGCCTGGGCATCCTTGAATCCGCGCGTGGTCATGGCAGGCGAGCCCAGGCGAATGCCGCTGGTGACGAAAGGTTTTTCCGGATCGTTGGGAATGGCATTCTTGTTCACCGTGATATGCGCGCGGCCGAGCGCGATTTCGGCGTCCTTTCCGGTGATTTTCTTCGCGCGCAAATCGAGCAGAAACATGTGGCAATCGGTGCGCCCGGACACGATGCGCAGACCACGCTGTTGCAACGTGGTCGCCATTTTGCGTGCTCCGGACAGCACCTGCGTCTGGTAGTCGCGGAAAGCCGGTTCCATGGCCTCCTTGAGCGCCACTGCCTTGGCCGCGATCACATGCATCAGCGGCCCACCCTGAATGCCGGGAAATATCGCCGAGTTGATGATTTTTTCGTACTCGGCTTTGGCAAAAATGATACCGCCGCGCGGACCGCGAAGAGTCTTGTGCGTCGTCGTTGTTACGAAATCCGCAATGCCGATCGGGCTGGGGTACACCCCCGCAGCGATCAGTCCCGCGTAGTGCGCCATATCCACAAACAGCGTCGCGCCAACCGCGTCGGCAATGTTCCGAAAACGCTGCCAATCGAACGTCAGTGCATAGGCCGAGGCCCCGGCGACGATCATTTTCGGCTTGTGCTGTTTCGCCAACATTTCGATCTGGTCGTAGTCGATTTCCTCCCGCTCGTTGAGTCCATAGGCCACCGCGTGGTACAGCTTGCCTGACAGATTGACCGGCGAGCCGTGCGTAAGATGCCCGCCGGACGCGAGCGCCAGACCGAGGATGGTGTCGCCGGGTTTCAGCGCGGCGGCATACACCGCTTGATTGGCTTGCGAACCCGAATGCGGCTGCACATTGGCGAAATCCGCCTTGAACAAGGCCTTGGCGCGATCGATCGCCAGTTGCTCGGCGATGTCCACGAACTCACAGCCGCCGTAATAGCGTTTGCCCGGATAGCCTTCGGCGTACTTGTTCGTCAGCACCGAGCCCTGCGCCTGCAACACGCGCGGACTGGTGTAATTTTCCGAGGCGATCAGTTCGATATGATCTTCCTGGCGTTGCACTTCCGAGCGCATCGCCTGCCACAGTTCGTTGTCGTATTCCTGAATGTTCTGGTTTGCGGAAAACATGGGGGCAGTAGAGTGAGATTTTGGCGGATCAGAGAGCGGCGAATTGTACCATCGCATCCCCGCTGTTCCTCCCGTCAGGCGCACACCAGAATGTGCCCGAGAAGTCCCCGCGCGCCTTGTGCGGTTCTTCTTTATCTCCTCGGCTTGCTGCTATGATTGCCGGGTCGGAAGAATCAGCCCGGCCGCCTCGTAGCGCGGCGGCTTCGAGGCGAACGAAAAAACTTCGGGAGGAGACATGCCAAAGACCGTTCTGAGCAAGCTCGTATGGCTTGCCATCGCCATCACCGGCGCGTCCGCGATCGGCGGCATCGCCCTGCATCGCGGCGAGACCATCAATGCCATCTGGTTCGTGGTGGCCGCGATCGGCACTTATCTGGTTGCCTATCGTTTCTACAGCGCCTGGATTTGCGCGAAAGTTCTGGTGCTCGATGAAACACGCGCCACCCCGGCGGAACGCTTCAACAACGGCCGCGATTTCATACCCACCAACAAGTGGGTGGTTTTCGGCCATCACTTCGCCGCCATCGCCGGGCCCGGCCCGCTGATCGGGCCGACGCTGGCCATGCAGTTCGGCTATCTGCCCGGCACGCTGTGGATTCTGGTCGGTGCCGTGCTCGGCGGCTGCGTGCAGGACATGATCATCATGTTCTGCTCCGTGCGGCGCGATGGCCGCAGCCTCGGACAAATGGCGCGCGACGAACTCGGTCCCATCGGCGGCTGGGCAGCCATGATCGGCACCATGCTCATCATCGTGATTCTGATCGCGGTACTGGGACTGGTGATCGTCAAGGCCATGCAGCACGACCCCTGGGCCACGGCGACGGTCATGGGCACCATACCGGTGGCGATGTTGATCGGCATCTACATGCGCGGCATCCGCCCTGGGCGGGTGCTCGAGGGCACGATGATCGGCATTGCGCTGCTGATCGCCTGTGTGGTCGGCGGCTTCTGGGTGGACCAGAGCGAGACGATGCGCAGCCTGTTCGACTGGGATGGCAAGACCTGCGCCTGGTTCGTGATGATTTACGGCTTTGCCGCCGCCACGTTGCCGGTGTGGCTGCTGCTGGCGCCGCGCGACTATCTGTCAACCTTTCTCAAGCTGGGCGTAGTGTTCATGCTGGCGATCGCCATCGTGGTGCTGGCACCAGAGGTCAAGATGCCGGCGATGACTGAATTTGCCCGCACCGGCATGGGACCGATCTTCAAAGGCGACTTATTCCCCTTCGTGTTCATCACCATCGCCTGCGGCGCGATTTCCGGCTTTCACTCGCTGGTTTCCTCCGGCACCACGCCGAAACTACTCGCCAACGAGCGCGAAATCCGCATGATCGGTTATGGTTCGATGGCGTTGGAATCCTTCGTGGCCATCATGGCGGTGGTGGCTGCCACGGTGCTTGATCCCGGTGTCTACTTCGCGATCAATATCGACCTCGGCAAGAGCGCTGACGAAACCGTCGCGGTGATCTCCTCCTGGGGGCCGATGTACCAGGTTGGCATCGACCAGATGAAGTCGCTGGCAACCGAAATGGGCCTGCCCTCGCTGTTCGCGCGCACCGGCGGCGCGCCGTCGCTGGCGGTGGGCATGGCGAGCATATTCAGCGCCACCTTCGGCGGCGGGCTGATGAAGTTCTGGTATCACTTCGCGATCATGTTCGAGGTGTTGTTCATCCTCACCACGCTGGATGCCGGCACCCGCGTGGGCCGCTTCATGCTCCAGGATCTCGGCAAACATTTCTGGAAGCCCTTCGGCGATGTCTCTTCTTATCCGATAACCGTGCTCGCGAGCTTTATTTTTGTCGCCGCCTGGGGATACTTCCTGTGGCAGGGCGTGACCGATCCCAAGGGCGGTATCCGCTTTCTCTGGCCGCTGTTCGGTATTTCCAACCAGTTGCTGGCCGGAATCGCACTCACGGTCGCAACCGGCATCCTCATCAAGATGGGCAAACTCAAGTTCGCCTGGGTCACTGGTCTGCCGCTGACCTGGCTGGCGATCATCTGCACCACGGCGGCTGTCACCAAGGTCTTTAGTCCCAATCCGGAGATCGGGTTCTGGTCGGGCGCCAACGCGCTGGCGGCCAGGATTGACTCTGGCGCCATTCCGGCCGAAAAAATTGGCGAGACCATGGCGCAAATCATCGCCTTCCGCATCGACGCGGCGCTGGCGTTGTTCTTTGCCATCGTGCTGTGGGTGGTCATCGTAGACATGTTGCGCATGTCCTTGCGCATGCGCGCCGGCAAGAAAGTATTGCCGCTATCGGAATCGAACTACGTCAAGACCCAGCTCAGTCCGGGCATGGCGACCGCAGCGCACTGAAGCGGCCATGACCTACGCGACTCTGAAACCGGCACTGAAACAGCTTTGGTGCTACCTGCGTCAGGTCACGGGTGACGACGCCTACGAGCGTTACCTGGAGCATCAAGGCAAAGCGCATCCGGATGCGTTACCAATGTCCAGGCGCGACTATTTCAAACATCGGCAGGACGAAAAATGGAACAAGATATCGCGCTGTTGCTGACCAGCGCGGATATCAGATGACCCCGGCAAAAGACCAGCCGAACCAACAGAAATAGCCGCTGAATGACCTCAGGTCCGGTGGTCATTTTTTTGGAGAATCCGGTAATGCAGGAAGAATTCGGAATATGTTTTCCGGATTAGAAACCCTGGGCGAACACATGGGGTCCCGGTTTGCGGATCGCAGCATCCAGACGCGCGTCGATGTCTTCAAGTGTGGGTCCATTCCGTTCGATCCACTGCAATACCGGCTGCACTTCCGCCGCTGTCGCGGCGGGCTTCCATGTCAGCGAACGCGCCGCCGCATGGCAGGACCGAAAACAACTCGATCCGCTGACCTCCCATCGCCAACCACCGGCGTATACCGTCGCGTACAGCACCTTGGCCTGAACTTCAGTCACGCCTTCCGCGATGCTTGCGTGATAGAGCGTGCGATGCACCAGCCGCCAGGGTTCAGTCTGGATGCGGCTGAAATAGTCGTGTACGACAGCGGCTTTTCTGTACTCGGCCAGGTACGGCAAATGCTCGAAGAAGTAAAACTGGCGTGGCACAGTTTCACCGTCGAGTATGCCGCCTTTTCGCGCCAGCCACACCTTGCCGCCCGCGTCGGTGAACGAAAAATCCTCCAGCAACCGCAGTTTGTGGACGTACTCGATTTCGTCGATCACCTCGACTACGACCTTGCCGGTAAAACCGGCCTGTTCCGCGGACACGTCTGCCGAACAAAGCCAGACGGCAACGATCGCCAACGCAGTCACATGAGCGGCCGTCATTTCTGGAAATGTTTCTTGATCGCCTCCCGAACCACCGCGGTCACGGAGGAATAAATCGACATCGCCCTCACTCTGAGGGCTTTCGCCCTGGCATCCCAGCCCTGATCCTTTCTGCGCCGGGCAATCCCTTCCGCGACTACCGGCTTCCAGTTTGCAATCAGCGGCTTCAGATTTCTGCTGACGATTTCGAAAACTATGAAACCGATCACGACCGCGACGATCCGTTCGAGTATATTGAAAGTTTGCGCATCCAATATGGGCTTGCGGGCCAGAACGCCCCACAAGTTTGAGATGCCTCTGGTTTCAAAGAATTGGGATACGAGTCCTGTCGAGGACATGCCGACGTAGAAACCGATAAATTGTCCCAGCGCCTGACCTTTCAGGTACCCGAGGGTTTCTTTTCGATTGGGAATCTTCATGAAGTTGATATATGGAATTGTGGAGTTTAGAATCGATTTGTCACGCCCGGTCATGCACACGGAAGCGCCCGATAGGAAAGTGAACTCGCTCCCGAAGCATTGCGTCATTGTGTCGCAGCTCCTGACTGGCGTCACCGTGGAAAACTCGGCATCGCGACGAAAATCTCTCTGCTGCTGTTAATTTTCCGCCAAGGCATCGACCAAAGCCCGCCACGCCTGAAGTTTCCCTGCCAACGACAGCGATGCATGCGCGGAACTCGTCGAGGGCAGGCGCGCGAAGCGCAAACCGCACACACCAAGCCCGGGCAGAACCGTGCGCCAGAAGCAGTCCCGCGCTTTGACACCATTGAAAAATACATGTCGCACCCGCGCATGATTGGCGAAGAACGCGCGAAAATCGTTTGGCACGATTGACGCGTCGTCGATACTTGAATCCAGGCTGCCTTCGCGCTCGCAACAGGCCATCACGTCCCACATAGCAACCCCGGCTCGCTTCAATCGGCGGGTGCGCTGCGCGTAGGAGATAGCCGGAGAGAACGCGAGCAGGTCGCCCATGATTGACCAGAACACATTACAGGGATGCGCGTAGTAGCGGCCTGCCAGCAGAGATGCCGTACCGGGCATGCTGCCGAGTACGAGAACGCGCGCGTTTGCGTCGGCAATCGGTGGGAAGCTGCGCGCGATCGCAAGTGTCCCACTGGGCTTCAACATCCCTCGGCGCTTCAACATCCCTCAGCGCTTTACTAACCCTTATCCTTTTCCCGCGAGTCTTTCTTCTGCGCGTTTATTACCCGATAAACCCGTAAAGCGCCACACCAGTTGCGAGGACGGACAAGCCCGCCGAGACGACACACAGCCACTGCAGGCGCCGGAATTTTGCGTCCGCGATCAGCGCTGCGCGCTCCAGCGCGGTCACGGTACTTTGCAGCTGGGCTGCCAGCGCCTTGATGTGGGCTGCATTCTGGGAGGCGGCCGCCTGAAGCTCCTCGATCTGCTCTTGTGGTGGCGCCTGCTTCACGGCCACGTCCGCCTTCTTCTTTGTAAACACCGGCGACGCGGCCGAGATAATGGTGCCGACGTGCGGCAGGACCGCCTTCAGTGCGGGAATCAACCATGCGGCCATGAGTGAAGTCCTTGATCAGGTCAGGCTGACGAAGATTCCGCGGAGCGTACGATGTAGCCCCCGGATTTTTCATCGTGTTCCAGTTTGAGCAAACCACGGATAGCCGCTTCTTCGAGCAGGCTGTTAAAACTCTTGAAGCCGTGGTAAGCCTCGTTGAATCCCGGGTTGCGGCGCTTGAGCGCCTGCTTGATCATCGAGCCCCAGATTTTTTCCTCGCCGCCGCGCTCACCAGTAAGCGCCTCGAAGGTGTTAACCAGCAGGTCGAGCGCTTTTTGTGTCTTGTCGTCCAGCGCGGAATCCTCGACCTCGGCCGGTTCTGCCGCCACCACCTTCGCACCTGCGGACGGCTTGGCCGCAGGGCGTTTGCGCGGCGGACGCCTGGCCGGCTCCTTGCGCACCAGATCGTCGTAGAAAATGAATTCGTCGCAATTCGCGATCAACAGGTCGGAGGTCGAGTGCTTGACGCCGACACCGATGACTTCTTTGTTGTTCTCGCGCAGTTTCGACACCAGTGGCGAGAAATCGGAATCGCCGCTGAGAATGACAAAGGTATCGACGTGCGATTTCGTGTAACACAGATCAAGCGCATCCACCACCAAGCGAATGTCGGCGGAGTTCTTGCCGGACTGGCGCACATGCGGAATTTCGATCATCTCGAACGCGGCTTCGTGCATGGGCGCCTTGAATTCCTTGTAGCGGTCCCAGTCGCAATAGGCTTTCTTGACCACGATGCTGCCTTTGACCAGCAGGCGCTCAAGCACTTTCTTCATGTCGAACTTGTCGTACTTCGCTTCACGCACGCCGAGCGCAAGGTTCTCGAAGTCGCAGAACACGGCAATGTTGCGGGTGTCGTTTTGGTTGCTCATTTTTTTAATGGACGAGGGACGAGCGGCGGGAAAGTTCGAGAGGTGAGGACGAAGGACAGGGTGGTAGCGCGGGGTCGCTTTTGACTTTCCCTCGCCCCTCGTCCCTCGCACCCGCCTTTATTCATGCCGCTTTCGCCGCGGAGGAGAAAAACTCGCCCACCGCCGTGGCGAAGCGGTCGATATCGGCACGGTCGATATCGAGATGGGTAACCAGGCGAATGCTGCCCTGGCCACTGATGAGCATGCCTTTGCCTTTCAGGAACTCACGCAGACCGGCCGAGCGCTGCGGCTCAACGTTCATGAAAACCATGTTGGTTTTTGCGCCAGGCGCCGCAACCTGCACGCCCGGAACGCAGGCCAGCGCCTGGGCCAGAGCGAGGGCGTTGTCGTGATCGGTGGCAAGGCGCTCGACGTTTCTCTCCAGCGCATATATGCCGGCGGCCGCCAGCATGCCGGCCTGACGCATGCCGCCGCCGACGACTTTGCGCCAGCGCCGCGCCTTCGCAATGATGGGCCTCGATGCGCACAGCACCGATCCGACCGGGGCACCGAGTCCCTTCGACAGACACACCGATACGGAATCGAAATACTGGGCAATCTCGCCCACCGGAACCCGCAAATACACGGACGCATTGAACAAACGCGCGCCATCCAGGTGCAATCCGAGTCCGCGGGCGCAGGTAAATTCCTGTGCCCGCTTCAGGTACTCGAGTGGCAGAACCTTGCCGCCCTGGGTGTTTTCCAGGCACAGCAACCTTGTGATGGCGAAATGCGGGTCGTCGGGTTTAATCGCCGCTTCCACGCGCGCGAGGTCGAGCGTGCCGTCCGGCTCGTAGTCGAGCGGTTGCGGCTGGATACTGCCCAGTACGGCCGCGCCGCCGCCTTCGTACTTGTAAGTATGGCCCTGCTGACCAACGATGTATTCGTCGCCGCGTTCGCAGTGCGACAGCAGCGCCAGCAGGTTGCTCTGGGTACCGCTGCACACGAACATGGCCGCTTCCTTGCCGAGCATCGCAGCGGCCAGGGCTTCCAGCCGATTGACGGTTGGGTCTTCGCCGTAAACATCGTCGCCGACTTCGGCCGACGCCATGACGGCACGCATGTCGGCACCGGGCTTGGTCACGGTATCGCTGCGCAGATCGATGATTTTCATGATGTGGCTCCGCGGACGCGCCCGGGGGCACCTCGGGGTTTTCCTCGTGAGGGTTGCTCCTCTGCCGTCCGGCGAGTTTACCGCGTTTGCCGGCCCGCTCCAACGTGCGATCCGCTACGGGCCATCCGCCTGGCCGGCCGAGCCTGCCGCCGCCGGTGTTTGCTCCTGCGGTCGCCGGGAGGTTATCATCCACCAAACTCGCAAGCGAGCTTGTCCGGGTGACACCCGTCCGGCGGCTTCAACGAATCCATGCAGAGAAGGGAATGTTCATGCTTCGCACAATCATCCAGGCCTTGCTGTTGAGCGTACTTTTGACCACCACGCTGACCGCACCGGCCGAAGATGCGCCGCCGCAGACTGGTGAGCTGATCTGGCGCGATCCCAGTTGTTTTTTCTTCGTGCTGAAGATTGGCGAGAGCTATGCGTTGTTCGAGTTTCTGGGCGGCCCGAGCCCGATGGTGGGCAATATTTTCGAGGGCAAGCTTTCCGCTTTCGGCACACGCCGGATCGAGAACAAGACCGAAGGCAAGCCGACCATGGTTTACTCAGAGGTATTTGAATTGCAAAAAACCCAGATCGACAAGAAAATCCCGCGCCAATGCAAGAAAAAGAAAGATTTCGAGGCCATTACCGGGTGAGATCCCGCCTTGCCCTGCAACTGAGCGCCGCGCTGCTGGCTCTGGCCTCCATCCTGGATACTGAAAGGGCGCACGCCGATGAAGGCGTTGTGATCTGGAAAAATTTCGACTGTGGCTATTTCGTCGTGCAGGCGAAGTCGGGATATGGGTTGCTGGAATGGGTCAACGGTCCGTTCCCGAACGCCAGTGACGTAATCGAAGGCGAGCTCAGGTCGCCGGGTGAACATCGGGTACACAACACGACCGCCGACCTGCCGACGACAATTTTCCTCGATAGCTTTTCGCCCAGGCGCGCCGATATTTCCGGGCGCATTCCTGCCAGATGCAGTGCCAAACCGGAACACGAACCCTTCACTGGCGAGTAAGTATCCCCCGGCAGAGCCGGCGGCTTTAGTTTGTGAGCCGCTCAAAGCGGCTAAACGGGACCGTTCGCGCGACCCCGATTCGATGCCGACGTAGCGCGAATGTGGTTGATATCCTTCCATGACGCATCGGAATAAACATCCACTGCTACTTCGTCAATCTCATTTCTGATTAACGTAATCCACCTCACCCGTTTTTTCCCTCACCCTCGATCCCTCTGCTCCGCTCCAAGTGTTCCCTTCTCCCTCCGGGAGAAGGGTTGGGATGAGGGAAAACATCGTCAGCTATTGCGACGAACCTCAATGGTTACAGCGTACAGGTCCATCGTGAAATTCCTCCTCGTGTGCTTTGGCGGCTCACGAACGGGAGCTTCCTCCGATGGACTTCCGTATCCGTCAAACTTCTACTGCCTCCCCGGCAGAGCCGGGGGGTCTCCCGCTGACGCTAGTTTGATCCAGCCCGGCCCGGATACCGTTTCCATCAAGGTAGAGAGCGTGGCCGTGCGCAGGCTGTCTGGGTAGTTTTTGCGAATTCTTTGACGAGGCCACGAGCCTGCCGCAGCAAGCGCGCACGCTCGCCGGTGATGGTGGCGCGCGCTGCCTGCATGTAGTGGACCGCAAGAATAAACGAACCTTCTTCGCGCTGGGCATGACCCTGAAAGTCGCGGTGCAGGAATTCTGCCGAGCCGAATTTGTTCCGCGAGTTGCGCGCTACTCTGTGCCTCCGGCCGCAGCGGATCCTGGTTGAAGCGGTCGTAGCAATGCCCCTTGAGCAGGCGCAACGATACTTCCGCGGCGAATGATCCGGATGTCGACCAGCGCAACGCATTCCGGTAACAGCGCAGATTGGCGTTAAAGCGATTGGAACCCGCCGAGTAGGCAAAGTGGCGTGTCGTCGTGAACGCAGAGATTAGTTTCCTTCCCCTGCATCCAAAGCACGCCCTTCGGCGAACGCCAGCGCACCCGCATGCGGAGGAATACTCCGCGATTCGGCCACATTAAGTGCCGGAATCGACAATCCAAGCCCAGTTCCACCGGTCATCAACGCTTCGGCGAGCAGAAAGCCATGCTGTAACAGGAAATCTTCGCGGCAGACCAGTTGGTGGGTATCGCTCTCGACCACGACACGCAACGCGATCGGACCGTATTGTTCGAAGGCGCCCTCCCCGCGGTACATCGCGAGCGCATTCGGCCGCGACGCTACCGCTACCTCGGCCTGCCGTGTGGACATGAGACTGGCGATGCGCTGCACGCGTGGTCCGCGCCCGACCGTGGCTTTGCTGTCCGGCAGGGCCGTACGTACAATTGCGGCGCATTTCTCTCCCAAATCATCGCCCGCAAGATCGTCACGGCTGGTGACAATGATCAGGTGCGTTTTACGGTACACCAACCATTGCCGGTAAGGCGAATGGCCGCACAGCAGAATGCTGGCGGCGGCAGACACGAGGGTAAAAAATTGCCGGCGATTCATAGGCAAGCTCACGCGGTTAGGCTGGGCGCGGCGCTGAACAAAAACAACGAAGGCGCAAATCCGCCCTCGTGACGGTACCGGATGCGTGAATCATTAGTTGCTGATGTGCTCCAGCGGGCAAATCGTAGAGACGGTGAAGTTGGGCACGTCCACCACATTGCCGATGCGCAGATCACAAGCCACGCTGGTGTAGGCGTAGGCCTGAACCGGCGACCACTTGTAGGTCATGACCAACCAGTCGACCATTTCGTTCAACGAACTGCGCGCGGCCATGGTGAGATCTTCCGACAGATTGGTCAGCGGGCCAATCTTTTCGCCACCCAGGTAGGCGTGCTGCGGCGGAATTTCTCCGGCTTTCTTGAACGGATAGGACACGGTCGCATGGAAGCGGTCCGGCTCCAGCTTCTTCAACTGCGAGCCGCCTTCAAAATGCGGACCCGCCTTCATCAGCGAAGCCATGCCTTTGCGGATTTCCGTGCGCACCGTGACCTTGGCACCCATTTCGATGGCGGTGCCCGCCACTTCGCCGTCGCCCTGGGCATAGTGAACGTCGCCGATAAACAGGCCGCAGCCGTCCACATAGCAGGGCAGCAGCAGCGTGGTCCCGACCACCATCTGCTTCACGTCCATGTTGCCGCCGTTCTCGCGCGGCGGGATGGTACGCAGGCACTTGTCCTTGTGGCTGCCGTTTGGGCCGCACACTGCAGCCGGCAACGCACCGGTGGGCTGCGGCGGCAGCGCGACACCGCCGGCTTTGCCCAACTGGGTCTCACGCGCTTCCCAGGCATCGACTTCCGGGAACCCGGGCAACACACCCACGGTGCCCATGAAGCCGTTGAACGGAATGCGCACGCCGGGCAGCTGGTCCGATACCGCTTCCAGGCGGTTCAGCTTCCAGTTGACGATGAACGCCTCATTGAAACGATCACGCAGAAAACCGAAGCCCGGCACCACGGTGGTGTAGCCATACTCGTCCGGATCGATGTCAATCAGGGTGATGGCCAGCACATCGCCGCGCTTCGCGCCGGCGATGTTTATCGGGCCGGTCAGCGGGTGCACCAGATTCAGATCAATTGCACCGACATCTTTCGGCACCGAAGTCGCGTTCAGGTCCGAATCCAGCGCATCGCGCGTTTCGAAGGTGATCAACTGGCCGGTTTTGGCGCTCATCACCGGCTTGATCGCCGGGTGGTAACGATTGAAGCAGTTGGCATCGTCCACGCAATGGGTTCCCATTTTCTTCACATGCACGCGCGACTGCGTTTTGACATCGGTGGTATCGGCTAAAGCAACGCCCGTGAACAACCAGGTTGCCGCCACCGACAAAGTCACAATTTTTCGGTTCATCGTATTTTTCTCCAGGAGGTACGCATGGATGAAGGATCAGACCGTGATTAATGCAGTGCGCCAGACAAGAGCAACTATAGAAGCCGCAACCGCCCGCTGTCAAACTCCGCGCGAGCCGCTAACGCGTAATGCCCAGCGCACCAAAAATGAACGCATAAGTAAAGGCAATTTCCTTCAAGTATTCATAGCGCCCGGAGGCACCGCCGTGGCCCGCGTCCATATTGGTGCGCAACAGCAGCGGATTGGCATCGGTCTTGAGCGTACGCAGTTTCGCGACATATTTAGCCGGCTCCCAGTACATAACCTGACTGTCGTTGAGCGAAGTCTCCACCAGCATCGCCGGATACCTTCCTGGCGCCAGATTGTCGTAAGGTGAATACCCCGCCATGTAATCGTAGTACTTCTTTTCGTTCGGATTGCCCCATTCTTCGTACTCTCCGGTGGTCAGCGGCAGGCTCGCGTCGAGCATGGTGCTGATCACGTCCACGAACGGCACTTCCGCGACCACGGCGCGAAACAAATCCGGCCGCAGATTCGTCACCGCGCCCATGAGCAGGCCACCCGCGCTGCCGCCTTCGATCACCAGCCGCGAAGGATCGGTGTAGTGCTCGCGGATCAGGTGTTGCGCGCAGGCGACGAAATCGGTAAAGGTATTGGTCTTGTGCAGCATGCGCCCTTCATCATGCCAGCGCTTGCCCATTTCGCCGCCGCCGCGCACATGCGCGCACGCGAAAATCACACCGCGATCCAGCAAGGACAACCGTGTGGAACCGAAGTTGGCATCGAGTGCATAACCGTAAGCGCCGTAACCAGTCAGAAGCAGCGGCTGCGCCACTTTACGCCGGCGGTTGATGCGGTACACCAGAGAAATCGGAATGCGCGTGCCGTCCCGGGCCGCCGCGTAATGCAGTTCCGAACGATACTTTGACGGATCATAGTGTTTCACCTCGCGCTGCTTCAGCAGGGTTCTTGCGCGAGTGTCGAGGTGATAGTCGTATTCGGAATCAGGCGTGATATAGGAGCCGTAATGAAAGCGGAACACTTCGGTGTCGAATTCCATGTTCGCGCCACCGCCCGCCGAATAAACCGGCTCCGGCATCTCGATCAGGTGCTCGTTGGCATCTGCCAGCCGCAGCACCCGAAGGCGCGGGAATCCTCCGCAGCGTTCGTGCGCGACGAGGTGGCGGGCAAAGACTTCCACGCCTTCGAGCATCACATCGTCGCGGTGCGCGATAAGTTGTTTCCATTGCCGCACAGACGGGTCGGCCACGGGCGCGCTCACCAGACGGAAATTACGCCCCTTGTCGTTGGTGACGATATAGAACACGCCATGGCCATGGTCCACGTAGTATTCATGCTCAGGCGTTCGCGCGAGCACCAGTGCCGGAACTCCCGATGGATCATCGGCCCGCAGCGTGCGTACTTCGGACGTCGTGGCGCTATGCGAAGTCAGGAACAGGTAGGCGTTGCTGCGGCTGCGCGCAACCGAAACCGAAAAGCGCGTGTCGCTTTCCTCGTAAATAAGCTGGTCTTGCGAATGACCAAGAACATGGCGATAGACGCGATGAGCGCGTTTGGCCGCGTCTTCGACAACATAAAATACGGTGCGATTGTCCGATGCCCATGCCACGGAACGCACTTTCTCGATTCGGTCGACCAAGACACGGCCGTCGCGCAAATCTTTCCATTGCAGCGTGTACTCGCGAAATCCCGTGGTATCCGACGAAAATGCCAGTAGATTCCCGTCCGGGCTGACATCGAACGCGCCCAGGGCGTAGAACTTGTGCCCTTTCGCAGCTTCGTTCACATCGAGAATCACCTGCTCCGGCCCGTCCACACGGCCGGGCCGGCGACAGTAGATACGGTACTGTTTGCCCTTGCGCGTGCGCGAATAGTAGAAATGGCCGCCATCGCGGTACGGCACGTCCACGTCGGTTTCCTTGATGCGCGCGAGCATCTCCCGGTACAGGGTTTTCTGCAATGACTGCGACGGCTTCATCATCGCCGCCGTATAATCGTTCTCGGCTTTGAGGTAGGCCCTGACCTGACGGCTCTGCTTGTTGCGCAGCCAGTGGTAGTCGTCCACGCGCTTCTGGCCATGGACTTCGGTTAAAACCGGCTTGCGCGGAGCGCGCGGCGGGAGGGGATTCGAGGACACGGCCAAGCTCCTGGTCGAAGTGTGATCGGCAACAGTGTAGAGGTAAATAGCAATGAAAAATTACGAATCCGAAACGACAACATTTTTGCGCGACTTCCTCAGGCAACATCCCGAAGTGCTGGAGAAACAAAAAGCCAACCGTGCGACGTGGTGGGATCGCCCGCAGGATTTCAAGGAACGCGATCGTCTTGACGAAGCCGAAGTCCCGAAAAAAAGCTACGAATACTACTGATCGTCCCGGGAAGCCGCATGCCGCGCCGAATTCTGGTTCTGCTCGCTCTGTTGCCAATGTCCTACGCGTGGGGTGAAGTGGTCAACGACCCGGTTGCCATTGAACAGGAACCCAGGCACCGGCTCAAATTCGAAAACCAGCATGTGCGGTTTTTTGACGTTGAACTCGAACCCGGCTACGAGTCGCGCTATCACTGGCATCGCAACGACGGCGTGTTCGTGAACATCGCCTCGTCTGCGACCATCGCGCAGGATATAGGGAAAGATCCGGTGCCGCGTGGCGAGCGCGCCATCGGCGAGACCTACTTCATCGGCTACGGTGGCAATCCGAAAGCGCACCGCGTCAGCAACACCGGCGGCACGGTTTATCACGTTACCGATACCGAAATCCTTGCAGGCTGCGCGGCTTCAGATGCGCTTGCGCCCGACCCCGGGCAGGCGCTGCTGGTCGACAACGCCCGCGTTTTCGTGACGCGCATCATCTTGCATCCGGGCGAAAGCTCCGATCTGCATGCCCCTTGCGGCATGCTGGTTTCGGTTTCCGGTGGCCGTATCACGCTTTCCTCGCCGGCCGGCAGCGAACACCTCAACCTCGCACCAGCGGGGTTCCATTGGCGCCACCGCAACGAAACCACGAAAATTTTCAATTCTGGGAAATTCGTGTTTCACGCCGTCGATATTCGATTGAAGTAGCAGCGGCGCCCATTCTTCCATGACCAACGAGCGCAGGAACGTTCTCGCGCTGGCGGCATGCCAGGCCCTGCTGGTCATGAACAACGCGACCATGATCTCCATCGGCACCCTGGCCGCGGACACGCTGGCCACGAACAAGATGCTGGTCACAGTTCCGGCCACTGCCTACATCATCGGCGGCGGCCTTACCACGCTGCCTATTTCGCTGTTCATGAAACGCCGTGGCCGCCGCGCCGGATTCATGATTGGTTGTCTTTTCGGCATGATCGGCGGCGCGCTGGCCGGCGCGGCCATGCTTGCGCACAACTTCTGGATGCTGTGTCTGGCCGCACTGGTATCGGGCGTTTACACCGGATCGGGCGGCTTCTATCGTTTTGCCGCTGCCGACAGCCTTGCCGTTGGCGCCCGCGGTAAAGCCATATCGCTGGTGCTGGCCGGTGGCATCGTCGGCGGCATCTTCGGACCCGAGGGCAGCAAGCTCACCAAAGATTTCCTGGATGCCCTGTTCGCCGGCACCTTTCTCTCGCTTGTGATGCTGGCCGCCATCGCCATGCTGATTCTGTGGCGGCTGGATCTGCCAAGGCCATCGCACGAGGAACAGCATGGCAGCGCGCGCACCCTGCCCGCCATCATGCGTCAGCCAGTATTCATTGTCGCCGCGCTGGGCGGCATCAGTGCGTATGGCGTGATGAATCTGCTCATGGCCGCCACGCCGCTCGCCATGCAGATGTGTTCGCATCCTTACGGTGCGGCCATGCTGGTGATCGAATGGCATATCATCGCCATGTTTGCGCCGGCCTTCGGCACCGGCTGGTTGATCGTTCGCCTGGGCACGCTGCCGGTCATGTTCGCCGGTCTTGTGCTCAATCTGGCCGCCATTTTCACCGCGATTTCCAGCACAACCGTGACCGCGTTCTGGTCATCAATGGTTCTGGTCGGCGTCGGCTGGTGTTTCCTGTTTGTCGGTGGCACGACGCTGCTCACCGAAGCCTATGCCCCGGCCGAGAAAGCCAAGACCCAGGGCGTAAATGACTTGCTGATTTATCTGACCATGGCTTCGACCTCGCTCAGTTCGGGTGCCATTCTTTACGGATTTGGCTGGAACACGCTAAACCTCACGGCACTGCCACTGCTTGGACTTACCGCAGTGGCGATCCTCTGGCTTGCGACGATGCGCCGCCGGCAGCGTTTGCTCGCGGCATGACGTTGCGTTTGGGCGTGCTCGACCAATCCCCGATCATCAGCGGGGGGAGCGCCGCCGATGCGTTGTGTGCAACACTCGCGCTTGCCCGCCGCGCCGACCAGCTCGGTTACCACCGTTACTGGCTCGCGGAACATCACAACATGCGCGGGCTGGCCGATCCTTGTCCGGAAATTCTGGTGGCATCGGTCGCGGCGGCAACGCGAAACATTCGTGTGGGCACCGGCGGTGTCATGCTGCCTTACTACAGTCCACTCAAAATCGCCGAAGTCTTCCGCATGCACGAAGCACTTTATCCGGATCGCATTGACCTCGGCATGGGACGCGCCCCCGGCGCCGACCGCATGACCGCCAACGCGATGAACGCGCAGGCCTTCGACGACCTGCAAGGTTTTCCGCGCCAGGTCGCGGAAGTCGTCGGCTGGCTCGACCGGACGTTACCGGATGAACATCCCTACGCCAGCGTGCAGGCCATGCCATCGGGCGTGAGCTCGCCCGAAGTCTGGCTGCTCGGTTCCTCCGATTACAGTGGCGCATTGGCCGCTTACCTGGGATTACCCTTTGCCTTTGCGCACTTTATCAACGCCCACGGCGGCGAAGTCGTGGCCCAGGCCTATCGCCGCGACTTTCGCGCATCCTTGCGAAAATCCGCCCCGCAAACGATGCTATGCGTGTTCGCCATCTGCGCCGAAACCGATGCCCAGGCGCAGCGGCTCGCACTGAGCATCGATCACCGCCGCCTGCTGATGGCAACCGGGCGCGAAGGCCCGGTGGCGAGCATCGAAGAAGCACGGGCCTTTGCGTACACGGAGCGTGACCGCGCGATCATCGAATGCGAACGCGCGCGCGCCATCATTGGCACGCCGCGGCACGTGAAAGCCCGCCTGTTGGAGATTGCGCAGATCTACGCCGCCGACGAACTGATGGTCGTCACCATCACTGGCGATTACCCAAGCCGGACGCGGTCTTATGAACTGCTGGCCGCCGAATTCAATCTCAGCCCGGCACGCAATACGCCCATATGACAACGCGCAGCCCGCCCGGCGAATCCAGAATAATTGCGGTGCTGGCTGCAGTGCAGTTCACCCACATCATGGACTTCATGGTCATGATGCCGCTGGGTCCGCAATTGATGCGCGTCATGCTCATTTCGCCGAAACAGTTCGCGCTCCTGGTCTCTGTCTACACGCTCACGGCTGCACTCGCGGCGCTGGCGGTGGCGTTTTACACCGACCGTTATGACCGGCGCAAGACGCTGCTGTTGCTTTATGCGGGGTTCGGGGTATCGACACTGTTGTGCGGCATCGCGCCCGACTACGCGACGCTGCTGGCCGCACGCGCGGTCGCCGGCGCTTTCGGCGGTGTCGCCGGCGCAACCGTACACTCGATCATCGGCGACTCGATTCCGGAACAACGCCGTGGCGCCGCGACCGGCATGATCATGTCGGCGTTCGCGTTGTCGTCCATCATCGGCGTGCCGATCGGACTGGTTCTCGCGGCGCATTTTTCCTGGCGCGCACCATTCCTCTTTCTCGCGGTGATTTCAGTGCTGGTGCTGATCCTGATATGGAAGGTCCTCCCTGCCATGCGCAGTCATCTCGTCGACGGCCAGTCCCACCGGCCGCTGGCCCAGATGCAGGCCGTGATCGGCAACGTCAATCATCTGCGCGCTTTTGCCTTCATGTTCGTGCTGATGTTCGCGGGGTTTTCGGTGATTCCGTTTATCAGTCCCTACATGGTCGCCAACGTCGGCCTGAAAGAGACCGATCTGCCCTATCTCTATTTCTTCGGCGGCATCGCCACCGTGTTCAGTTCGCGCTACATCGGCAAACTCGCCGACCGTTACGGCAAGCAGCAGATGTTTACATGGATCGGGCTGATTTCTATCGCACCGCTGCTCATCACCACCAACCTGCCGCCGGTGCCGGTGCCAGTGGCCATCGGCGCGTCGGTGATTTTCATGGTATTTGTGTCGGGGCGCTTCGTGCCCGCCATGGCGCTGGTTATTTCCAGCGTTGAGCCACGCCTGCGGGGCGGCTTCATGAGCATCAATTCGGCCATCCAGCACCTGGGCTTGGGCCTGGCTTCACTGCTCGCCGGATCCATCATCGGTCATGAGGCCGGCGGCGCGCTGACCAATTACGCGCTGGTGGGAGTGCTCGCCGTGGCTTGCACCCTCGCCGCCATCCGGCTTGCCTGGCGGGTGAAACCGGTCGCCTGATGGCCCCGAGCAAGGGGCGAGGGGCAAAGGGGCAAGGGCGATGAAGCCTGACGCAATCAACGAACGCCTGCTGGTATTCGTCCTGGCGAGCATTCAGTTCACCCACATGATGGATTTCGTGGTGATGATGCCACTGGGACCGCAACTGATGCGCGCCTTGCACATCGGCCCGGGCGAATTTGCACTGCTGGTCTCCGTTTATACGCTGGCGGCGGGATGCGCCACGCTGCTGGCCGGCTTTTACGTTGACCGCTTCGATCGTCGCACCACACTGCTGGTTCTCTACGCCGGATTTGCCCTCGCCACCCTGCTTTGCGCCCTGGCGCAGGACTACCATGCCTTGCTCATTGCGCGCGCCGCCGCCGGGATCATTGGCGGTGTCATCGGCGCGACCATCCACGCGATTCTGGGCGATGTCATTCCCGATCAGCGGCGCGGCGCCGCCACCGGAGTTGTGATGTCCGCGTTTTCCGTCGCAGCCGTCACCGGCGTGCCAGCCGGACTCTGGCTCGCCAGCGTGTTTGACTGGCACGCGCCGTTCTTCCTGCTCGCCGCCATTTCGCTGCTGATACTTGGCGGCGCGGTGCGCTTCGTACCGGTCCTGCGCGGGCATGTGCAGCACAGTCCGGCAGCGGCGCATCCGCTGCGTCAGGCGCACGCGGTCTTTGCCGATGACAATCACCGCCGCGCCTTCTGCCTCGCGGCCAGCCTCGATCTGGGCGGATTTCTCGTCGTACCCTTCATCGGCACCTACATGGTCGCCAATGTCGGGCTGAAGGAACACGAGCTGGCCTATCTGTATTTATTCGGCGGGCTTGCCACCGTTTTTACTTCACGCCTGATCGGGCGGCTCTCCGACCGCTACGGCAAACGCGAGACTTTCTCTACCGTAATACTGATCGCCATTGCGCCACTGCTGCTGCTCACCCATCTTCCCCCGGTGCCGCTATGGGTCGCGGTTTGTACAACTGTGGCTTTCATGGTGTTTTTTTCCGGCCGCTTTGTCCCCGCCATGGCGCTGATCAACGCCGCCGCCCAGCCCCGGCTGCGCGGCAGTTTTCTCAGCTTCAACGCCGCCATTCAACAGTTCTGCCTGAGCATCGCCGCACTGATCGGCGGCATGATCATCGGCATCACCGAGACCGGTGCGCTGGCGAATTTCGGCAGCGCCGGATTCCTCTGCGCCGCCATCGCATTGCTGTCCATCGCGCTGGCGTGGCGCATCCGCACGGTGTCTTAGGCCGTATTGAGTTTCCGCGGATTGTTGGTGCCGTGTCGTAAGAATTCCAGAACCAGCGTCTTCCCCGCGAACTTTGCAGCGGAAGTACCGTGTCGTGGAGCGGGAAACCCGTGGTAGGTACCCGGTTGCATTCAGAAGATATGGATATCCGCTTTCGCGGCAATGACGCGAACCAATGGCTACTCCGCAATCACCACCGCTTCCGCCCGGTCCGACGCGCTTTGTGGCAATCTGGTCTTGCCGACTAACAGCAGCATTGGCAATGCCGCGAGTGCGACGAGCGCGAACATCAGAAAATCTCCGGTAAAACCGGTGACCATGGCTTGCATATTGATGTCGCGCTCCAGTTGCGCCAGTGCCTGTGTATTAGCTAAACCCCAGATTTCGGTACCCTGGGCCTGAAGTGCCTGGTTGAACGGCGTGACGTGCTCGGCGAGTTGTGCATGCGAAGCACTGTTCGCTCGCACGTACAAAGCCAGCGCGCCCGACACGCCGATACTGGCACCCAGACTGCGCACCAGGTTGTAAACCGCGGTGGCTTCATTGCGCCGATGCGGTTCAAGCGCGGGAAACGCAATGACCTGTATCGGCACCAGGATGATGCCGGCACCGACGCCTTGCATGAAATTGGTCCACACCAGCGGCCATTCGCCGACTTCCGCGTTCCAGGTGGACATTTCCCAGCTCGACCAGGCGAGACAGAGCAAACCCAGCGCAATCATCTTGCGCGGATCGATGGTTCCCGCCGTGCGCGCGCCGACGATCATCGCCAGTATCATGCCAATGCCGCGCGGGGCTTGCAGCAGACCGATGGCATCGATGGAGTAACCGCGCACCTGATCGAGAAATCCGGGCATAAGCACCATGGGTGGCGTGGTCAGAAAGCCATACAAAAACGCGAACACCAGGCCGAAAAAGAAACTGCGCTTTGCCAGCAGGCGCGGGTCCAGAAATGGCTGCTTCGAAGTAAGGCAATGCACGTTGAACATGTACAGACCAAGCACGGCAAGGCCGGCTTCGGTGATGATCTCCCAGGATTCAAACCAGTCGAGCTGCCCGCCGCGATCAAGCATGAGTTGTAAGGCGCCGATTCCCAGCGACAGGCTCAGAAATCCGAACCAATCCAGCGCCCGGGTGGGATCGCGCCGGGTCTCGGGAAGAAAGACCGCGCAGCCGGCCAGCGCCAGAATTCCGAATGGCACATTGATATAGAAAATATAGCGCCAGCTCAGATACTCGGTGACATAGCCACCGATTGCCGGGCCGAAAAAAGAACCCGTCACCGCGGCCAGTCCCCATAGTGCCATGGCCTTGCCTTGTTCCTGCGGCGGATAGGTATCGAGAATAATGGCGTGCGAAAGCGGGATCAGAAACGCCCCGCCCAGCCCCTGCAAAATGCGCGCAAAGACTTCCATTGCCAGCGTATCGGCCGCGCCACAACCCACCGAGGCCACCAAAAACACCGTGGTCGCACACATGAATACGCGCTTGCGACCAAAGCGCAGACTCAGCCATCCTGCCGCCGGCATGGACAGAGCCGATGCCACGATATACGAGGTAATGACCCAGGCGATCTGGTCCGGCGACGCCGAAAACGTGCCCTGCATGTGCGGCAGGGCGACAGCGGCGATGGTCCAGTCCACCGAATAGAGAAAACTCGCCAGCCCGACCGAAGCGGTAATCAGCGCCGGGTGCCGGGGTGTTTCTGTCACGCTACTGGCGGATTTCCGCCATGGTCGAGGACGGCTCGAGGAATCGCGGCAACCAGCCGCTATCGACCAACCTCTGCAGCGATCGCGGCAGTCCGCGCGGTTGTCCGGTATCCACTGCCACCAAAACCGTCATGCCGGCACGAAGCACGGGGTTGCTGCTGGTCTGTGCCACTTGAATCCGCACCGGCACGCGTTGCACCACTTTCACCCAGTTTCCGGTCGCGTTCTGCGGCGGCAGCACGGCGAACTCTGCGCCGGTAGCCGGGGCGATGGCCTCGACCATCGCCTGCCATTGGTGATCCGGATAAGCATCCGCCCGCACCGTCGCCTTCTGGCCGACCTGCATGCGTGTGAGCTGCGTTTCCTTGTAGTTGGCCTCAATCCATAACGGGCCGCTCTCGATCAGGCTGAACATCGGTGCGCCACGCGGCACGAACTCGCCGGCACGCAATTTCATATTGCTCACCACACCCGCTACCGGCGCCTTGATCTCGGTGCGGGACAGGTCGAGCATCGCTGCATCGTAGACCGCGCGCGCTTCGGCGTAGCGCGGATGGCGCTCAGCGGGCAGGTTTGGATCCCCGGACAAGCCGACCAGCACGCGGTTGGTTTTTTCCCGGATGCTGTCGAGCCGGCGCCGCGCTGCTTCTACATGGTGGCGCGCCTCGTCATACGTATCTCCACGCGTCATGCCTTTTTCTTTAAGGCGTTCCTGGCGCTCCAACTGCTTGCCGAGATAGTCGATGCGCTCGCGCGCCTCGGCCGCCTCTTGCAACGTGGCCCGGTACTCCGCGCGCAGCGACTGCACATCGGTGCGCACGACCTCCATTTGCGCGCGTGCCCCGGCAACGGCAATCTGGTACGGCTCGGTGTCCAGCCTGAACAGCACCGCGCCAGCCTCGACCGCACGATTGTCGCGCGCCAGAACTTCAGTCACGCGCCCGTTGAGCGATGCGCTGATGGGAACGATGTTCGCCTTGACGTAGGCATTTTCAGTTTCGACTTCCCTTCCACCGGTGGCATAGATGCTTAGGCCGGTGGCAATTGCCGCCAGCGGAATGACCAAAAGCAGTACAACGCGCACGCTTCGACGTACGACGATCACGGCTGTCGAGGTCATCTCGGACATAATCAGCGCTTGCGCTTCTTCACGCCGTTGCCGCTGATACCGCTTTCGGGCCGCGACAGGTTCGCCTTGATGGCGAGCAAGGCATCGACAAACTGGGTCTGCTGCGCAACCGACAGGCCGGATATCGATTCGCGCCGGACCTCGGCCGCCGCCGCCCGCATGGTTTTGATCGACGGCTCCACGTCCTCGGTTAGAAATACGCGCTTGGCACGACGGTCGTCCGCATGGCCCTCGCGACGTATCCAGCCCTTTTGTTCCATACGGTCGAGAAGACGGCCCAGAGTCGCCTTTTCAACTTCGAGAATATCGGCAAGTTCGGACTGCGTCACCCCGTTGTTGCGAAACAAATGGTTGAGAACCCACCACTGGGAGCGCGTCAGGCCGAGCGCTTTGACGCGCCGGTCGAAAGTGGTGCGCATGAGCCGGGCGACATCGTTCAGGATGAAGCCGAAATTGCGGGACAGGTCTTCGCGGATCATGAGGCATAGTATAGCGGATATAGGTGGCCTAGCTTACGATATGCCAGGCCATCAAAAGGCTTTTACCGCAGTCAGGGTTTCCACACGGCCTGCTAGAATCGGCTTCACTTCAAGAACACCAGGGACCGCAGCATGAAAATTACCGCCGTCGAAACCATCCATCTCGCCGAGTTCCCTAACGTGTTATGGGTTCACATCCACACCGACGAAGGCATTGTCGGTCTGGGCGAAACGTTCTACGCCGTCGCGCCGGTGGCCGAGCACATCCATGAGACCTGCGCGCCTTATCTGCTGGGCAGAAATCCGCTCGAAATCGAGAAAATTTCGCACCACTTCCTCAACACCTACCTCGGCTTCAACAGCGTCGGCGTGGAAATGCGTGCCGCTTCCGCCATCGACATCGCGCTGTGGGACGTATTCGGCCAGGTGACAGGACAGCCCATTTATCAGTTGCTCGGCGGCGCTTCACGCGACAAGGTGCGGGTGTACAACACCTGCGCTGGTTATCAGTACGTCCGCGCGAAGCCGACTCAGGGCACGGCAAATTTCGGCCTGCCTGCGAAGGTCGACAAAAAAAATCGCCCTTACGAAGACCTGCTGGCGTTCAAGACCGACGCCGGCGAGCTGGCGCGGTCGTTGCTCGCCATGGGCATTAGCGGCATGAAGATATGGCCCTTCGACGAAGCCGCCGAAGCCTCCAACGGCAGCTACATCTCGAATGCCGATCTGAAGATGGCCATGCGCCCCTTCGAGCAGATCCGCAAAGCCGTCGGCGACAAAATGGACATCCACGTCGAATTCCATTCTATGTGGAATCTGCCCACCGCGATCCGCATCGCCGAAGCGCTGGAACAGTTTGATCCGTTCTGGTACGAAGATCCGATCAAGATGAACAACATCGACGCCGTGGCCGATTACGCGCATCGCACCAATGTCTGGGTCACCGCCTCCGAAACTTTGAGCACGCGCTGGGGTTTCCGCGAGTTATTCGAGAAGCAGGCCGTCTCCGTGTGCATGCTGGACGTCGGCTGGACCGGCGGCTTGTCGGAAGCCAAGAAAATCGCCACCATGGCGGAAGCCTATCAACTGCCGGTTGCCCCGCACGATTGCACCGGCCCGATCCTGCTGACCGCCTCGGTGCATTTGTCGATGAACTGCCCGAACACGCTGGTGCAGGAAATGGTGCGGGCGTTCTACTACGACTGGTACGGCAAGCTGGTGACCGAACTGCCGCCGGTGAAGAACGGCTACATCACCGCGCCGAAGGGACCGGGCCTGGGCACCAAGCTGCAGCCCTCCGTGCTCAAGCGCAAGGATGTTACGCGACGGATTTCGAAGTTGGGAAAGTAATTTCAAGACAAACTAGAATTTTTACCACGAAGGCAGGAAGAAAACCATTTTGGAGTAGACGACCGAAGCATCATATGGACTTCAAATTTTCATTCCTCCTCGCCCTGCTTCGTGTCTTCGTGCTTTCGTGGTGCTCACTAAATCCAGTACGTATATTGGGGATGTGAATATGGTCGACACAAAAATGCATACTGACTCACGTGTCCTGGTACTCGCTCCCGGCGACAACGTCGCGATTGCAAAATCGGACATCCCCGCCGGTACGGCGTTGCAGGTCATGGGTGTCACGGTGACCGTGAAGGCCACGATGGAAGTCGGCCACAAGTTCGCTTTCCTGAAAGTCGCCAAGGGCGGCGGCATCACCAAGTACGGCGCGCCGATCGGCGTCGCGACGCAGGACATCGAGCCGGGCGATTCGATGCACATCCACAACGTCACCAGCGACTACATTCCGACCTACACCCTCGACGAGGGCCACCAGTTCTTCAAGGAGCACTGATCATGATCAATGCCTACCTCCGCGCCGATGGCCGCAAGGGCATCCGCAACACCATCGTCGTGGCCTACCTGGTCGAATGCGCACATCACGTCTCGCGCGAAATTTACTACCCGTTCCGCGAACAGGGCGCACATCTGATCGGCTTTCCGGGCTGCTTCCCAAACGTTTATGCGCACAAGATGATGGAGCGGCTGTGCACGCACCCGAACGTCGGCGCAGCGCTGCTGGTATCGCTGGGCTGCGAAGGGTTCAACAAAGGCAAGCTGCAGGA
>JANLTJ010000252.1:0-3485 GCA_031362885.1 Betaproteobacteria bacterium
GGCAGTTCGTGCTCACGCTCAATCATGGCTTTGCGCTCAGCAATCCCGCTTTGGTGAGCGCGCCTTCCAAAAAATCATTCTCCAGCGCCAACTGGCCGATCTTGGCGTGCAGTGGAGCCAAGTCCACGGGCTCGATGGCGCTGCCCCCGTCAAAGACCTCGACGGCGCGTTCAAGCAACTGCTTTTTCCATTCGCTGATCTGGTTCGGATGCAGCTCGAAGTGCTCGCACAACTGGGCAAGTGTGCGGTCTTCGCGCAAGGCGGCCAAAGCCACCTTGGCCTTGAACGCCGGATTGTGGGTGCGGCCGGTACGCCGTCCCGATGCTTTCTTCTTCAACATCAAAAACTCCTTTTTGCCAGACCGTGTCCGGTCCGGCTTTATACCCGGAGTTCCCACTTATAGCCCTGTTCAGATTTGCGGGACCACTTCTCCACGTTGGGGTGCGACAACTGGCTCACCATACGCGCTTCGCGGAGCAGGGTATCGACGCAGCGCCGGTATTCCTGCGCCTCGCCGCTGAGTATCGGCGTCTTGATGGCAACCTGTCGATTGAGCCGGCTGTCGCGGGCGAGTTAAACCGTACCCTGAGCGCCGGCACCCAGCGTACGCTGGATCTCGAAGCGATTGATTTTTCGGGTGGCGAGGCAGGCCGGCATGTTCCTGTTACGGCTGATCCGCCAGCGTCTTTAAATCCGCCGGGCAAGGCCCGATCAAGGGCAGGTGCCTGAAAAAAATGCGGGAATCCGCACTGCGGTGGGCGGGCTTGTTATGCAATAATGCGCCGCTAACTTGAAAGGATATCTGCATGGACGAAAACCGTAGCAAAGCCTTGTCGGCCGCCCTGTCCCAAATCGAAAAGCAGTTCGGCAAGGGCTCGATCATGCGTCTTGGCGAAAAAGACATCGCCAAGGATATTGAAGTGGTTTCAACCGGCTCTCTGGGTTTGGATCTGGCGCTGGGCATCGGCGGCTTGCCGCGCGGGCGCATCGTCGAAATCTATGGACCGGAATCCTCCGGCAAGACCACGCTGACGCTGTCGGTCATTGCCCAAATGCAGAAAATCGGCGGGACCGCAGCCTTCATTGACGCCGAACACGCGCTCGATCCGCAGTATGCGCAAAAGCTCGGCTGTAATGTCTCGGAGCTGCTGATCTCGCAGCCCGACAACGGCGAACAGGCGCTGGAAATCGCCGACATGCTGGTGCGTTCCGGATCGGTCGATGTCGTGGTGATCGATTCAGTGGCCGCGCTGACCCCGAAGGCGGAAATCGAAGGCGAGATGGGCGAGCCGCAAATGGGATTGCAGGCACGATTGATGTCCCAGGCCTTGCGCAAACTCACCGCCAATATCAAACGCTCCAATACCCTGTTGATATTCATCAACCAGATTCGCATGAAAATCGGTGTCATGTTCGGCAATCCGGAAACCACGACTGGCGGCAATGCGTTGAAGTTCTATGCATCCGTGCGCATCGACATCCGCCGCATCGGCGCCATCAAGAAAGGCGATGAGGTGATTGGCAGCGAAACCCGCGCCAAGGTGGTCAAGAACAAGGTGGCGCCGCCGTTTCGTCAGGCCGAGTTCGACATCCTGTATGGCTCGGGTATTTCCCTCGAAGGCGAGATCATTGAGCTGGGGGTGCTTTACAAATTTGTCGAAAAGTCCGGCGCCTGGTACAGCTACGGCAAGGACCGCATTGGCCAGGGCAAGGACAATACCCGCGATTTCCTGAAGGAACACCCGGATATGGCCCGGGAAATCGAAGCAAAGATTCGCGCCCACGTGGCGGAAAAACCACTGGCGCAGATTCTCGAAGTGGAGTAGCGCGGCCAATTGCCCGCTTCCGCACCCAGTCTGCGCGAGCGCGCGCTTAGGGCCCTGGCGCGACGCGAGCATACGCGGCAGGAATTGCGCGTCAAGCTGGATAAATTTGCCGAGAGCGTGGAACAGATTGACTCGCTGCTCGATGATCTGGAACGGCGCGGCTGGTTGTCCGAGGCGCGCTTCGTCGAGCAACTGACCCGCCGGCGGCGGAGCAGATTCGGCGGGGCACGCATCCTGCACGAACTGCGCGAAAAAGGAGTGTCCGAGGCGGCAGTCGGGGCGGCGCAGCCCGGGTTGCGCGACAGCGAGGCCGAAGCGGCGCGTGCGGTGTGGCAGAAAAAGTTCGGAAATGCACCCGCAAGTTTGCAGGAAAAGGCGAAACAGGCGCGCTTCCTCGCCGGACGCGGATTTTCGCCGGAGGCCGTGCATGCAGTGCTCAAGTCGTTACGCGAGAAGTGAAGCTGGATGCACTGCGTTTTTCGCGAGGGCAGAAATTTTTTACAGGTTCAACAGCGAATGAACAGCCACGAAATCCGAAACCGTTTTCTCGATTATTTCAAGCGCCAAGGTCATCACATCGTCGCTTCCAGCCCGCTCGTACCGGGCAACGACCCGACGCTGCTGTTCACCAACGCCGGCATGGTGCAATTCAAGGACGTGTTCCTCGGCCAGGACAAGCGGCCCTATGTGCGCGCCACCACTTCGCAGCGCTGTGTGCGCGCGGGCGGCAAGCATAACGATCTGGAGAATGTCGGCTATACCGCGCGCCACCACACTTTCTTCGAGATGCTGGGGAACTTCAGCTTCGGGGACTACTTCAAGCGTGACGCCATTCGTTTTGCCTGGGAACTGCTGACCAGGGAATACGGACTCGATCCTGCCCGCCTGTGGGTCACGGTGTACGAAACCGACGACGAGGCCTATGACCTTTGGGCCAATGAGATCAAAGTGCCCAAGGCGCGCATCGCACGTATCGGCGACAAACCCGGCGGACACAAATTCCAGAGCGACAACTTCTGGCAGATGGGCGACACCGGCCCCTGTGGACCCTGCACGGAAATTTTCTACGACCACGGTCCCGGTATCGAAGGCGGCCCGCCGGGCAGCGCGGACGCCGACGGCGACCGTTATATTGAGATCTGGAATCTGGTGTTCATGCAGTTCAACCGCGACGACAAGGGTGTCATGCACCCGCTGCCCAAGCCCTCGGTGGATACCGGCATGGGACTGGAGCGCATCGCGGCCGTGCTGCAAGGCGTGCACAGCAACTACGAAATCGACCTGTTTCGGGAATTGATCGCGGCGGCGGCAAGAGTCACTGGCGCGAAGGGTCTGGCGTCGAATTCGCTGAACGTCATCGCCGACCACATACGAGCTTGTTCATTCCTGATCGTCGATGGCGTCATCCCCGGCAACGAAGGCCGCGGCTATGTATTGCGGCGGATCATCCGCCGTGCCATCCGTCATGGCTACAAGCTGGGCCAGAAGCAGCCGTTCTTCCACAAGGTGGTCGCGGACCTGGCGCGCGTGATGGGTGATGCCTATCCGGAGTTGCCGGCGGCGCAGCATCGCGTTACCGACGTGCTCAGACAGGAAGAGGAGCGCTTTGCCGAAACCCTGGAAAATGGCATGAAGGTGCTGGAAAGCGCCCTGCACCGG
>JANLTJ010000260.1:0-4969 GCA_031362885.1 Betaproteobacteria bacterium
AAAGGCGCGAGGTCTGGGGACATTCAGCCGCGCCTCTTTGCTGAAAGCCCGGTGGTGGCCTACAAACGATACCATGGTCCAGAGCCAAACATTGTTTACGAGCATGGATGACGCTGCCGAGACGGCGCGCGGACATTCGACCGGCATTCTTCCGGCGAGCCATTTGCGCGGCATGATTCAGCGCGGACGCTTGAAGTCTTTGACGGATATCGAGGACGCCCAGATCCAACCGGCGAGTTTGGATTTGCGTCTGGGCAATGTTGCCTGGCGTATCCGGGCGAGTTTCTTGCCGGGCCCCGATGCGACAGTCAAAAGCCGGATCGATCAGCTGGCCTTGCATCAAATCGATTTGACCAAGGGCGCGGTGTTCGAGGCGGGCTGCGTCTATGTCGTGCCGCTATTGGAGAGCGTGGCGTTGCCTTCCCGCGTCGCCGGGGTTGCCAACCCCAAGAGTTCGACTGGCCGGCTTGACGTGTTTACGCGGTTGATCACGGATCGTGCCAAAGAATTTGACCGGATCGAGCCAGGGTATGAAGGCCCGCTCTATGCCGAGGTCAGTCCACGTTCGTTTTCGATCTTGGTGCGTGAAGGATCGCGGCTGAACCAGTTGCGTTTGCGGCGCGGGTCGCCACCGTTTACCGACACTGAATTGCGGCGGTTGCAGAAAGAGCAGGGCATTGTTGCGGGAGACGCCGACATTAGCGACGGCATCGCGCTGACTGTCGATTTGACAGGGGCGGGTTGGAACGAGTTGGTGGGGTATCGTGCAAAGCGGCACGCGGGTTTGATCGATGTCGATAAGCCTGGCGCTCACGATGCGATTGATTTCTGGGAACCTATCCGAGCGCGGCAAGACGCGACGTTGGTGCTTGATCCAAACGAGTTTTACATTCTAGCCTCGCGCGAGGCGGTTTCAATTCCGCCGGAATATGCGGCCGAGATGGTGCCCTATAATCCGCTGGTTGGGGAGTTTCGTGTGCACTATGCGGGGTTCTTCGATCCGGGCTTTGGTTATTCGGGCGCTGGTGGCGCGGGTTCGCGCGCTGTGCTGGAAGTGCGCAGCCACGAGGTGCCGTTTATATTGCAGCACGGGCAGATCATCGGGCGCCTGGTGTTTGAGCGGCTGACCGAGCCGCCGGAGCGGGTCTATGGGCAAGGCATCGGTTCGCACTATCAGGCACAGGGTTTGAAGCTGTCGAAGCATTTTCGAGTTTAGGAGAGTCCAATTGAAACTCACATTTTTCATGAGCGCAGTCGCGTTTGCCGTGCTGACTGGCATCGCTTCAGCCGGCGCGCCGATGGTGAAAACTCAAGCGCCCGGATTTTATCGCGTGATGCTTGGCGATTTTGAGATTACCGCGTTGTCGGATGGGGTATTTCCATTGGACGCCGAAAAACTACTTACCAACACCACGCCGGCTAAGGTCAGCAAGGCCCTTGCTAGAGAATTTCTCAAGAGTCCGGTGGAAACCTCGGTCAATGCCTACCTCATCAACACAGGTGAGAAGTTGGTGTTGGTCGATGCCGGATCGGGCAAGCTGTTCGGACCAACCGTTGGGCGGTTGTTGGTCAGTTTGACAGAAGCAGGCTACAAGCCGGAGCAGGTGGACGAGATTTACATCACCCATCTGCATGGCGATCACGTTGGCGGCATCGCGCCGGACGGCAATATCGTCTTCCCGAATGCCGTCGTGCGCGCGGACAAACATGACGCCGATTTCTGGTTGTCGGAAGAAACCCTGAAGAAGGCGCCGGCCGAGATGAAGGCTTTCGTCGAGGGCGCTCAGTCCTCGGTCAAGCCTTATATCAAAGCGGGCAAGTTCAAAACTTTCGATGGGAACACCGAGCTTGCCGCCGGCATTAAAGCTGTCGCATCGCGAGGCCATACGCCCGGTCACTGCTTCTATGTTGCCGAAAGCAAGGGTCAGAAGATGGTGTTCTGGGGCGACGTGATGCATGTCGCGGCGGTGCAGTTTGTCAACCCGGGGGTGACGATCCAGTTCGACATCGATTCAAAAGCTGCAGCGGCACAACGCAAGAAGGCTTATGCCGAAGCCGCCAGCCAAGGCTATTTGGTGGCATCTGCGCATATTTCCTTTCCCGGCATCGGGCGGCTGCGGTCCGAGGGGAAGGGTTATGCTTGGCAGCCGGTGAACTATTCGCCGCTGCGATAGAGCAATAGGAATTCACCGCGAAGGCGCGAAGGACGCGAATCTTGTTTATCTTGGCGGCCTTCGCGGCTTCGCGGTGAAAAGTTTTCTACGCTTTGCAGCTGCCGCCACCGAGGACGCAGAATTTGGCGCAGTGCGGGTGGTTGAGCTTTACCGGTTCCATTGCGCTCTCGAGCGTTAGGCCCAGTTCGAATTGCGGGTCGTAGGGCAGTAGCGTGCAAGCGACGACGGACGGCGAGACTGCGCCTTTGCGTTTTACGACCATCCGGCTGGTGGCGCACATCATGTCGTCCGGACTTTTGCTTAAAATGCTCCAGCAATCGACTGTGATTTCGGGGACATCGACGCGGACGTCCATTTCGGGAAAAATGACCAGTGATGCAAGGTCATTCGCCTCAATATCGAGGCATTCTCGAGCAAAAAGACTTGCAAAGCCTGTGCGCATGTCTTCGTCCGTGTCACCCCATCGCAACCGTGCGGCGATTGCTGTTTTGACATTCTGATCGCGGAGCCAACGCAATCCTTCCAATGTTTCCTTAAAACTCTCCGGCCCGCGTTCTTCGTCATGCAGGTCTTGGCGCCAATGGTCTACACTGACACGCAGCACTAACTGATCGCGGTGCTTGGCATTGGATTGCTTCAACGCGGCTTGGACACGAGGACGCATCATCGGCTTCATGGCGTTGGTGAGGACAAGAACGTCATACCCGCGTGCGAGTGTTTGTTCCAACATCGCGGGCATGTCAGGGTTCATAAACGGTTCGCCGCCCGTGAAGCCGATGGTGAAGGGGCGCTGTTTCAGGGCCTCGGCTTCATCGAGTGAGGCGCTGACTTCCATGGCGTTCAGATAGGTGAGGCGATCATTCCTGGGCGAGGATTCGATGTAGCAGTTGGCGCATTCGATGTTGCAAAGCGTGCCGGTGTTAAACCAGAGCGTTTCAAGGCGTTTCAGTCCCACCGTTGCGCGGCGCTCGCCCTTGGCGGTGAGGTCCGGGTCTTTGAATTTTGACGGGTCAAGGCGTTTGAACGCGGGCAACCCTTGTAGGACTTGATTCATTGACGCACCGGAAATCGCAATTTGGTTTGAGCTCTCATATCAGGCGCTTTGCATAAGTTCAAAATGATGATCCCGGTTGTTTCAGGAACTCGAGCTCTTCGGCTGTTGAGGTGCGCCCCAATATCGCGTTGCGATGAGGGAAACGCCCAAAACGCTCGATGATGGCGCGATGGCGGCGGGCAAAGTCGAGGACATTCGCATTGCCAAGAGCCTCAAAAAGTTCGATGGATCGCGCTTGTGTCGCGCGATCTTCGGCGTGTTGAAATGGCATATATAGGAACTGGCGCTGGGACTCGTTCAGCTCCAAATCGAAGTGCTTTTCAATGGTTGCCATCGACACGTCCAGCGCCAAGGCATCCGTGGCGAACGCTTGTGGGGTGCCGCGGAACATGTTTCGTGGAAATTGATCGAGCACAATAGTTGCTGCAAGATTGGTGCCCGCGTCTTTGTTCCAGTCCGACGGTACGAAGCGGCTGAGTGCGCGATAGACTGGTTCGAAGCGCCGCGCGATCTCGGCGTCGAGACCATTGTCCGCCTTATACCATTGGGAAGGCGCGAGTTCGTGGAACCAAAAGTCGAGAACGTCTTGTGGGAGCATGAGGGGGCCGCCGCTGGTGATCGCAATGGGAGTGATTTAGCCTATACTCTGTGATGAAGTCATAGGGTTGTTGATGGTTGTGTGATGCCGGTGAGAGTTTGAGGCGGAGATAGTTCGATGGGATGGTCAAGGCTGAGTGCGGAGGCCAAGAGCGCCATTGTAATGACTGCGCTATGCGTTTTCATGGGTCCATTCGTTGCCAAGATTATGCTTTCCGAACGAGTCGATATGTTCGAAGTGTTCGGCTTTCGTGGACCATTTGCCGAAATACGACCCGCTTGGATCGCGGGTTTTGTGCTGGCCGCCGCTTATGTGGCGTGGAGCGCCGGTATTCCCGCAGTAAGACTTTGGCTCTTCAGACTACATCCGCTGAAGCTGCTTGCGATTTTACTGGCGGTCTTGGCGGCGGTACTCGAAGAATTGTTGTTTCGCAAGTTACTGATGGATTGGCTGCAGCAGGCAGGCAGTGACGAGGCCGTGCAAGTCATTGTGTCCGGCGTTGGCTTTGGTGTGCTGCATGCGGTCTGGGGTGGATTGAAGGGTAGTTGGCAAACCGCCGCCGGTGCCGTCTTCGCGACGACAATTCTGGGGCTCGGTCTTGCCATGGTATATTTGCTTGGCGGACGCAGCCTGGCGCCTTGCATCGTCAGTCATTTCTTAGTGACGGCGCTGATTGAGCCGGGTCTATTGATTGCAGCGTTTGGCGGCGGGTTGAGGGTGAGGTAGTTCATCGCGCTTCACAGGCGCCAGGTCGAGGTGATAGATGTTTGAGTGCTTGGTGTTTTCGCGGGTGTAGCTCAATGGCAGAGCAGAAGCTTCCCAAGCTTACGACGAGGGTTCGATTCCCTTCACCCGCTCCAAGTTTCTCCATGGGGAGCTTAGATTTTCTCACGGGATTCTAGTGTTTTGACTCATTCGAATGCGTCCGGCGGTTGCGCAACTATTTCTCCTCTCACTGGGCGGCCCCCCATCCCCTGCAGCATTGCTTCGCAACGCGCAGGTACTTCTCCCGCAAGCGGAGGAAGACACCAGAGCTTCTTTCTTCCCCCGCTTGCGGCTACCGCATGCACACATTTTAGTGCGGATTTGTGCGGCGTAGTGACTCCATCAACCGAATTTCATATGCGGAATTCGGTTTGCGTG
>JANLTJ010000265.1:0-1562 GCA_031362885.1 Betaproteobacteria bacterium
AACGCGAAATACGCGAACGGCCGGCGGACCGGTATGAGACATATACGGCGCCATCGGTGACAAAGTCAGGCGAAAAGGCAAACCCGAGCAGGCCACCTTCCCCGAGAGTTAAGGGCGGATCAATCCGATTCCTGATATCCAACGCAGCTGTGGCGCTGGTCACATTGGCATCGGCCGCAAAACGCAGAAGGCGTCCGGCGCGATCGGCAACATACCAAAAGTCGTTGTTGCCTGGCAGTTGCTTGAGACCGGTTAATCGGTCGCCTGGTGCCAATTGCAAATCCAGGGACGGAAATGCCAGAACAACCGTCTGCGCGCCGACACTGGTGGGCCTTGGCACTGCAAGGCATGTCGCATTTGAGGGTCTCGTGCCGTCCAGCGGCGGGCCGGGTTCCAGACCAGAACTGGGTGGAGGATTGTTGACGGGAGAGTTGTTGCCGCCGGACGAACCTCCACCGCCACAATTGACAAGGCATGCCACAAGGCAAACTCGGGATAATGGGACGAGTATTTTCTTCATCATGGTAGTTTGCGCTCCAAGTGCGCCGATCCAAAATATTCGCGCATAGAAAAGTCAAGAAACTGTAACTCATACGTGGGCTGGCTTATCTCATCCGAAGTTCACCGAAGTTTGCTCTATCCCAGTGACGGAAAACCTTTTCCCTGACCGATGAGCCGTCAACCGCGATCGAGGCGCGAATGTCAGAGCCAACCCGGCGGCGTCAAATCACTCCAGCCCCGCGCAGCGCCTCTATCTCGTCCGCGCCATAACCGGCATCGAGCAAAATCTCCTCATTGTGTTCTCCCGCCGCAGGAGCAGCGCGGTCTATCGAGAAATCGAATTCGCTGATTTTCCAGGGTGGCGCGAACTGCGGCGCGCCTTTGTGTTCCAGCATCATGTCGCGCGCCGCGATCTGGGGATTCTTCGCGCATTCGTCCAGCGGCAGCACCGGGGTCACGCAACAGTCCTCGGTAGCAAACTTGTTGACCCAGTACGCCTGCGGCTGCGCTGCAAATATCGCCGCGATTTCCTGTTTGGTCGAACGCGCATCTTTTTCGCGTATTTCCCAATGTGCGCCCTTCAGATCGGGACGTAGCAGCACTTCACACACGCGATCCCAGAACTTCTTTTCCAGTGCGCCCACCGCCATGTGCTTGTTGTCCGCGGTGCGGTACACCGCATAGCAAGGTTCCCGGCCCGATAAAAAATCCTCGCCGCGCGGGTTGACTTTTCCGGTGGCCGCCATTGCTGCGAGCGCTTGATAGTTGTGTACCAGCACACCTTCGGTCATGGCGACATCGACGTAGCGGCCTTCGCCGCTGCGTTGCGCATCGAGCAGCGCAGCGAGTATGCCCAGCGCCGGCACCACCGCGCCGCCGAGAATGTCGGCGATCTGGATGTTGGGAATCACCGGGTCGCCGCCCGCGGTTCCGACCTGATCGATGAATCCGGCATAGCCGCCGTAATTAACGTCATGTCCCGCCATTTCGCGGTATGGGCCGGTCTGCCCGTAACCGGAAATGGCGCAATACACGATCCGGCGATTGACCGCTTTGCAGGC
>JANLTJ010000273.1:0-2931 GCA_031362885.1 Betaproteobacteria bacterium
CGAATAGAGCTGAAAAGGGTGGCGACCGACCGGGAGATCCTTGTCGTGCGTAGCGCCGGCAATCGGGCGGTTAATGTTGGCGAATTGCCCGCCGTTTTCTTTGTTCCACGTCCAGATTTTGGGGGGCGTGTAGATCGCCGCGTCAGTCATCGTTTTAATGCTCCAGCGTCGGTGTGAGGATGCCGAAACGAAGATAGCGAAGCCTGACCTTCAAGTCATCACCTCAGCCGCCAATACTTCGAGCCGTCCGGCATCACCAGCAAGGTTAGGCCGTGCCCACCAGCCATCATGTATTTGGCCTCACGGCTGCGCGTTTTTCGCTTGTAATTCAGCCGACATGGGTAGCACTAGGTTCGAAGAATGGTAGTTTCTGGGTAGCAAATACGTTTGCGACCCACCTTTACTACCTATTTTTCTACTCAGAAACAGTCGGATGCAAGTGGACGCTATAAAACCGTATCGGCACAAAAACCCCGCAGCTGCGCGGGATTCGGAGTAAAGCCTGGACGCTTGTGGAATCTGTCGGAGCTTAAGTTGGCTGGGGGACTAGGAGACGCGGGAATATTGTAACCATCTGAAGATGCGATGAATTACGTCTCGAAAGAAAACCGATGTACCCCAGCATATACCCCTCGAGACATTGGTCGGCCTTCGGGGCCGGCAAATTCAGTGCTATCAACTTTACGCTTATGTCGTTGGGGCACCTGGCGCGATGTCAGAAATCTCCCCCGTAACTGCTAGCCACGGTTGTTCGGTGCCGCGCAAGCTAGAGGTGTCGCAAGAGGCTTGCTACGGTTCACCGAGGAGCGGAATATGTGACCATATTTATGGTCACCACGAGGAATCATTATGCAAGCCATGAGTCTAGCTCACGCCAAAGCACATCTGAGCGAATTATTGAACGCGGTTGAATCCGGCGAGGAAGTCATCATTACTCGTCACGGTCGCCCGATTGCGCGCGTGGTCCCCGTTAACCTACCCAAAGAGCGATTCCCATTGCAGCGCCTCGCAAAGCTTCGACAGCAGGTTCCTGCGTGGCAAGGCAGTAGTGCCGCGTCGCTTCGGGCTTTGCGCGACGCCGAATGATTTACCTCGATACCAGTTTTCTCACGCCGCTGTATAGAGAGGAAGCGACATCTGCACAGGTGGCCAAGTTTCTTGAGCGCCAGGCAGCGGGAACGGTGGCCGCCAGTAAATGGACATCCATCGAATTTGCCAGCCTAATTTCGCGCGACGTGCGCACGAGAACGATAACAGCAATTCAAGGGCGAAGGCTCATCGCGGAGTTCGCGGCGATCAGTGCGGTTTCATTAGTGATGCTGACGCCGGGCGCGAATGATTTTGAACTCGCGCTGGAGTACGTCAGCCACTTCGCGACCCACCTACGCGGTCCGGACGCGCTACACCTAGCCATTGCTCGAAACAATGGGGTGGAATTCGTTGCGACGCTAGACGTTGGCATGCTTGCTGCCGCCAAAAAGCTGAAAATTCCCGCGCGAAGGGTGGTCCGCTAAGGTCCGTAGCACATCACCGTTCATGGCGGCGACGAGGTCGTATTTATCGTGGCTGAGCGCAGGCCACGGAGACACACCCACGATTTTGATCCATGGTTGGCATATGAATTGATGGCTGTCCCTAATTCATCCGCGCGGCGATCCTGGCGCGGTTCGCGCCGCTTCTTCTTCTGTACGCAGTCGGCGCCGCAGATGGACTCGCCCAGCGTGCAATCCGCCGGGCTTGCGGTGGACGCGAGTCGGCCAACGATACAGATCTCAATGGCCGTCAATGGTTGGAAAATAACCGGCCGGGAGAGGTTGCTAGACTCTATTTTGAGCGCTCCTCATAAAGTGACCGCGTAGAAGGCGCGTAGAGCGATTCTCTCTGGAGGCCCTTGCTACAACATTCCGCTATCCAGACCGGCTTCTTCATGTTTCTTCGGTGTCTCGGTACGCAATGTGCAATCATTCCTGCGCGAAAGATCGTGGTGATGTTGATCATCGAGTAGGTGCGCCGAGGATAGGCTCACCGACGCATCCGCGGTTGGTGTAAGGATAAGGGAATTGGCCCAAACTTCGCTGAAGTTGTCCCACACCAGTCTGGCCCCCGTCTAACTGTGAACCTACGATGCGCTTCCAATTCTGGAAGCGCATCGGTATGAACATTCGCCAAATTAGAAACGCTACCCTTTTAATCGACTACGCTGGCAAGCGCTTCCTCACCGACCCGTGGTTTGGTCCCAAGGGTGACTTTCCCGGTTTCGACGGCACGCCCAACAGTCACGTTCGCAATCCAACCGTCGATTTGCCTGTCCCTATCGAGGAACTTCTAAACGTGGATGCAGTAATCCTGACCCACGTACACCCTGATCACTGGGACGAGCATGCAGCTCGCGCGCTGCCCAAGGACATTCCTTTCTTCGTGCAACACTTCGGTGATCGCGAAATCGTGAAATCCGCGGGATTTTCGGACGTCCGCGTGCTCACGGGCAACCCCGTATTCGAGGGGGTGAAAATCATAAAAACGCCGGGACAGCATGGCTCTGATGAATGTGTAACGGCCATTTACGATCTACTAGGAGAAGTCTGCGGAGTGGTGCTCAAGCATCCTTCCGAACCAACGCTTTACCTAGCTGGTGATACGGTCTTCAACGACTATGTCGCAGCAAATCTTCGCAGCTTCTTGCCAGATGTCATTGTGCTCAATTGTTGCGATGCCCAGGTGTCAGGTCTCGGGTCGATCATCATGAGCAAGGAGGACGTGCGCGAGGTCTATCAGCTGGTGCCGAAGGCCCGCATCATCGCGAGCCATATGGAGGCGGTGAATCATGCCACTCTCACGCGCGCGGCACTTCGTGGTTTTCTTGCCGAGCATGCGATGACCGATCGTGTCTTTGTACCAGAAGACGGAGAGACCGGCGCGCTGTAAACGGCG
>JANLTJ010000021.1:0-22781 GCA_031362885.1 Betaproteobacteria bacterium
CACGCTGGATGAGGCGAAATTAAAATCTAGGTCGCTTGACTGGCGGGACCGATATGGCGACGAGGCCGATTCGAAACAAAGGCATACTCACACCCGCAATACTAATGCCTTGAAGGCATTTCGTGGGCGCAAACATGAAGCCTGGGTTTGGCCTGGACTTGTCGCGGCTGGGCAAACTTCATTGGTGAAGCACTGTTGGAAGCTTGCACGGGGCTGATGCCCCGCTACGGGTTTTGCCCTCGACAACAGGAATCGGGCCGATTCGATGCTTCAGGGAGAATTAGGATCAGGCGCGCCAGCAATCGGGGTGGTGTGTAAACTACGTTGTACTTGGAATTGGAATCCGGCCAGCATCAAGCGCGCAGTCATGGCGGGAATCAGATTAAGGAAAGGGGCAAAAGATGGCAGAAGGGCACAAAACCAAGGTGGTCATCCTTACCGGGATCTACCGCATCAAGGGATTCATCGAGCTGGTGCCGGGTGCGCGGCTGACTGACTATCTGACAGAGTCCAAGGCATTCATCGCGATAACGGATGCCGAGGTTCGAGAAGCGGATCGCCTGGTCATGCACGTTCCTTTTCTGAATGTCAGTCGGGACCAGATCCAAGTCATTGCTCCGGACTGAATTCGCCCTGCTTTGCGGCATGCGCGAAACGCGCGTGGGCGGAATCACCCAGAAAAAATACCCTGCCCCAAATGGCCTCAGTAAGGGAGGTAACTGAGCACTGGGACAGGGCACTGAAAAAGTCGCATTCATAATACCGGATAGGCCGGATTTGCCAATAGATTTTTGGAATATTTTGCACCTGTGTGACGGCAGCATTATTTTTTCAGATTTTGTGTTGCCGTTTGGCGACACGTGAAGTCTGAAACCAGATTGCCGTCAGGTCGGGCGATTACGTCGAGACCGCGATCGAGGAGCAAATTGCCGGATTTCGGTAGATTCGCGCAATTACGGGCGTTCGCGGTTTGTGGATTGATCGTTTGTCCACTTCACAGGCTTGTTTTCAAAAGGCGTGACGCGGTTAAGGGGATTGGCGGGCAAGTGGAAAAATCAGATAAACCCCTTCAAAAACTTCTCGAGCGCGGCCTATACTGCGGCGGACACGGTCGAGCAGGCACCTTTGTGCCGTGTGAGCCGTGGTGCCAAGTACATCTTTCTAAAATCATTTTGGAACAAATTGAGGAGGCAAACGCTATGAAGAAGATCGTAGTTTGGGCTTTGAGTGCACTGTTCATGACCAGTGGCCTGGCGGCCGCGCAGGGGGTGCTCAATTCCAACCAAAGTGTCGAGATCAAGGGATCGATCTGGAAGGTGTGGGACGCCGTCAAGGATTTCGACGGCGTGGTCAACTGGCACCCGGCGTTCTCGGAATCCGTGATTATTTCCGGCGCCAACGAGGAGGTTGGCACGGTCCGCACCCTTACATTGAAGGACGGTCCGAGCTTCGATGAGGAACTGACGTCGTATGAGGTGCTTGACCGAAAATTCAGCTATCGCGTCATTGATCCGGCGCCTTTGCCGATTTCGAGTTACGCTTCCACCTTTCAGGTCCTCGAGGGCCGGCGCGGCTTTACTCTGATCCAATGGCGCGGTTCTTATCGCAACAATTCGGAAGGCAAGATGAAGGACGAGGAGGTCATCGCCCTCATCGACGGCCTGTATCGGGCCGGCCTGGATAATCTGAGATCCATGCTTGAATCGCAGTGAATTCAGCGGGCGCCTGTCGCGTTTGACGGGACCGGCGCCCACGTTTGACTCTTTACGAAGTTCGTCCGCAATGGCCATGCAAAACGCCACGGATCCAACCCGACTTGATCGTGTAATTGCCGAGGCGCGCCGGCACAGTACGGAACGGGAGACGACCTATCGCGAGCGAGCGCTCAAATTGTTTCCCTGGATCTGCGGTCGATGCGCCCGCGAGTTTTCCGGTGTGCGGTTGCGCGAATTGACCGTGCACCATAAGGACCACAATCACGACAACAATCCGCTGGACGGCGGCAACTGGGAACTGCTCTGCATCTATTGCCACGAGAACGAACATGCGCGGGTTGCCGATGAGGCGGTTCGCGGCAGAAGCTCAGGCGAACAGGGCCCGGTGGCAACGCATAATCCGTTTGCCGACCTGCAGGCGAAGCTGGCGGCGAAGAAGCAAGGGAATGAGTAAAGGTCTAGGGACGAGGGGCTAGGACCAGGGTTTGAGCGCCGCACCGTGGCGCGGCCATATCTCATAATCGCTCATCCGTCACCCCTTGCCCAAAGACCCTAGCCCCAGTACCTAGCCCCTATCTCCCAGCCCCTGCTCAATGACCATCCAATGGTTTCCCGGCCACATGAATCTGGCGCGCAAGAAAGCCGCCGAAACCATGGAGTGGGTGGATGTCGTCATCGAAGTCGTCGATGCCCGTCTTCCCGAAGCCAGCAGCAATCCGATGATCCGGACTTTGCGCGAATATCGTCAGCGGCCGGCGCTGAAGGTGCTCAATAAAGCCGATCTGGCCGATCCCGTCGCAACCAGCGCCTGGCTGGATTTCTACAATCGGCAGCCAGGCATCAAGGCGGTTGCGCTGTCGTGCAGGAAACCGGCCGACGTGGCGCGCATCACCGGGTATTGCCAGTCGATCGCGCCGCATCGCAGCGACAACACCAAGCCGCTGCGCATGATGATCATGGGTATTCCCAACGTCGGTAAATCCACATTGATGAATGCCGTGCTGAAGCGCCGCGTGGCCGCCGTCGGCGATGAGCCGGCGGTGACCAAGCGGCAGCAGAGTTTCGATCTCGGCGCGGGCATGACCCTTACCGACACCCCGGGCCTGATGTGGCCGAAGATCGAGTACGAGAGCGATGGATACATGCTGGCGGCGAGCCACGCCATCGGTACCAACGCGGTCATGGAGGAAGAAGTGGCCGCCTTTCTCGGCGAGATTCTGCTCACCCGTTATTCGCAGTTGCTGAGCGCGCGCTACGGCTTTGCGCTGGATGGCCTGGATGGCCCGGGCCTGATTGAGGCCGTTGCCAGGCGCCGCGGGTGCCTGATCAAAGGCGGTGGCCTTGATCTGGAAAAAGCCGCGCTCATCCTGCTCGATGACTATCGCAGTGGCGCGCTGGGACGCATCAGTCTTGAAACTCCCCAGTCGCGACTCGATATGATCTCCGCGGCCAGTTGCGTCAATATCGGGCAAGAGTGAACTTAAGGAACTGTTCACGCGCCTTTCATACCGCATCCCTCACCTCCTACCCCCGGCAGATGACCCAATCCGATACCCCGCTTAGCAACAACGAGCTCGACCGCCTTGAGCAGTTGCTCGTGTCCGACGTGTTTCACGAAGAAGCCATGCCATTGGACATGCTGCAAGGCTTGTTCTGCGCTGTGGCCAGTTCGCCGGATCTGATTCCCCCCAGTCGCTGGTTGCCGGTCGCGTTGGGGGACAAACCCGGATACCAGAATGCGGAACAGGCTCAGGAAATCCTCGGTCTGGTGCTGCGTTTTTACGGACAGACGGTCCTCGACTTGGATCAGGGCGAGGGCATCACGCTCTATGTGTTTCCGGACGAACATGGCGAAGATGATTTTTCCACCTGGTGCGAGGGTTACCTGGAAGGGGTGCTGCTCTCCGAGGTGGACTGGTACGAACACGCAGATACGGAACAGGTTGAGGAACTGCTGGCGCCTTTCATCCTGTTGTCCGGACAACTGCGTGAGGCCGCGGAAGAGCAGGGCGAACCGGTTCCGAGCCTCGAGGAAGAAAGCGAGATGAAGCAGGCAGCTTCGGCAGGTCTTGGCGATTCGGTGATGGCCCTGTATACCTACTGGCTCGACAAACGCATTTCGCATCCGCCGATTCAGCGCGACGGCCCGAAGGTCGGCCGCAACGATCCCTGCCCCTGCGGCAGCGGCAGGAAGTACAAGAGTTGCCACGGCAGCAGCGATACGAACTGAAACGAAAGGAATTCAAAAATGGCTTTGAATACCGGCAAAATAGAAAGTCTGGTGCGCGAACTGTTGATTGAACTCGGAGAAGATGTGGATCGCGAGGGCTTGCTCAAAACGCCGCATCGCGTGGCCGCCGCCCTGGACTTTCTGACTTCGGGAAGTCGCATCGACCCAGTGAGCGTCATCAACGACGCGATCTTCACGCAGAAAACCAACAGCATGGTCATCGTCAAGAACATCGAGGTCTACAGCTTGTGCGAGCACCACATGCTGCCGTTCTTCGGCCGCTGTCATATCGGATATATCCCCAATGGCCGGGTCTTCGGTCTGAGCAAACTTGCCCGGCTGGTCGATATGTATGCGCGCCGCCTGCAGATCCAGGAGCGGCTCACCGAACAGATTTCCCAAGTGGTGATGGATTCCATCGGCGCGCAAGGTGTCGGGGTCATGATCGAAGCAAAACACCTGTGCATGATGATGCGCGGGGTGGAGAAACAGAACTCCGAGATGATTACCTCATCTGTCGTCGGTACCTTTCGCGATTCCGCGGCAACGCGCGAGGAGTTTCTTGCCTTGATCGGAAATCGCGGCGGTTAGGGGTTTGCATCCCGGCTTAAGCGCCGGCAACGACGCGCTGAAAGCGCAGCCGCTATCGGCTGCTTGAAATTGGCGCGGGCGTCGCCATCTAGGGTCCATTGCGTATTCGGAGACCTCAGATGACGTCAATACAGGACATGCTCTCACCGGACGATGCCGGCAAGCCCGTCCGCGCGCCGGTTCCGGCGAGCGGAGATTCCACATTGAAACCGCTGCCGGATGACGCGCTCGCCATTGTGCCGCTGCGCAACGCCGTGCTGTTTCCCGGCGTTATGTCACCGATCACCGTCGGCCGGGCATCCTCGGCCGCTGCTGTACAGGAGGCGGCCCGGGCCGAGAAGCGGGTCGGCTTCCTCTTGCAGCGCGATGCGCAGAAAAACGAATTGACCCCGGACGACTTGCACTGGGTCGGTACGGTGGGCCAGATCGTGCGCTATATCACCAACGAAGGCGCCCATCATCTGGTGGTTCAGGGGCAGTCGCGCTTTCGTGTGCTCGAATTTCTGGAAGGCTGGCCCTTCCTGGTGGCGCGAGTGGCGCTGGTTGAGACCGTGGAAGAATCCGGCGCAGAGATCGAGGCGCGTTTCCTGCAACTGAAAGAGCGTGCCGTCGAAGCCATCCAGTTGCTTTCGAATGTGCCCGATGAGCTTGCCGGGGTGGTGCGGGCAATGACCTCGCCCGCGCTGCTTGCGGACATGGCTGCCAATCTGCTCGACGTGAAGAACGAGGAGAAGCAGGCCGTGCTCGAAACCTTCGACATCAAGGACCGCATGGACAAGGTCCTGGGCTTGCTCGGAGAGCGCGTCGAAGTGCTGAAGCTTTCCAGGGAGATCGGCGACAAGACGCGCAAGGAGTTCGACGAACGCCAGCGCGAGCATGTGCTGCGCGAGCAGATGCGCCAGATTCAGAAAGAACTCGGCGAAGACGGCGAGAACGCAACCGAGATCGAGGACCTGAAAAAGGCTGTCGAAGAGGCCGGCATGCCGGAAGATACGCTCAAGCATGTCAGGAAAGAGTTGAAGCGACTCACGCGCATGGGTGAAGGCAGCGCGGAAGGGTCGATGCTGCGCAGCTATGTCGAAACTTTAAGCGAACTGCCCTGGCAATTATCCGGGACAAAACCGATCGACATCGCGCAAGCCCGGGCAGTGCTCGACGAAGATCACTACGGACTGGAGAAAATAAAGCGCCGCATTCTCGAACACCTCGCGGTGATGAAGCTCAATCCGGAGGGGAAAAGCCCGATCCTGTGTTTTGTCGGCCCGCCGGGTGTGGGTAAGACCTCGCTCGGTCAGTCGATCGCGCGTGCCACCGGGCGAAAGTTCCAGCGCGTCGCCTTGGGCGGCACGCACGACGAGGCGGAAATCCGCGGCCACCGGCGCACCTATATTGGCGCCCTGCCCGGCAACATCATTCAGGCGATTCGCCGTGCCGAATCGCGTAATGGCGTGTTCATGCTCGACGAGATCGACAAACTCGGCGCCGGAGGTTTCCACGGCGATCCGTCGAGCGCGCTGCTCGAAGTGCTCGATCCGGAGCAGAACGCGAAGTTCCGCGACAACTACCTCGCCGTGGATTTCGATCTGTCGAAAATCATGTTCATTGCCACGGCCAACCAGCTCGATACCATCCCGGGGCCGTTGCGCGATCGCATGGAGATCATCCAGCTTCCGGGTTACACCGAGGAAGAAAAATTGGAAATCACCCGGCGCTACCTCGTGAAGCGCCAGATGGAGGCCAACGGACTGAAACCGGAACAAGTCACGATCACGGATGCGGCTATCCGCGCCATCATCGGCGACTACACGCGCGAGGCCGGAGTACGCAACCTCGAACGCGAACTGGGCTCGGTGTTGCGCTCGGCGGCGATGAAAATCGCCGAAGGGAAAGCCGAAGCGGTAACACTCGATGCCGCCGATCTGCATGCCATTCTCGGCGCTCCGCGCTTCGAAAATGAACTCGCCCAGCGAACCGCGATGCCGGGGGTGGCGACCGGACTGGCGTGGACGCCGGTGGGCGGCGACATCTTGTTTATCGAGGCCACGCGCGTGCCCGGTTCGGGCAAACTTATCCTCACCGGGCAGCTTGGCGACGTGATGAAAGAGTCGGCCCAGGCGGCGTTGACGCTGGCCAAGATGTATATCGGCGAAGCCCTGGATAAATCCGATCTGCACGTACACGTGCCGGCGGGCGCGACGCCGAAGGACGGCCCGAGTGCCGGCGTGGCGATGTTCCTCGCGCTCGCGTCGTTGCTTGCTGGCAAACCGGTACGCGCCGATGTCGCCATGACCGGAGAGATTTCACTGCGCGGCCTGGTGCTGCCGATCGGGGGTGTGAAGGAAAAGGTACTGGCCGCCTTGCGCGCCGGCATCAAGACCGTGATGCTGCCCAGGCGCAATCAGAAAGATATCGAGGATGTGCCGGTCGAAGCGCGGGAGAAACTCGAATTCGTGTGGCTGGAAACGGTCGAGGATGCCGTGCGTTGCGCGATGGGCGTCGAAGTCGGCCGGCTATTTGAGCAGGCAAGCGAGAAGGCGGCCTAATTTGCAGGGGCCAGAGTCCAGCGGGTGAAAGGTTTTCCTTGCGCCCAGCCCCTAGCCTGCGGTGTCCAGCAGGAACAGCCCCGGATCGACCGCCTCGGCATTGAGGTAAACGCTGAAATGAAGATGCGGCCCGGTAACGCGGCCGGTGGCGCCGACCCGGCCGATCTGCGCGCCGGCGGCGACCCGGTCTCCGGCCGCGACTTCGACCTCGCTCAAGTGTGCGTACAGCGTCAGAAATCCCTGACCATGATCGAGCATCACGGTATTGCCTGAAAAAAAATAGTCACCGACGTCGAGCACCCAGGCGTCACCCGCGGCAACGATAGGCGTTGCGCTTGGCGCAGCGATGTCCATGCCATTGTGCGGATTGCGCGATTGACCGTTGAAGAAACGCCGCTTGCCAAATGTGTTGGAGCGTTCCCCTTCACAAGGTGACAGCAAAGCCAGTGTTTTCGGTGCCGCATCGGTAAAGGTTTTTCGCATGGCGGACAAATGCGTGCGCTCGGTCTCATGGCGCGCCAGATCCTCAGGCGAGAGATCGACCTGACCGGGTTTAACCGTCAGATGCTGGGAAGCGTACTGCTTGGCACCGACGGCAAATGTCAGAGGCCCGGCTTCGCGCCCCCCGCGCTGGATGGCCAGGGCTAGTTTGCCACCCGCCCTGGCTTCGAGCGAAATGCCGACGATGGCAAGCCATTCGTTTTCGTTGCCCGCAACCAGCACTCGCCTGCCGTTGAGTCGCGCGACGGGTGCTATCGGACCGGGTCCGAGATTGACAATTGCGATCCCTCCCGGCACGGCTGCGGCATTCGGCAAGGTGATCGCGAATGCCGGGTTGGGCAGGGCCACGGTGGCAGCCAGGAATTGCAGAAAGCGGCGGCGTTGCAGGAGCATTGTCGTCGAGCACTGACAGGGTGAGGGCATGATACGGGGAAATCAGGGTAGCGGATTGGTGGAGCGAGTTTCGAGCGAGAGTCGCGTACACTTGCTCAATCCACGATCCTCGTTTCCGCATTCATGACCAACTCTTCGCTGCCTTTGCTAACCGCACTGGAAACCCGAATTCTCGGCGTCCTGGTCGAAAAGCAGCTCGCTACACCCGATTACTACCCACTGACACTGAATGCCCTGATTGCGGGGTGCAATCAGAAGACCAGTCGTGATCCGGTCATGAATGTCGGCGAAGCGCAAACGCAGTCCGCGCTCGACGAACTCAAAGAGCGCAAACTGGCGACCCATAGCTGGGGTGCATCGCGACGCGTAGTGCGCTATGGTCACAACCTTCCCCAGATTCTCGGTACGGATTCCGGCACGACTGCGCTCGTTGCAACGCTAATGCTGCGCGGCGCGCAGACGGCCGGCGAGTTGCGCATCGCCTGCGAGCGTCTTTACCACTTCGCCGATCTGTCCAGTGTGGACGCTTATCTGAACGATATGGCCGGGCGTTCGGGCGGTGCGCTGGTCATCAAACTCGCCAAGCAGCCCGGTTCGCGCGAACATCGCTGGATACATCTGCTCAACGGTGAAATCAATGCCACCGCAGTTGAACCTGGCGCGAAAAGCCTTGAATCCTCCGACGGCGCATCTCTGGCGCAATTGAAAGTCGAAGTCGCCAGTCTGCGGGACGAAGTGGCGCAGTTGCGACAGATGATCGTGGCTGGCGTAGGGACTCGAGGCTAGAGACTGGGGACCAGGGATGAAGCGCCGCAGCGCGGCGCATTTTCTCCTCGCCCCTCGCCCCATCCGATGTGGTTCATTTACATACTGCGCTGTGCTGACGACACTCTGTACACCGGCATCGCAAAGGATGTTGCGCGTCGCGTCGAAGAGCATAATGCAAGCCACCGTTTGGCCGCGCGTTATACCCGCGCGCGCCGGCCGGTGGTGCTGGTTCATCAGGAGCCGGCGAAGACGCGCTCCGCAGCGGCCCGGCGCGAGCACGCAATCAAGCGCATGACCCGGGCGCAAAAACAAGCGCTCGTGAAAGCAGGAGCTGAACATGGCAAGAACCCCGGAACGCGATCGCCGCAACGACCCGTTGGAGCACGACGACGAGTCTGACGACGTCCCGGCCGGTGGGCTGTGCCCGATCTGCGAACTGGGCCTTGGTGAGTGCGATCACTTGCTCGCGTCGATCGATCTGACTTATTCCGAGATTGTGTCGGGCACCATTTTTGCGTATGAAAGCTCGATTCTCGATCTATTGGCGCATCTCGCGGCCAGCGATCCCGATATGCTGAAAGCGGCCGGTGCCGGGCCGTTACTCGAACACCTTGCGACCCTGGTCAGGGATGAAACGCAGCAAGGCGCCAGCACTGGTGAGGCGCTTGCCGCCTGTCATGCGCAGATGATGGCGGTGCTGAGTCACCTGCTGCAAGAAGAGGAGGACGTCTCGGTGAGCAGCATCGAAGCCGATGATGGGGACGATTCCGCAGTCGAAAACCTGTGGGCGCAGCGGCCCGAACAAATTGTCGATCTATTGATCGAGCGCCTTCAGGAACTGGTTGAAGAAGTGGACGCCGGATAAGGTCGGGGCGAGACCCCGGCTGGCCGGCATGATGCATTCCTGCCCGACGCCAGCGCGGTGCTTTTCCCCGCGCACCGTGATTACGGCAGCCTGCGCGGACGTGGTCCGGTCTCCTTCCTAAAGGTTTTCCAGGCGATGCCGTTCCATCGGTTCAGAACAACCGCTGGAGCCCCTTTATGCATTCCATCGACATTGCACACTTCCCGTCCCGCGCCGGCTGGAGTGCATTCGCGCCTCATGAACCGGCGCATGCATCGCCCCTGTCCGCTGTCGAAAGTAACCGGCATGACAGCGATGCTGCGGGCATCGGCACAGGTTCTCGCGACAGCGATTTTCTCCGTCAGGTGTTGTCTGCGCGGGTGATGACGGCGCTGCACGCCGATTACCGAATGGGAGAAGTTGTTCCGGTTCCGGGACTCACGCCTGCCGAGTCCGCTGGTCAGGCACTGGCCGGAGCGGCACGCCAGGCGCTTGCACCCGGCGGCCAAGGGGCAGATTCACTGCGCACCCTGGTCGGCTCCGGATTGCAGGACGCCGCGTCCTGGTTGCGGGGTCTCGGTGCCGCGGTCGAAGACGTTGCCGCACTCGCGCAAGAGGTGCGTTCCCGGCTGGAGTCATTCATCGGCCTGGCCGCAGCGGCACAAGCCGGCAGCGTGGCTCAGGAAACCGTGGTGGCTGTCGGTGTGCGCTTCACGCAAACGCAAAAAGAAAAGCTGGAAATCGTCACCCAGGAAGGCGACACCGTACGCCTTAGTCTGCGCTCGCGGGTGGAAGTGTCCGCCGGTGGCGTGGCATCCACGGCATCGGATGGCGCGATCGGAACCACCAAAAACCTGGCGGTTGCCGTGACCCTGGTCTCCGGCAGCAAGTTCCAGATTTCGGTCGATGGCCATCTTAACGATGATGAGCTGGCAGCGATCCGCGAAGTGCTGATAAAAGTTGAAGCGCTTGCGGAAGATTTTTTTCAAGGCAATGTGCAAGCGGCCTTTGCCGCGGCGGCGCAACTGGATATTGATGCCGAACAATTGGCTTCAGTGGCTTTGGATCTGAGCTTGAAGCAACGCCTGCGAGTCAGTGGCTTTGTCCAGTCAGCGGCGGCACCGTCACTGGTCGCGCCAGCGCCAATTGCGCCCTGGACCGCATTGCCGGTCCTCGACCGCACGGCTTCCGAGCCGCCTCCGGGCGCAGTCGCTGCGGCCGCAGTCAGCGTCCCGGCTGACGCAGGAGCGGCACCGGTCAGCGCGCCGCAACCCGATTCGGCGGTGTCACCGGGCTTGACCATCTCCGGTTACCTCAGGCAGGTGCTCGATGCCCTGCGCGAGGCCGGTAGCACGGGTCAGGCGTCGGGCTCCTGGAAATTCAAAATCGAATTGCTGTACGCGACCGTTGCCGCCGATGCCGCGCATCCATCTGCGCGGGCTAGCGCAGCGGCGGTGAATAAACTGGGAGAGGCGCTCACTTTCCTCGCCTGAGCCCGGTGCGGCGGACCTCCACATTGGACGAGCCGCCACATTGAATTCAGGCCGCCGGTACCGGGTGGGCGCGCGCCAGGGCCCGCAGCGCGGGCACGGCCGGTTCAGCGATCAAGCGAGGCCAGAAATCCGAGCAGCAAGTTGGTTACTTCAACGGGCTTTTCCTGCTGGATCCAGTGACCGGCGCCGTCAATGAGTTCGCACACGCGCAGGTCGTCCACCCAGCGCTTCATATTCTCGACCAGATCAACGTTGGGCACGAACTTCAAAACCCCGTCGCGTTTGCCGGCGATGAAGCACGCTGGCCGTACGATGCGCACGCCATTGAGCGCGGTGAGTCGTTCCCAGTCACGCTGCTGATTGCGGTAGCGGTTGAGCGGCCCGTGGAAACCGCTGTGCTGAAACTGTGCAACGAAATAGTCCAGATCGGCGTCGCTCAACCATTGCGGAAGCACCTGCGGGTCCGGCAGATCATCGAGCATCCTCGCGCCGGGTGATTTATCGGCGCGGAACAGGCCTTTTGGCGCATCGCCGGAGCCGGAGAAATAAATCTTGCGCAATGCAGTCCGGATATCGGCCTCGAATTCGGCTTCGGCGACGCCGGGTTGCTGGAAGTAGATCTGGTAGAAAAACCGGTTTGCGTAGATCTGCCGCCACAGCTCGATCGAAGAAATTTTTCCGCGCGGCGAGTAAGGCACACTCAACGCCGCCACGGCACGAACCCGTTCCGGATGCAGCGCCGTGGTATTCCACACAATAGGCGCTCCCCAATCGTGGCCGATCAGGATCGCCTGCTGTTCGCCAAAGTGATCGATGAGGCCGATGACATCGCCGATCAGGCTTTCCATGTCGTAAGCCTCGATCGCCCGGGGTTTATCGCTGCCGCCGTAGCCGCGCATGTCTGGCACGACGACGCGATATCCCGCATCGCGTATCGGTGCGATCTGGTGTCGCCATGAATACCAGGATTCCGGCCAGCCATGGATCATCAGCACCAGCGGACCTGCGCCATCGACGGCGCAGCGCAGGTTCACGCCGTTGCTGCGTATGACCCGAAAGCTGGGAGCGGTGAACACGGCGCGTTAACTTAAACCCAGCAATTCCACTTCAAAGACCAGGGTTGCATTCGGCGGAATGACGCCACCGGCGCCACGCGCGCCGTAACCGAGGTCGGAAGGAATCGTGAGTTTGCGCTTGCCGCCGATTCTCATGCCCTGCACGCCCTCGTCCCATCCGCGAATGACCTGACCCTGGCCAAGTCCGAACACAAAGGGATCGTTGCGGTCCTTGCTGGAGTCGAACTTGGTGCCGTCGGTGAGCCAGCCGGTGTAGTGCACCGTGACGCGTTGCCCGGAAGCGGCCATATCGCCCGCACCGACGACGAGTTCTTCTATGACGAGACCGCTGACCGTTTTGCTGGAACTCATGGTGCACCTCTGTTGAGTCAGAATTGATAAGCGGCGCATTGTAACGAATGAAACTGAATACGGCGCGTGTGGCCCGAGGCGACCGTGTCATCAGGCCGAGCCTCGACATGGCTATACTCCCAACAATAAGGTCATTATTGAAAAATCCAGCGATGGCGGAGGCCGAATGCGCATCTACATGATCGGGGCGGGCGCAATGGGTGGCGTTTATGGTGGTTTGCTCAAGCGGGCGGGCTACGACGTTAGCCTGATCGACCCGCGCGAAGACCATATCGGCAAGATCGTTCAGAGCGGCATCACCGTGGAAGGCGTGCGCGGTACACACGTGATATCCATTCCCGCGCGAACCGATCACTCCGGTCTGCCGCCCGGCGATCTGGCCATCATCTTCACCGATGCCAACTCGACTCGCGATGCGGCAAAGGCCGCCAATCAGTTGCTCAAGCGCGACGGTTTCGCCCTGACCCTGCAAAACGGCATTGGCAATGTCGAAGCTCTGATAGCAGAACTTGGTGAGGAGCGGGTCATCGCTGGCGTGTCCATGAACAGCGCGGCCAATCCCCAGCCCGGGCGCTCGGCCTACACCAATGCGGGCATGACTTCGCTGGGTGAGCTTGATGGACGCGAGACGCAGCGCGTCAAAGCGGTCGCGGAAATGTTCAACCGGGCCGGCATTCCGGCTGAAATCGTTCCCGATCCCTTGAACTGGATTTGGGGAAAGTTCGTTCACAACTGCGCCGTGAATACGCTGGCGGCGGTGACTGGGTTGCGCGGAGGAGAAATCTACCGCACGCCCGAAGTCAGTGAGCTTCAGGACCGGATCATCGATGAAATCATGGCCGTGGTCGAGCGCAAGAATCTGAAATTGCCGGAGAAAGACCCGCGCAGTAAGATCAAGGACCACTGCCGCATCCGCTACAACCAGCCGTCCATGATGCAGCACGTCGAACAGGGACGCCGGACTGAAATCGACGCGCTCAATGGCGCATTGGTGCGCGAGGCAAAGGCGCTGGGCATTGCGGTGCCTTACAACGAAGCCGTAGTGGCGATGGTCAAGGGACTCGAAAAAAGCCGGCGCCAAAAACTGCATGAGCCGCCGCGCGATTACAAGAAGCTGGAAGAAGCGGCCCAACGTGAGGCCGGAAAACAATAAAAACCGTGCCGGTACGCTTTAATGGTTGGCGCCAGGCTTGCCCGGACTGCTCACCTCCACATCACTTCGACCTCTTCGCGGGCGGCGCGCGTCAGCAAATCGATGAGCGGAAAGGCACGCTGGCGCAATGAAACCGGCAGATCTTCCCGATTTTGGTCATCTTTAACCGCTGTCCTCAACGAGACACCGGGGCTCGCGTCCATGGCGGATTTAAGTCGGGCCAGTGCGTGAGGGATATCCCCGGGCAGGATCGCGCTGGGAATCGTACCGCTGTGGCCCATGGCCTTGAGCAGTTGGACGGCGATATCCCGGCTCATCGTGAATCCGCCGGCGTTGCTGTCAAACTTTACGAACATGATTTCAGGATGTAGGCACTTGATCGGGATTTTGGAGGGTCAGTTCCCGTGCACTAGCAGAGTCTAACCCGAGACCGCGCTTCGCCGTCCGGATTGGCAGCCGAATCCCTGGCAACCGGTCATTTCGCAGGATTGCGACACAGCCCTTCGATTGAATCGGATATATTCGCGCGCTGATAGCCCTTTAATCCTTCAAGTATGCCGCAGGCTGAACCCACCGCAACAACAACCGACCCGGCGCTGGACCTGCTCAATACCGTGTTCGGCTTCCAGCAATTTCGCGGTGCCCAGCGCGAGATCATCGAGCACATGGCCGGTGGTGGTGACGCGCTGGTGCTAATGCCCACCGGCGGCGGCAAATCGCTGTGCTACCAGTTGCCGGCATTGTTGCGCGCGGGCACGGCGCTGGTTGTTTCTCCGTTGATCGCACTGATGCAGGATCAGGTGGCGGCGCTGCGCCAGCTCGGCGTGCGCGCCGCGTTTCTGAATTCCACGCTGGACGGGCGCGAAGTGGCCGCCGCCGAACGCGCTCTGCGCGAAGGCGCGCTCGACCTGCTTTACGTCGCACCCGAGCGCCTGGTCATGCCGCGCATGCTGGAATTGCTGGAACAATCCCGCATCGCCCTGTTCGCCATTGACGAAGCTCATTGCGTTTCGCAATGGGGGCACGACTTTCGTCCGGAATACCTGCAACTGTCGGTGCTGCACGAACGCTTCCCGGCGATTCCGCGCATCGCGCTGACAGCCACCGCTGACATGCAGACGCGCGCGGAGATCCGCCAGCGTCTGGCGCTGAACGACGCGCGCGTATTCGTCTCCAGTTTCGACCGGCCGAACATCCGCTATGCCATCGTCGGCAAAGACGATGCGCGCAGGCAATTGCTGAACTTTATCCGCGAAGCGCATGCCGGTGAGGCCGGCATCGTCTATTGCCTGTCGCGCAGAAAAGTCGATGAAACCGCCGCCTGGCTGAAGACTCAGGGCATCGCCGCATTGTCCTACCACGCCGGCATGGAATCCGGCGCGCGCGCAAAGAACCAGGCCCGCTTCCAGCGCGAAGAGGGCATCGTCATGGTTGCCACCATCGCGTTTGGCATGGGCATCGACAAGCCGGACGTGCGCTTCGTCGCCCACCTCGATCTGCCGAAGAGTATTGAAGGCTATTATCAGGAAACCGGCCGGGCCGGGCGCGACGGTGAGCCCGCCGATGCCTGGATGGCTTACGGCCTCGGCGACGTCGTGCAACAGCGGCGCATGATCGAACAATCCGAAGGCAGCGAGGACTATCGCCGAGTTTGCTTTGCCAAACTGGAGGCGCTGCTCGGTCTGTGCGAAACGGCGAGCTGCCGTCGCGTGCGTTTGCTGGATTACTTCGGCGAGACGAGTTCGCCGTGCGGCAATTGCGATACCTGTATCGAGACGCCGCGGACCTGGGATGCCACCGAAGCGGCACGCAAGGCGCTCTCGTGCATTTTCCGCACCGGGCAGCGTTTCGGCTCGCGTCATTTAATTGACGTGTTGCGAGGCAATGATACGCAACGTGTCGAACAGTGGGGCCACGAAAAATTGGCCGTGTTCGGCATCGGTGCCGATCTTGACGAGGCAACCTGGCGCGATGTGTTTCGCCAACTGGTAACGCTCGGATTCGCGCAACCCGATCATGCCGCCTACGGCGCTTTGCGCTTGACCGAAGCCAGCCGTCCGGTACTGAAGGGCGGCGAACGCATCGACATGCGTTTGATGTCGGTGCGCAAGGAAAAACCCGCAAGAGTGCGCCGCAAGGCCGCGACAGGAGATTTTCCGGCTGCCGATGCGACGCTGCTGGAGCGGCTGCGCGCATGGCGCAGCCGGGAGGCGCGCGAACAATCCGTGCCGGCTTATGTCATTTTTCACGATGCCACCCTGGCGGCGATTGCCAGTGCCCGTCCGCGCAGCCAGACCGAACTGGCAACCATCAGCGGCATCGGCGCCCGGAAGCTGGAGCGCTATGGCCCGGCTTTGCTGGCGCTGCTGCGCGAGTGACCGGTGCGCCCGGCACGCATCGGTCGCGATCATGCGATCATGATCATGGACCACCCGGGCATCGCCAGCCTGCGTCAGATATGAAAGGTCACCTCATCGCCACCGGAGTCTGGCTTGGCATCATAGGCGCCGGATACCTGGCTTTCGAGCATTTTGAGCGCACGCAATTCGCGGTCACCGGTTGCGACGGACCCGCGCAGGCGCGTGAAGTGGTGGTTCCGGCGCAGCGCGACGGACATTTTTATCTGGACGGTGCGGTGAATGGCGTGGCCGTGCGTTTTCTCATCGATACCGGCGCGAGTCTTGTAACCGTGGGGGCCGCCGATGCCACCAAGGCGGGACTTGCGGGCGGTTATCCCGCGATGTTCAACACCGCGGCCGGCCGTATCGAAGGCCGCGTGACGCGCGCGCAAACGGTGCGCGCTGCTTGCTTCGAGGTTTCCGGTATCAGCGTGGCGGTCAATCCGGGTTTGGACGATACCACGCTGCTTGGTCAGAATTTTCTGGGTCATTTCGAAGTAACCCAAAACCGCGAGACCTTGCGCCTGAAATGGCGTGCCACGACGGACAAGTGACCCATGCCGGCCTCACGATGCAAATTCATTGACAGCGCGTCCCTCATGCCTCGTCCATTGCCATGACCGACCATCCCGCCGTGCCTGCGCGACCCTCGTCCTGCAGGGAATTGTTTGTCGTATTTACCTTGCTCGCGCTGCAAGGCTTCGGCGGCGTGCTGGCGATTGCGCAGCGCGTGTTGTGCGAGCAGCGGCGCTGGCTTACGCGCGAGCAATTCGTCGAGATGTTGTCCCTGGCGCAGATTCTGCCCGGCCCGAACGTGTGCAATCTTTCGTTGATGGTTGGCGAGCGCTTCTTCGGATGGCGCGGCGCCTTTGCGGCGCTGGCCGGCATGATGACCGTGCCGCTCATCATCGTGCTTGCGCTCACGGTGCTCTATGCAAAGTACGCGATGCACCCGGAGGTGGCGGGGGCATTGCGTGGCATGGCCGCAGTCTCCGCTGGCATGATCGCAGGGACCGCGCTCAAGCTGCTCTTCGCGCTGCGCGAAAATCCGCTGCGCATGCCCGTGTGCGGGGTGCTAGCCGTGTTGACGTTTGCGGCGGTGGCTTTGCTGCGCTGGCCATTGGTGTGGGTGCTCCTTGGGCTGGGGTTCGCGGCCTGTGCGTATGCCTGGACCAGGCTCTTGCGCGAACCGCGCGAGGGTGAATCATGAGCGCCGCGACCCCGGCTGACGTGCTGGCGCTGTTCGGACATTTTCTGCTGCTGTCGCTGCTGTCGATCGGCGGCGCCATCACCGTGGTGCCGGATATGCATCGGGTGCTGATCGGTCAGATGGGAATGCTCAACGATACGCAGTTCAACGCCTCGATAGCGATCGCCCAGGCTTCGCCCGGACCGAACATTTTGTTCGTCGCCGTGATGGGTTATCAGGCCGCCGGATTGCCCGGCGTCCTGGCAACCATGGTCGGCATCATGCTGCCGTCCACCACGCTGGCACTGGCCGCGGCCCGCTGGGGCAATGCGCGGCGTGAATGGCGCAGTGTGCGCGCGTTCAAGGCCGGCATGGCGCCGATCGTGATCGGATTGCTGTTCGCCACCAGCTGGATTCTGGGCGCGCAGACGCCAGGCTGGCATCACGTCGTCGTGTCGGTGGTCACGGCGCTGCTGGTCTGGCGCACGCGTGCGCATCTGTTGCTGCTGGTATCAGTGGGCGCGGTGCTGGGAGCGACGGGGTGGGTGTAGGTCAGAGGACAGAAGACAGAGGACGGAGGACAGAAGACAGAAGACAGAAGTCCGGGGACGGAGCACAGGGGTCATTGGGCGCGCGCGAGGCGGGGATATATTCGGGCGCGGTGTATGATTGCGTCTGATTCGAGGAGGGTTTTTATGAGCGCCAAGACCGGAAATTTGAAATCCGTGGCCGCCGGCAGCGTGCGCTCGCGCGTGAGCCCTGAAGAATGGGAAATGCGCTGCGAGCTGGCTGCGGCCTATCAACTGGCCGCGCAGTATCGCTGGACCGATCTCATATTCACCCATTTCACCGCGCGCGTGCCGGGTTCGCCGCACATTCTCATCAATCCTTATGGCCTCATGTTCGACGAGATCACCGCGTCGAGCATCGTCAAGATCGATCATGAAGGCAAGGTCATTGACGATGTAACCGGGCTGGGCGTGAACTATGCCGGTTTCGTGATTCACGGCTGCGTGCATGATGCGCGGCCGGAAATCAATTGCGTGATTCATACGCATACGCGCGCCGGTGTTGCCGTGTCGGTGCAGAAGCACGGGCTGCTGCCGCTGAGCCAGCATGCGCTGCGCACCTACGGCATGCTGACCTATCACGACTACGAAGGCATCGCGCTCGAGCTCGACGAGCGTGAGCGCATGGCTGCGGACCTGGGCAAGACCTCCAAGGCCATGATCCTGCGCAATCACGGGTTGCTTACGCTGGGCGATTCGGTCAGCGAAGCATTCGAGCTGATGTACTACCTCGATACCGCCTGCCAGATTCAGATCGACGCGCTCGCCGGTGGCCGGGTTGAAGCCGGCCTGATCGATGAGCAGACCGCGCAGAAAGGTTTCGAACAGTTCAAGGGACCGGGCGGCGCGGAAGTCAACAAGGCCTGGACGGCTTTGCTGCGCATGCTTGATCGCAAGGGCGTGGACTATCGAAACTAGGGGCTGGACACTAGCGGGGGGCGACGGGAAACGGGCGCGTTTTTTCTTTCACACTTCACTCATTCACCAGTTCGCCCTCCACCGCGCTTAGTTTCCTCGCTTTGCAGACACCATGAAAACCGACTCCTTCATGTCTGGCCTCGGGCCGGACTTTCTTTGGACGATCGTCGTCGTATCGGCGGTTGTGCTCGCCAATATTGCCATCACCGCGGTCTTGCGTGGCCGAAGCTGGCTGCCGCGGGAAACCAAGCTGCGCGCGGCGGTGTTCTGGCGCAACTTCTCTTTCCTGATTGCGTTGCTCGTACTGATATTGGTCTGGTGGTCGGAACTGCGCGCCGCCGCGCTGTCATTGGCGGCTCTGAGTGTCGCGCTGGTGCTGGCCGGCAAGGAGTTGCTCACCTCGGCGCTCGGCTACGTCCATCGCACCACCTCCGGCAGCTTCAGTTTCGGCGATGTCATCGAAATAAATAACATCAAAGGCGAAGTCATCGACCAGACCCTGTTGTCCACGACGGTGCTGGAAATGAGCGAAGAGCACCTGTTTACCGGCAAGGTGGTGCAGTTTCCGAACAGTTTTTTCATCACTTTCGCGATGAAGAATCATTCCCGGCTTGGGGACTACCAGCTTGGCATGGTCAATATTCCGGTTGCCAGCGGCGAGAACCTGGAAACCGCGCGGCGCATTCTCGCCGAGGTCGCAAACGCGGTGTGCTCGGAGTACGTTGCGCCCGCGCAAAGTGCTCTGCGCGAACTGGAAGGCGAGCAGTTCATCGTCATGCCTTCGGCGGAACCGCGGGTCAGCATCCGCCTGGGCGAGGCGGGCAAGACGACCCTGTTGTTGCGCTTTCCCTGCCCGGCCAGTCAGCGCACCCGCACGGAACAGGAACTGCTGTCAAAATATCTCGCTGGAATGCGGGCCGAGAAGCCGGCCTGATGCCGCGACTGTCGCGTCCCGCCGCCTGACCGGGTACTCTATTTCGCTTCCAGCCGCGCAGCCTTCACATGCTCGCGCCAGCGCTCGCTTTCCTTGACAATGAAGCTGCGATACTCGCCGGGTCCTTGCCGCACGAATTTGAGCCCGACACTTTCCAGCGGTTCTCTGATCCTGGGGTCATGCAAGGCATCCTCGATTGCACGATGAATCTGCGCAGCAACATGCGGAGCGACACCGTGCGGCGCGGAAATACCTACGAAAAAATTCACTTCATAGCCGGGATAGCTTTCGCTGACCGCCGCGATGCCCGGCCAGCGCGGGTTTCGCGTCGATTCGGTGATGGCAATCGGCATCAAGCGGCCGCCCGCAACTTGCGCGGCACCGGTCATGTAGTTGAAAAAGGCGAGATGAATCCGGCCACCGATCAGGTCGGTGACCACACTGGTACTGGTCTTGTAGGGCACGCCCTCGATGGGCAGATTGGCGTTGACCTTCAATAGCTCGCCGGGGATCTGCGAGATGGTATCGGCGTGACCAAAGTAAACTTTATCCGGATGTGCTCTGGCGTAGGCCGCCAATTCGGGGATCGTCCTGAACGGGCTGTGCAGTGGCACCAGTGCGACCGAACCGCCCACGCCGAGCAGCGCGATGTGTTCGAAATCCGCGATCGGATCGTAGGGCAGGTTCTTGAACAGATAAGCTGCCGCGGCGTGCGTGGAGTTGGTGCTGATCCCCAGGGTATAACCATCGGCCGGAGAATTCTTGAGTGCCTCGGTGCCGATCATGCCCTGCGCGCCCGCGCGATTGTCGATGATGACGCTTTGCTTCCAACGTTCCTGCAAGACATTGCCGAGTCTGCGGGCAACGATGTCGCTGCCGCTGCCGGGACCGAAGGGGACAATGAGCCGGACGGGTTTGACGGGAAACGATTGCGCGCAGGCCAACGCCGTCAGGAACCACAGACCCGCGAACGCCAGCCATTTCGATAACTGCATTTGCCTGCCTAGCCGATGCTGTGTTCCAGCGTTCCGAGGCTGGAAATTTCGATGCGCACCCGGTCGCCGGGTTTGAGCCACACCGGTGGATCGCGGAAAGCGCCGCTGCCGGCCGGTGTGCCGGTGGCGATCACGTCGCCCGGCTCAAGGGTCATGTATTGGCTCAGGTACTCGATGAGCCGGTCCACCGGAAACAACATGTCCGCCGTGTTGCCGTGCTGCATCCGGGTATCGTTCAGAAAACTGCTAATCTCGAGCGCCTGCGGATCGGCGATTTCATCCGTGGTCGTGAGCCACGGCCCCATCGGGCAGAATCCATCCATGCTTTTCGCGAACGTGGTCTGCGGTGGCGACACATCGAACTGGAACTCGCGCGCGCTCAAGTCGTTCAGGATGGTGTAGCCGGCGACCGATTGCAGTGCCTGGCCGCGCGAGACCTGGGCGGCGAAGCTGCCGATCACCACTGCCAACTCGGCTTCGAGGTCCAGTTTACTCACCTGCGCGGGGCGGCGCACCACGGCTCCAGGGCCGACTACGCTGGAAGAAAGTTTGGCGATAATGCGCGGCCGCTCCGCGGGTTGCACGCCGGTTTCTTTTGCGTGCTCGGCATAATTGCGCCCGATGGCAACAATCTTCCCCGGTCGCGGAACCGGCGCGGTCAGCCGGACCTCGCGCAACAGCGCATGTTGCTCAAGCGCACCGGTGGCGCTGGCTTCATCCACATAGCGCCGCACGGCAGCGAGCCCAGCCGCACCCGCGTAGAGCAGGCGCATCATGCCGCCCGCAGGTGCCGCGAGGCCGCGTTCGGCAATCGATGCCGGCAGTGCCAGCGCGGCAATCACCGGTGTCAGATCGATGACGCGCGCGTCGACCATGGCGCCGGTACGCGTGCCGCCTTGCTGGTCGCGGAAACTGACAAGGCGCATCGCGCTTCAGGCAGGCGCCGGGAAGAATCGCGTCGCCATCACCTGACAGCGCTTGATCAGACGATGCTCGTGCGGACCATAGTCGGCGGCCGCCTGGTGGATGGTGCGCAGGTTATCCCACACCAGCACATCGCCCACTTGCCAGCGAAACACGTAGCGGTACTTTTCCTGGGTCTGGTGCGCGAACAGGAATTCCAGCAGCGCATCGCTTTGCACTGGCGGCAGTTCATTGATGCGCACGGTATAGCCGGGATTGGCATACAGCGCCTTGCGCCCGGAGATCGGATGGGTGAGCACGAGCGGATGCGATACCGGCGGTTTCGCCTGGCGCTGCGCCTCGGACAGGGCAGGGCGGGTGTTGCCCGGGCGCTGGCGCATCATTTCCCAGAATTTGTTGAAATCGTGCAAGGCCGTTTTGCCCTCCAGTTGCGCCCTGAGCTCGGCGGACAGTCCGTCATAGGCGGCGCACATATCGCAGAACTCGGTCGCACCCAGCGGCTTGCCCTCGCGCTGCGGAACCTTGAGCGCGTACAACACATTGGCAAAGGCGATCACCTTGCTGTAGGACATGTCCGAATGCCAGCTCTGGCCGGCATCCCCAAGCCCGATCGGCCGCCCGTTCTCGAACATGTTGGAGAGCACCATCACCTGCGGATGGCCGGGCTCCTGGAAGGCTCCGATCACGTTGATCTCCAGTTCGCCCAGGTGCGCGCTGAAATTCTTGAGGTCCGCCGCGCTCAGCGTCTGGCGCGCAAAGCAAACCACGCCATAACGTCCGAGCGTTTGTATGATCGATTCAATCGCGGCCTCGGAAAGCGCTGCGAGGTCAAGGCCCTCGACCGTGGCGCCGAGCGTTTCGCCACTTGGAATAACTTGCATGAGCAGCACACTCCCAAAGGCAGTGACAGGCTATCGACGATGCCGGGCAGGCCCGCAGTCGACGTTGCGAGTATCACCCACCAGCGCACCTGAGTCATCTTTTGTTCACAAAATTTCCCGAACGCTATGCTCTGAAACCCTCAGCCGACCTTGACCAAGCCGACCTTGACCATATGTCGGAAGTAAATAGAAATGTCCGGTTTTGTAGCAAATGAATTGTCCGCTTTTTGCAGAGGCCGGTTTGCCGACCTCCGCGGCGCTCTGGCGGACCCCTCAGGCGGCCTGTTTGAACTGCTGTTCGATCAATTGGCCCT
>JANLTJ010000030.1:0-1940 GCA_031362885.1 Betaproteobacteria bacterium
AGAGCGAGAGGCTAACAATCGTTCGTTAGGGCTCGCAGGCGAAGAATTCGCAATTAACTTCGAGCAGTCAGGGGCCGACCGGTTGATAGAGGTGAAGACAACAAAGTACGGCGCACACACTCCATTTTTTGTTTCGCGGAATGAACTTGAGGTGTCGAAAACAGAAACGAATCGATATCACTTATATCGAGTATTTGACTTTCGGGAGCGACCACTTCTCTTCACCCGGTAGTGCAACTTCTTTTCTGTAAAAGTGGATCGGCAGTTTCATCGAATTGAAGTTGAAGGAGCGGATCAGGATTTCATTTTCAGATAGATTTTTCCTTCGAGCCATCCCTCGTCGGTTTCGGCGAGCAAGGCAGAGACCAGACGCAGGCAAGAAGCGGTGTTGGGGAAGATCGAGGCCACACGGGTACGGCGCTTGATTTCCCGATTGATGCGCTCCAGGCCGTTGGTCGTGCGCAAGCGTACGCGGTGGCCAGGGGGGAATTTGAACACCGTGAAGCCTTCAGCCAGATTCTCTTCGGCCCACTCGGCCAGTTTGGGCGCTTCCGTGCGCCATGCCTCGATCGCGTGCTTGAGCAAACGCTCGGCCTCGGCGCGATCCGGGGCGTTGAAGATCGCCCGAATACGCCGACCGATGACCTCGCGCTGATCAACGCGGGCGATATAGCCTTGAGCGTTCTGCTGCAAATGAAACTGGCAACGCTGCCAGGGAACGCTAGGCAAGGTGGCGCGCCGTGCCGCCTTCAAGCCCGCATGATCGTCCGAGACGATCAGCTTTACCCCGCTCAGCCCGCGCCGGATCAGGCTGTCGAGGAACGTGCGCCAATGCACCTCGGCTTCGGACAGGGCCACCGATACGCCCAGGACACGGCGTTTGCCGTCGGTGGCGATGCCCACGGCCACCAGCACCGCGCAATCGACGATCTGACCAGCCTCCCTCACCGACTCGTAGCGGGCATCGAGCAGCACATACGGCGTCGCCCCCAGAGGCCGCTCCCGCCAAGCCGCAAGGCCCACATCGAGATTCTTGGTCGCCCGACTGACCTGGGTCGAGGAAATCGACACCTCCGGTCCCACCAAGCGTTGCAGCACTTCAATCACCTTGCGCGTAGAGACCCCTTGCACGTACATCTCGGCCATCATCAGATTCAGCGCCTGGTCGGTGCGCGAACCCTTCTCCAAGGCGCTGGGGTAAAAGCCCCCCTCGCGCACTTGCGGGATCGCGAAGGTGAGCTCGCCCATGCGCGTCATGACGGTCTTGGGCTTGAAGCCGTTGGCGTAGTCGTGCCGCTCGGGGCTGCGCTCGTGCGGCTGCGCGTTGAGAAAGTGGCTGCGCTCGATCTTGCTCGCTTCGTCAACCAGAATTCGCAGTGCTTCGCCGGCGCCATCGAGTCCTTGGGTGAGCAATGCGGCCAATGCATCTTGCAGCGGATTGTGTTCTACACGTTGAGCCATGTCGATGGTTCCTTTGAGGTCAAGAGGTATGATGCCTCGATGGAACCGCCAGACGCCGCTCGCCCCAATCGCGGCGCCGCGATTTGCAGCCGGCCTGTGCTCTTCGGGCGCTACGCACCCTCATCGCTTCGGCCAGCCGCAAATCGCATGATCGTTCATCCCGAATTTACAGAAAGCATGTTGCACTAACAGCAGGCGTTGGTGAGGACGTATTGGCCAGAATTCATGCAGTACGTGTGGATCTGCGCCCTCTGAAGCGTCAATACGAAAAGCCGATGAAGGATCTTCGGGTTGTCGCCGTCGCTCACAGGGACAAATCGGCGGAAGAACAAATGGCTGCAATGGAAGTATTTGACCTGGCGGCCTATGGTCGGCTGTCGGTGGCTATGCTTGCATGGGAGACAAAGCAATTGGAGGCCATGCTGCCAGTAATTAAAGTAGTTGGAGATGGCTTGGTCCGCCGGTGTGGGCGGATGGAC
>JANLTJ010000036.1:0-2466 GCA_031362885.1 Betaproteobacteria bacterium
AGAATAAAAAGAGATTTCAGCTCATGGCTTTGACTAAGGCGGAAATGGCTGAGGCGCTGTTCAATCAGCTGGGCCTCAACAAGCGCGAAGCGCGCGAGCTGGTCGATCTCATGTTCGAAGAAATGCGTGAAGCGCTGTCGAACGGGGAACAGGTCAAGCTTTCGGGCTTTGGCAACTTCGATCTGCGCGACAAAAACACGCGTCCTGGGCGAAATCCCAAGACGGGCGAGGAAATTCCGATCACGGCGCGCCGTGTGGTGACTTTCCGGCCTGGACAAAAATTAAAAGCGCGGGTTGAAGCGTATGTTGGAAGCCAAGAATAACGACGAGCTGCCGCCGATTCCGGGCAAGCGCTATTTCACCATCGGTGAAGTGAGCGAGCTTTGCGCGGTGAAGCCGCATGTGCTGCGTTACTGGGAGCAGGAGTTCCCGCAGCTCAAGCCCGTGAAGCGCCGCGGCAACCGGCGCTACTACCAGCGCCAGGACGTGCTGGTCATTCGCCAGATCCGCAGTTTGTTATACGAAGAGGGGTTCACCATCGGCGGTGCGCGCAACAAGCTCACCGGCGAAGAAGCGCGCACCGACACCTCGCAGAGCCAGCAGATCGTGCGCCAGCTGCGCGCCGAGCTCGAAGACGTCGTCAAGTTATTGCGCCGTTAGTTTCCTGAGCCCGCCGCGGGCTGCTGCGGTATCATTTGGTCCGCGGTCGGGACGTGGCGCAGTCTGGTAGCGCACTTGCATGGGGTGCAAGGGGTCCCGAGTTCAAATCTCGGCGTCCCGACCAATCAAAATTGACGTTTCGTGAATGCTCTGTGGTCACCTCTGTGGTCACTTTGGTTTTGCCAGGGTAGGACTCAGCCAGGCTGACGGCGCCCGAAGGTGGCGAGAATGATTACGATCGACGTTCGTAGGTTGATTTTTCCGATCATTGTCGGCGTGCTGACACCCAAAGGATTCAAACGAATCGCCGTCGAAGGCACTGGCTTTTTTGTCGGCCGTCACCTCTCTACTAGATCCTCAGGGCCGATATCCTTTATGGGGATATTCTTTCTTTAACGTACGAATGGATCCGTTGGATTTGTACCCTACTCGTGGTCAAGCGCGAAGCAACGAAATCGGTAGGTGCACGTCGTATTTTGCGATTCATGGGTCAATGCCAAGGTGGAGTGTTGTGTGCTAACGCGACAATATCGTCTTGCAGGGACACCATTTGCTACTCCGGATGTATCGCCGACATTAGGCGCCTGTCTTGGCAAATTCTTGGCGGAAGTTACAAAGCACCTTGTCCAGTCATCCGAGAAAACCAAAAGTGATTCGGTAACATTGTATTTTATCCCTTCGGTTCTTCCCGCGAACATGGTAACAAGGTCGACGGAAGTAAAGTTCAAGAAAAAACTTCGTGAGATATCTTGTTTTGTGGCTATAGAACACACATCGTGGCGCAATGCGGATGAGAAGGGTAAATATAACTTGCTGGCAATTGCATTCAATACTGGATTGCTAGCGTGCGGTGAGGAGATCATCACCAAAAATGATAGAACGTTGCTGATGCAATCAGCAGAATCAGCAAGGAGCGCGCTTGCTAGCGGCGCGCCATCTTTGTCTGCGCTACCTCAGGCTAGTCCAGTGCTGATGCAAAAAAATGTTCGCTGGCGATCATACAAGACCGATGACACCCACGTATTTTATCGCGAAGCTTGGGCAGACAGCCTTCGGGTCGTGCTGCACTGGGGCATTGTGGGTCAACGCGGAGAAACGAAGGAATACACGGCAGGACGCAATAGCGAAGTCGCAGAGTTGTCCGGAAAATTGGCCAAAGAGTCGCAAGTACTTGGCTTTCGGATATATGAGCAAGACGACTACAAAAATCTAACAGCAAGGTGCACTTCAACGGAGGGCGCCGTTGCCGTTACGGATAGAAATGGTATAGAGGACTCATTCAACGAGATTCTCGGTTGGACTGGGCTTGGTTGGTGTGACGGTGGTGAGTCCGATGAAACCGGCTGGACGTTAATTTGCTTCGTAGTGGATTGTTCACAGGCGCGACAGGTCATAGAATCGCAGTTGCGAGATAGATTGCAGAAGTACAGTGTGACAATACATTGTGGAAGCGAAAGCTATTCAGTTCCCATTCGGTGTTCGTCCCAAGCTAGGCGCTCTGTCTGAATATCCGAATAGGCCCGAGACCGAGGGGCCGATTCGTGTATATCCGGTACCGAAATCAACACTGGTTGTTGCAAGAAGGCCTCATAAATGCGTGTCCACATCACATCTGGGCAACTATTTGCGGTCCGAAACTGTTGGAATCTGGCATTTCATGCGCTTTATTGAGACTTGCATAAATGCCTGACATATTCATAGTGCCAGCTCTGCCTGCTGCCAGAAGGCACGGATCAGGGTGGGTCGACGTTGCATGGAGCGCAGGCGGTTGCGCGCGCCGATCTTCAGATCGGCGAAGTTCGAGGC
>JANLTJ010000044.1:0-1992 GCA_031362885.1 Betaproteobacteria bacterium
TCATCCTAAGTCCGACAGGCTGCTAGGTCCGCAGGTTCTCAATGAGCCCCTATTGTCATTAATCCAGTACAGGAGTTTTTTTATGGCTACCACGGCAGAAATTACCACCCTCATCGATACCAATAACAAAGCTTTGTGTGCGGAACTTGCCAAAGGGAATGCAGGCGCAGTCGCCAGGATGTACGCCACGGGTGCGCGGCTGATGCCGCCCAATGCAGATTTTGTCGAGAGCGCTAACCTTGCCGGCTATTGGCAGGGGGCGATCGACATGGGCGTCAAAGGCGGCGTGCTGAAATCCGTCAGCGTGGAAGTCCACGGTGACACTGCAATCGAAGTCGGCATCTATACGCTCCATGGCCCAAACAGTGTGGCGATCGATAGCGGCAAATACCTGGTCGTGTGGAAACAGGAAGGGAGCGCGTGGAAATTATTCCTCGATATCTTCAACTCCAGTCGGCCCGCAGTCTAGAAGCGGTCTCGAAATTGAGGAGGCATCGCAGCCATGAGATTCGGATTCCTGACTGAAGGCGACACGCCGCGCGGCGCCTCGGTCGCTAACCGCTATCACGAGATAATCCGCGAAGCTCAGTTCCTGGAACAGATGGGTTTCGACTTCTGGGGCTGTTCCGAACAACACTTCACGGGCCCGGTGGCCACCATCTCGGCGCCGGAAGTGTTGCTCGGCGCCGTCGCGCAGGCGACCAGCCGGATCAAGATCCGCACGATGTCCTTCGTGATGCTGCATTTTAACCATCCGATCCGCAGCGCTGAACGATTGGCGACGCTGGACATACTGTCACGCGGACGGATGGAGTTCGGGACCGCGCGCGGCAACAACGCGGCAGTGGTGAACGCGTTCAACATCGACGCTAATCGCACCCGATCCGAATGGCGAGAGACCCTTGAAGTGATCGTCAAGGCGCTGACCTGCGCGCAGTTCGTACATCATGGCGAGTTCTACGATTTCGAGAGCGACGCGGTCTGGCCACGCTTATATCAGGCGCGATTTCCACCGATTTATCTGTCGGCGACGAGCCTCGATACCCACGCCGCTGCCGGCAAGCTCGGGATCGGTCCGATGCATGCCTCCCCTTATGGCTGGGACTATCTGCGGGATTGCATCGCGGCCTATCGCGAGGAAATCGCGGACGCGGCCCCGCTTCCTGGCACCGTGGTCAACAACACGGTTTCCCACGCGGTGCTCGGCGTGCACTGTGCGGCAACCCGTGAAAAGGCGCTGGAAGAGTCACGTCCTTCTACGTTGGGCTTCAATAAGTGGTTGATGTCGTTCTACGGCGAGATCGCCAAGACCAGTCCCGAGTATGCCTATCTGGCTGACGTCAAAAAGACTTTGGGCGAGCATGCCGACGATCTACCCTATCTGGTGGATTCCCTGCCGTGGTTTGTGATCGGCACACCGGAGGACTGCATCGAGCGGATACGGGTCTTCGAGCGCATGGGTATCGATGAAGTGATCTTGCGCATGGATGGCTTCGGCCACCGGAAAATCATGGAAGGTATCGAAATGTTCGGCAAGTATGTGCTGCCTGAGTTTCAGAACCCCGCGAATATCGTACGCGTCAGTCTCTACGAAGAGATCGGGGTGGCGGCTCATCCGTTCATGCTCTAAAGCATCGTCCTTGTGTGGTTATCGCCCGTAACCGAGCGGTCGCCTGGAGCACGGCTTTCTGCGCGTTCGCTGCGCGGACTGCCACGCCGAGCGACTCGTAGCCTTCTCGTGCAAACGACGCGGCTTACTCCGGGCATCCTGCCCTGCGCCCTTCGGGCCAGCCTTCGGCTGTTCAAAATCGCTCCCGGCGATTTTGTCTGCCCGAGCTGCGGCGCGCGCCGGATGGCGGGTGGGCGGCCTTGCTGGTCGACGAAGTGCTACCCCGAGAACCCATGCGGCAATGGGTGCTCAGCGTTCCATTTGCCTTGCGTTATCTATTCGCCACTCATCCCGCCGTGATGGGCCAGGTGCTGGGCATCGTC
>JANLTJ010000062.1:0-4586 GCA_031362885.1 Betaproteobacteria bacterium
TCATCGGTGAAGAAAACCTGCTCGCGACGATTGCCCCGCTGGGTGATGTGATGGGGGACTTGGGCGCAAACGCTGCGGGCTAGCCGGGGCATGGGAAGAATCTACCACGGGATGCGAACAAAGGGTAGCGTCCCCTTTTACATTTTAATTTACTGTACCCTTTTTACTGGGTAAAGGCCGCACAAGAAGAGTTAATCGGCTACGCCTGCTCGGGTTAGAGGCGAGTAGCGAACGCGGGAGAACGGGAAATGGGCAACCGGATGTCTATACGCGCCTTCGCGGTGCTGACTCTTTCGGTTCTTTTCGCTCCCGCAATTTTTTCGAGAACGAATTCGCCCTTCGCCGCCTCCAGTCAACCTGCGCGCCACGCCTTTTCTGCGGCATCCCAGGCGGCCAGGGGCTGTAAATCCGGTACCCATGCCAGTCCCGATTTGCCGTCGGAGGAGCGCGCTTCCGGCGACACCACGACGTCGAGCAGTGCCGGCCGGTTCGCCAGCGCGCGCCGGATCGCACCCGGTAAATCTTCGGCACGCTCCACACGTTCGGCGAACATACCGAAGGCGCGCGCCATCGCTGCATGATCGGCAAATTGCAGTCGGGTGCCGACGACTTTCCCGTGTGTATCGGTCTGGTCGTGTACTTCGATCTGCCAGGCGCCGTTGTTGGCGACCACCACCAATACTGGCGCCTTGTGGCGCACCGCCGTGTCGATCTCCATGGCATTGAATCCGAATGCGCCGTCGCCGGTGGCGACCACCACCTGGCGGCCCGGACAGGCGAGGCTCGCGGCAATGCCGAACGGCGTGCCGATACCGATGCAGCCCAGCGAACCGGGATCGAGATAAGTGGACGAGGTCAGACCCACCCGTGCAAAACTTAAGAAATCGCCGCCGTCGGCGACGACAACGGCATCGGGTTCGAGCTGATTTTGCAGTTCCGCGAGTACCCGGTTGGGATGAATGCGGCCATTGAGATCGGAAGGCGCCGATTGCATTGTGGTTCGCAATTTCTGCGCACGCTCTTCGTGCTTGCGGCGCATCTCGACTGCCCAGGCGCGATCGAGCGCGGGTGCGCGCGAATCCGCTTTGCGCACGATCGCAGCAAGAGCCGCCGCCGGCTGGGCAAAAATCTCCACCGTCCCGCGCCGGTTGTCGCGCAGTTCCGAGGGCGCATCACCAATGCGCAGGAACCGTGCATTACCAAACACCGCTGGCGAACCGTAGGCCAACTGAAAATCCAGTCGGCGCCCGACGGTGACGACGACGTCGGCTTCGCCCATGATGGCGCCACGCATCGCCGCGACGACGCAAGGATGGTCGTCGGGGATCAAACCCTTGCTCTCGCCGGTATCGAGGTAGGGAGCGCCGAGTTTGTCGAGGAAGGCCCTCAGTTCCGACACGGCGCCGCGGGCGCCACGACCGCTGATTACCAGTGGGCGCTTCGCCGACCACAGCATTTCAACTGCCGCGGCAATCTCCGTGTCGCCGGGTTGTAACACCGGCCGCGCCTTTGGCCGGAAATGTTCTTCCAGTTGCACCGCTCGCGGCACTTCGCCGCGCAGGGTGTCGGTCGGGAAATCGAGATAGACCGGGCCCGGTTCACCGCCCTGCCCCAGTGCGCGTGAAACCGCTTCATCGAGTTCCTGCAACACCAGGGACGGCTCACGCACCGTGCGCGCATAGCGCGTGATCGGCCGCACCATCTCCACATGCGGCAAATCCTGCAAGCCGCCACGATTTTCCTGCGGGCGCGGCGGGCCACCCGAGAGCACCAGCACCGGTGCGCGCGCGATGTGCGCGTTGGCGATGCCGGTCATGGCGTTCGTCATCCCCGGGCCGGCGGTCACCAGCGCGACGCCGAAGCCGCCGGTCAACTCACCGTAGGCATGCGCCATGTATACGGCCGCGCGCTCATCGCGCACGTCGATAATGCGGATGCCTTCGGCATCCGCGCGCATCCAGATCGGCATGATGTGGCCGCCGCACAGGGCGAAAATGCGGTCGACACCACGCGCTTTAAGGAAGCGCGCTATGACGCCGGCGGCGGTATCGGAAACGGAATTGGCGGGTGTCATGGGGTCGATTTCCTCGGTGATTCTGTTGGATTGCGGCTCCGATGAGTAGCGGTCCTGATGAACAAGGGCTTCTGGATTGCGCCTCTCTGGATTGGCGGATCAATGCGCCGCGGTTTTCTTCTGCTTCTTCAGCGGCCTCAGATCGATCACGCCGGGTCGCGTTCTCGGGTCGGTGCCGGCGGGAAAGATGTGGATCTTCTGCAGCTTGGCCGAGGTGCCCATGGGCAGGCTGTCGACGAACAGGATCCAGCCCGGCGCCTTGAAGTAGGCCATGCGCTCGAAACACCAGTCGAACAACTCGCGCGCCAGCGCGTCGCGCGCGACCGGGTCGGCGACGTCCTGCGGATGTTTCGCGATGACGCAGGCCATGACCTCTTCCTCGCGCACCTCGTCGGGCGCGGCCACTACCGCCACCTGCTTCACCTTGTCGTTGGCGTTCATGCAGGCTTCGATTTCCGCCGCGGCGATGTTCTCGCCGGAGCGGCGGATGATGTTCTTCTTGCGGTCGACGAAATGAAAGCAGCCGCTTTCATCGCGCACCACCGCATCGCCGGTATGAAACCAGCCGCCCTGCCAGGCTTCCTCGGTCGCCTCCGGATTCTTGAGATATCCGGAGAAGAAACCCTTGCGCGGGGTCACGGCGCTGTGACGAATGACCAGTTCACCATGGGCGCCGGCGGGCACGTCCTCGCCCTGCTCGTCGACGGCGCGCATATCGACCCAGGCGTTCGGCCGACCGAAGGCGCGGGTGTGGATTGAGCGCGGCTCGTGGTTGTCGCTGATCAGTCGACCGGTCTCGGTCATCGCCCACATCTCCACCACCGGAAACCCGAAACGCTGCTCGAACACTTCGTGCTGGCTCGGCTCGACGCCGGCGCACAGCGAGAAGCGCACGGTGTGCTGGCGCTCCTCGGGACAGGGCGGCAGCTTCAGCAGGATGTTGGGAATGATCCCCTGGAACTGGACTGCGGTTGCACGGGTGGCGACGAGATCCTGCCACCAGGTGCTGGCGTGAAAGCGGTCGGGAAAAATCAGGCACCCGCCGCTGAGCAGCATGCACGGGGTCGAAACGGACAGGGCGTTGGCGTGGTGCAGCGGCAGCGGGTTGTAGAGACGCTCCTCGCCCTCGCGGATCGCCAGCCTGCCGCCAAGGGAGAGATAACAGGCGCCGAAAGTATGAAAGTACTCGTTGCTGAGGATGCAGCCCTTGGGCCGGCCTGTGGTGCCGGAGGTGTAGAGCAGGGCCGCCTCGGTGCCCGCGTCCGGCGCGCCGGCCACGCCCGCAGTCACCGGCCGCGGCAGCCGGTCGGGAAAGCGCTCGAACGACACGGCTTCCAGGCCAGCGCCGATCTCTCTCGCCACGGCGGTCATGTCCTCCAGCCGGCTGTCGATGGCAACCGCGAGGCTCGCCTGCGAATGCTCGACCACATAACGAATTTCGTCGCGGCGGAAATCGGGATTGATCAGCACCAGGCTCACGCCGAGCGCATTGAGCGCGTAGTAGTGAAAGTAGAACTCCGGCCGCTGGTCGAACAGCATGGCCACCCGATGCCCGCGGCGGAATCCGGCCTGCGCGTAGCGCTCGCGCATGACTTCGACCGCCGCCAGGGTATCCGCCCAAGTGATTTCCCAGCCGCCGGGATGGTAGGCGCGGCCCGCCATCGGCGGCACCGCGTAGGCGGAACGGTCCGGGTACTTGGCCGAAGTACGCTTCAGTGAATCGTAAAGTGTTCCGTACTGGGATGCGTCCATGCTCATGGTGAAGATTGATCCTGTAAGCTTTTCGTTGAGTACTTAACGAAAGTAAAATCATGAAAGCGGCAAAGAAGAATAACGCATTGGAAGGCATCAAGAAAGAGCAGTTGAAGCGGCGCCTGTTTACACTGGAATTCAAAGCCGAGGTGGTGCGACACAAGAAAGCTGAGAATCTCACTTCCGCCGACTGCGCGCGTAAGTTTGACGTGTTTCCAAAACTGATTCAGCACTGGGAAAATCCGTACGACGCAGGCCAGTTGACTGTCGCTGCAGGTCGTCGCGCGGTGAGTCCGGAACAGGCAGAAATCACCCGTCTTCGCGCCGAGCTTTCGCGCGCGAAGATGGAGGTCAGCATATTAAAAAAAGCGATGGTGTACTTTGCAAAAGAGAGCCAGTGAAGTACACCTTTATCCTTGCCGAACTAATGATGTACCCATTGTCAGTGGTCTGCCCGGTGCTCGGTGTCACCCAATCAGGGTTCCACTTCTGGAGGCGGCGCGAGCCGTCAATGCGCGAGCAGGAGCGCGAACGGTTGAGCGTGGACATCCGCTGCGTGTTTGACGCCAATCGCGGTCGTTACGGCGCACCGCGCATCCATAAAGCGATGTGTGAGCGTCACGGTTACACGGGCAGCTTCAATCGACTCCAGGCGCTGATGCGGGCGATGGGGCTGCGCGCCAAGGCGGGCCGGAAATTCAAAGTGACGACGGATTCAGCGCATCAGCTGCCGATTGCGCCGAACTTGCTGGGACAGGAC
>JANLTJ010000064.1:0-1805 GCA_031362885.1 Betaproteobacteria bacterium
ATCGCGCTCGACGTCGTGGAACAGATCCGGTGTCTCGCGCGCCAGGGGGACGATTCGATGAAAGGGGGATTGCGCCTCGGCGTGATCCCCACGCTCGGCCCCTACCTGATCCCACACCTGCTGCCGGCGATTCGTGGTTCCTATCCGAAGTTGCAGTTGTTCCTGCGAGAAGACCTGACCGCCAACCTGCTGGACAGATTGCGGCAGGGGCGCCTGGATGCGCTTTTGCTGGCCTTACCCGTCCCCGGTGACGATATCGAGACAATGAAGTTGTTCCGCGAGCCTTTCATGGTGGCGCTGCCGTCCGGACACGCGCTCGAAAGGAACGAGGAGATTCGGGAGGACGATTTGATGGGGCAGAACGTGTTGCTGCTGGAGGAGGGGCATTGCATGCGCGACCAGGCGCTTGCGATCTGCGGTTCCGCTGCATCCGATCAGAGGGAGGAACTCAAGGCTACCAGCATCGAGACGCTGCGCCAGATGGTGGCGGCGGGCGTGGGCTGTACGCTGCTGCCGGCGCTGGCCGCGATGACCGGCGTGGGCTCGGTGCAAAACGGACTGGTGCAGATCCGTCCGTTCGCATCGCCGGTTCCGGCGCGCACTGTCGGCATCGCCTGGCGACATCGCTACCCGCGGAAAAAGACCATCATGCACCTAGCCAAGATCATTCTCGCCAACCTGCCGGTAGCCGTGGACGCGGTATCCCCTTCCCTCGTGGCCGCCGCCCGGCTGCGTGCAGGCGCACCTGCCTGAGGACCCTTGCCGGCCACTGCAGCATCATAGAGGGGCGGATCGGAAGATTGCGGGGCACCGGTTAGAATCACGGCAACAAGACCTGTTGTCCCGACCCGAAGATTGTCGACGTCCATGCCTTTCTCCAGAGTTCTCGCATTCTGTCTGGCCCTGATGCCGCCAGGTCTGCAGGCGGCGGACTGGATATCCGTGTCCTCCGATTACGAATCGTCGATCCAATATGATCGCGAAAGCCTGAAGCGCGATGGAGCTGTCGTAGAAGTCTTGCTGTTGTGGGATTTCGCGCAGCTGCAACTGACGCGCAGGCCGGTGAAGCCCTCTCTTTCCGCTACCAGATCGACCCGCTTCGACTGCGGCATCGGCGGACGCGCAAACATCGAAACCACGCTGTATCGTGAAAACATGGCCTGCGCAGAGGTCATGGAGGTGTATCGCACCCCCGACGCAGAACTGCGCTTCGAGTGGGTCAGTCCCGAAGCGCCCGGCGGCGAGGTCATTCGTCAGGTTTGCGCCGCGGACAAGAAGTAAGCCAACCAATCGAGCTGCGTACGGTTCCTGGGTAGATGCGAGCCTCGGGTATAATCCCGCGTCCTTAAACGTCGGAAAATTCCAGAGGGCGCCAGTTCGCAGTTTGATGCTTGAAGCTACCCGGATCGAATGCGTCCGCGGCCGCCGCCTTTTTCGCGATCTGTCTTTTCGACTGGAAGCGAATCAGGCGTTGCATGTCGGCGGTGAGAACGGCAGCGGCAAGACCAGCCTGCTGCGAATCGTCGCTGGCCTGTCCCCGGCCGAATCAGGCGAAATCCTCTGGAAGGGTGGCCGCATCGGCGCATCGGGTGAAGACTTTCGGCGCGATCTTGTGTTCCTCGGCCACGCCAACGGGCTGAAGGACGATCTCACCCCGATCGAGAATCTGCGTCATGCACTGGCGCTTGCCGGCGTGAATGCCGGCAATGAGGCGTTGCGCAACGCGCTGGCCGAACAGGGGCTCGCCGGCGTAGCGGACCTCCCGGTAAAACTGTTGTCGCAGGGACAGAAGCGCCGGGTTGCGC
>JANLTJ010000072.1:0-3499 GCA_031362885.1 Betaproteobacteria bacterium
TGCGCAACCCTGCCGGGGTAACGGGAAACGTCAGTTCTTTTTCTTGATGGCATGGGCACCAGGTCGAGGAAGGGAAGTCCATCCGCCATGAGCGATTCTGCCGGCCCAGATAAACTGCAGCTGGGTGAAAGTCAGGATCACCGAACCGGGTTTGCCTGCGGCGAAAGACAGACTCGGTGGCGGCCATGAACGTATTGAAGGTGTGAATCCGCGGCAGTTGCGGTTAGGCGACGGGGCAAGCGCAGCTTTTTCCGATTTGGTGCTGAAACTACTGTAGCCGGGTTCTTCCCGTGGTGACCGGACTGCCGCTGAGGGCATGGAATAGGCCTTTCGACCCCCTTAAACGCATCTTAACGAAATTATTGCATTTCGCGATTTTTCATCCCAACCTCAGCTTCAAGTTCAACATGGTCCCAAGCCGGTTAACTTGCACAACACACAACACCAACTGATAACACAATGACTATGAACAACCTCCGCTTGCGGAAGTTCATGGCTTCGCTCTCGCTTTTGGCGACGGCGGGCCTCTTCGCGGTTCCTGGCGCTTTTGGCCAAGATGCCGCCCCGGTTACGACTACGACTACCACCACCACCACCACATCTGACGCGCCCAAGAAAGATGACGTTGTTATTGGGGAAAAATACACCGTTACCGGTTCTTTCATTCCCCAGGCCACGGCCGAGCCGATCGCCCCGGTGGCGATTTTCTCGGAAGCGGATATTCGGGCTACGGGTGCGACGACCGTGATTCAGGCTCTGCGCAGCCTGCCTTCATTCGTCAGCAGCGGTGCCAATTCCAATGAAAACGACTCCAACGGCGGCAGCGGTGCCTCGTTCGTGAGCCTCCGCGGCCAGGGTGCCGCGCAGACCTTGGTGCTGTTGGATGGCCGCCCGGCGGGCAACCAGACCAACATTCAAATGCTCCCGATCGAAGCGATTGACCGGATCGAGGTCCTGCGCGATGGCGCGGGCATCATCTACGGTTCAGGCGCAATTGGCGGCGCGGTGAACGTGATCCTCAAGAAGAACTACACGGGCCTGGAATTTAACGCCACGGTCGGTGGCGCGACGCGCAGCCCGGGCAGCCGTGATACGACCACGTTCTCGTTTGTGGGGGGTGCCTCCAATGACAAGACCTCGGTGGTCACCTCGGGCAGCTACTTCAAGAACACCACGCTGTATGCGGGCCAGCGGCCCAACTCCGCCCAGGCGGACAACCGCCGGTTTGGCGGCACCAACGGTGGCTCCCCGACCTTTGCCGGCAATATCCAGACCGTCGCGACTGGCTATGTTCCCTTCGTGCTCAAGCCCGGCTTCACCGGCACACCCACTTCGATCGCTGATTACGTCACGATGGACCAGAATGCGTTCAGCTCCAACCAGCTGTTCAATTTCCGCCAATACTCGCCTTCCGCCCCCGGCCAGAAGCGGCAATCGATGTACGCCAACATCGAGCACAAGATTGACGGCAAGTCGCTGGAAATCTTCGGCACGTTCCTCTACTCGCAGTTGACCTCGAAGAACGGCTTGGCCCCGGCGCCTTTTGCTTTGTTTGCCGATGGCGCCCTTGGGCCGGCAATTGGTGATATCACCCATTGGGGTCCCTATAACACCTTGAACGGTACCGCGATGCTCGCAGAGAACGACACGGACTTCATCCGCTACCGTTCGGTCGAGATCGGCAACCGTACGAACGAGCAAGTCTATAATGACTTCAAGTACATCGTCGGTTTCCGGGGTGAAGTCGGCGACTCAGGCTGGAGCTGGGAGGCGTCCTACACCCTCGACAACGAACAGTACCGCCAGCTCGATGCCGGCGTGCCTTCGCTGCCTTTGCTCGACGCCGAAGTTGCGGCGGGTAGGTTCAACCCGTTTGCCCAGGCCTTCTCGACCGGCAGCGCGGTGGTCGGAGGGACTACTTTCAACTGGGATAACGCCAAGGCCCTCAAGGCCTCCGAGACACATGCCCGTCAGCTGACCGATTCAGTCAGCCAGACCTATAATGTGCGGGTCGTTGGCACGGTAGTCGATCTGCCGGCGGGTGCCGTCGGGATTGCGGCCGGTTACGATTATTCCAGCGGCAATTCGACCTTCGATGCGGACAGCCTCTATGCGAGCGGTTCCGTGCTGGGTTTGAACGCCTTCGCCACCCATGACTATAACGAAGCCGAGAGCCACTCGATTTTTGCCGAAATCAAGGTTCCTTTGCTTTCTTCCAAAAACAACATTGCCTTCGTTCACGACCTCTCCATCGGCGCACTCGCCCGGCAGGAAACTCAGACGGTCCGGGGCACCAATGGCCTCACCGGCAAGTTCGACTCCCGCAAGTTCGATAAGATCAACCCGAGCGTGAACCTCCAGTACTCGCCGACCGAGGATTACAAGCTCCGCGCCACGTGGAGCAAGGGCTTCCTCGCCCCGTCTTCGGGCGCGGTTTTCTCGGTGGCGGGCACGAGCAACCCGACCATTGCCGATCCGCTGGGTTTCCCGACCCTCGCGCAGCAGACCATCGTCATCCGCGGCAACCCCAACCTTCAGCCCGCGCAATCCAAGGCCTGGTCTGTGGGTCTGGTCGCCCAGCCGAAGAACCTGTTGAAGAACTTCAGCTTCTCGCTGGACTACTACAACATCAGCGTGAACGGCATCGTGGCCAACAATGCCAACGCCATCCTGCTGGCCAATGCCCTGGGGCAGGGTCCGGGCTTCATCCCGGGCAACGCGGCGACGATCAATCCCGCGGCGCCCTTCGCCTCGCAAATCCGTCGCTCGGCCAACGGCCGCCTGAACAACAACGGCAGCTACGTCGCTCTGTTCCCGACCATTACCCAGCGTGGTGCGGTGCTCTCTGACTACCTGAACATCGCTTCGCGCGATGTCAGTGGTCTCGAGTATTACGCCACCTATGTATGGAACACCGACGACATGGGCCGGTTTACCTTCGTTGCGCAGGCCAACCAGTTCCTCACCTTCACACAGGGGACCGGGCCCGGGGTGCCGAAAAAGGACTTCCTCGGCAAGTTCGTGAGCACGGTGGGTGACCCCATCTCGCCCGGCAGTATTCCGGAGTGGAAGAGCAACTTCACCACCCAATGGAGCTGGAAGAACATCGCGGCCAGCCTGACGTTCAATCACATCAACAGCTACCAGGACGACCCGCTCTTCGTGATGTCGCCCAAGATGAAGGCGTTTTATGACGCCGGCACCCCGAAGTCGGATCCGGCCTTTGCGGCCTATCTGGCTGACTCCACCCAACTCAAGGTCGGCGGATACCGCGAGATTAAGGCGTTCGACACTTGGGACGTGCAGGCCAGCTACACGATCAAGAGCGACAATGCCTACCTCGGTGGCATCACGTGCACCATTGGTTCGACCAATGTGCTCGACAAGCTGGCCCCGAGTGCGGCCGGTGCGTTCAATGACAGCTACGACACCCGCACGGCCAACAACATCGGCCGGTTCATCTACGCGAGCCTGCGGAAGAAGTTCTAAGCCGGGTTTA
>JANLTJ010000123.1:0-22244 GCA_031362885.1 Betaproteobacteria bacterium
GTCGGCGCGGCATTCGACAGCTCGTAATACAGGCCGGTCGAAAATCCAATGGCCCCCGCCGACAAGGCCTCACGCACCAGTTCCCGCATCTGCGCAATCTCCGTGGCATTGGCCGGCCGGTCCAGACGATCCATGGTCGCCACCCGCAGCGTCATATGGCCGACCAGCAGCGCACTATTGGTTGCCGCCGGATGGGCGCCAAGCTCTTCGACATAGGCTCCAAAAGTCGGAAATCGGAACCACTTGCCATCGTTGTCGAGTAGATCAAGTGGCGACGGCACGGCGCCTTTCATACCGCCGGGCATGGGCGACAACGAGATGCCACAGTTGCCCGCCACCACGGTGGTAACCCCCTGACTCACCTTCGGCGCCATTCCGCCGGCGGACAGCATCAGCCGATCATCATGCGTGTGTGCATCAATGAAGCCGGGCGCAGCCACTTTGCCGGAGGCATCGATTTCGAATTCGGCTTTCGCCCCATCGAGCCGGCCGATGCTCACCACGCGCTCGCCGCACACACCGATGTCGCCCTCGAAACGCGGCGCGCCGCTGCCGTCGATAATGCTGGCGTTGCGGATCAACAAATCGAAATGCTTATTCATTTCACTCCCCGCTTCATTCGATCCTTACCCCTGCCCTGCTGATGACTTCCGCCCAGCGCGGCCGCTCTCGTCTGGCCAGGGCAAGAAATTGCTCCGGTGTGCCGCCGTCAACCTCCGTATCGAGCTCGGCGAAACGCCGGCTGACCGCCGGTGAACGCACGGCGGCAACGATTTCTCGATTAAGTTTTTCGACGATCCGCGCCGGAAGATGGGCGGGACCGATCACTCCACCCCAGGCCACGGTCTCGTACCCGGGCACCCCGGCTTCCGATATGGTTGGCAGGGCCGGAAACAGCGGCGAGCGATGCGGACCGGATACCGCCAGCGGCCTAACCTTGCCGGATCTGGCGTAAGCGGAGAGAGAGGTCATGTTGTCGAACATCACGTTTACCCGGCCTGACATCAAGTCGCCTATCGCCTGCGGACTGCCGCGATAGGGCACGTGCAGCATCGAAATTCCGGTCATGGTCTTGAAGAGTTCGCCGCCCAGATGACCCGTCGTGCCATTACCGGCGGAGGCCATGAACAGCTTGTCGGGATTGCGGTGCGCATACCCGATCAACTCCCGGACGCTGTGTACCGGCAAGTCGTTATTGACCGCGAGCAGATTGGCAACGCGCAGGCAATTGGAAATCAGACTCAGGTCTTCCAGGCGATAAGGCACGTCCTTCATCAAGGCATGAACGATCGCCAGCGAAACAATGTTGCCGTAGCCGAGCGTGTAGCCGTCCGCAGGTGCGCGGACGATCTCCGTGGTGCCAAGCACGGCATTCGCTCCCGGCTTGTTGATGATCACGATGGGAACAGCAAGGCGCTTGGACAACTCCGCGGTCAGAATGCGCATCAGCACGTCAGGCGAACCACCGGGAGCCGAAGGTACGATAAAACGGATCGGCTTGTCGGGGTACTCGGCGGATGCCGGACCGGCCATCGGGGCCAGCAGCAAGGCGAAGCACAGCATTGCGCGGTATCGCATGATCCAGAGACTACGCGTGAGGCAGCGCGGAGTAAACACGAAAATCGGACACTTGCCACCACCAGTCCCAATCCTGGGCGTCAATCCGACTCCCGTCCGGCAGAGCACCATCCGATCGCTCTGATTTCGATTGACGACTCCCGGGCTGGGCGCTAGGTTAACGGGCGGGATTTGTCAGCGCGATTCAGGTTCCCTGTACTATCTCCAGGTTGCGATCCTGCACATTTTTAATACCAGCAGAAGCGACCTTCGTGTACCGGACCGCGAGTTTGCGCGGGTTGGGTCCAGTTGCAGAATTAACTTACATAGGTGGTCAATGAGTCACTCGATCCTGGTTGCCGCGATGCTCGCGGTCACATCCACGTCCGCGATTGCACAGACCGACCGGCCTAATCCGCTGCTCAGCCGGCAAGGCTGGGAATTGGGCGGGCAGATCGCGAATTACCACTACGAAGAACCGGATCTTCGGACCCCGTCAGGTGATCTGATTGATGTCGTACTGTCGGGAAAACGCATGGGTGTTGTCGGAGCATACACGGCGATCATTGGCGATCACGTCGGCTTTATCCGCATGGACGGCCGCATTTCCTATGGCTCACTGAAGTACCAGGGATCGGGCACCAAGCGCAACAATGAGGACTTGATCACAGAGTTGCGCACCGTTCTCGGCCCCAACCTGCGTCTGAGTGACCACGTCTCCTTGTCGCCGTACCTCGGTCTCGGCTACCGCTACCTGTATAACGACTTGCGCGGACGCACCTCAACTGGCGCGGTCGGCTACCGGCGATATTCCGAGTACTTCTATGCGCCGGTGGGAATGACCCTGCGCTTCAGGGCAGGCGGCCAGTGGGTCATCGCACCGACCATTGAGTACGACATATTTCTCAGCGGAACTCAGGTATCCAAGTTGAGCGATACGCAACTTGGTTTTTCTGACGCGAGCAACACCCAGGACGACGGCTACGGCTATCGCGTGTATCTGATGCTGGAAAACGGCAATTTTTCCTTTGGCCCGTGGGTGCATTACTGGGACATCGAAGACTCGGACGTCGTACTCATCGGCGGCGGATTCGGCGCCATGGAACCGGCCAATTTCACGCTTGAGGCCGGGTTCGAATTGCGTTACCGGTTCTGAGGACTTCGCGCGAAATTCGGTGCGCAAACATCCCTTTCAATTCCCTGACGGCATGTCCGTTACCGGAACAGGCATCCGTAGACCTGCTTCTCAAAATTCAAATACAGTGGCAGCGATTTCACGTCGGCAAAAGGCAGAATCTGTGTCAGATAAACCGCGCCGATACCGCTGAGCGGATCGATCCAGAAATAGCAATTCGACAATCCCGCCCAAGCCAGGCTGCCGGCGCAACGCCCTGTAGGCGCGCGCTCGTGATTGATCATGAATCCCAGGCCCCAGCCCTTGGCCAGCCCCGGAAAAAATTCGACATCGTTCGACTTCGACGCATCGGCCGTGCGCATCAGCGCGACGCGACGCTCTCCCAGGTGATTGCTGCACATCTGTTGCACGGTGTCGGCCGCAAGCACGCGGTTGCCATTGCCGGTGCCGCGATTGAGGAACATGCGCACCAGAGCCAGGTAATCGGCCGCCGTGGAGTACAGGCCGCCACCGCCCATTTCGAACTCCGGTTCCTGCGGCACTTCGAAATCGCCGGAGGTGAGTGCGCCGTCCGCGGCGCGCTCGTGCAGGCGCACCATGCGTTTTCGCATTGATGGCGTAATGCGAAAGCCGGTGCTGTACATGCCCAGCGGCTCAAGCACGTGTTCCTGGAGATATGCACCGAGCTTGCTCCCGCTGAGCGCCTCGATGACCTTGCCGACCATTTCGATATTGATGCCGTAATTCCAGCGCTCGCCGGGATCGAACAGCAACGGCAGGCGCAGCGCAGCGTTCTGACAACTTGAAGCCGCCGGCAAACCGGTGATCTCCATGAAACGCGCAATCGGCTGATTCCACATGCCATAGCCGTATCCCGATGTATGGGTCAGCAGATGGCGAAGGGTGATCGGATTTTTTGGCGCGCGCAACCGGGGCGCACCCCCGGCATCGAAACCTTCCAGCACCTGCACCGATGCGATCTCCGGCACCAGGCGGCCCATGTCGTCATCGAGGCCGACCCTGCCCCGCTCCACCAGCTGCATGACGGCAGTGCAGGTGATGGGCTTCGTCATCGACGCGATCCACATCACCGAGTCGATCGTCATCGGCTTGTTCGCGCCCAGCCTGCGCGTGCCGAACGCCCCTTCGTAAAGCGTCGCGTCCCGGTCGCAGACCATGGCCGCCACACCCGGCACGTCACCCGCATCAACGGCCCGACGCAGCAGTGAGTCGGCGGCCTGTTTGAGCACCGCGGCAGCGGACATGGTTTACCTGCCTTTGAACACCGGTTTGCGTTTCTCCATGAAGGCGCGGCGGCCTTCGATGTAGTCTTCGCTCTTCATGCAGCGCAAAATCGCGGCTTGCACCGCGGAGAAATCCCCCGCGGGTTCCACCAGCGCATTGATGACCGCCTTGGACGCGGCGATGGTCATGGGCGCGTTGGACGAAAATTCGGTGGCGACCTGCTGCACATAAGCATCCAGGTCGGCGTCCGGCAACACGCGATTCACAAGACCCATGGCCAATGCCTCGGCGCTATCGTAACGGCGCGCACTGAACATGATCTCGCGCGCCGCCGCGTGGCCGACCGTGGCAACCAGCCGGCCGGTGCCGTGCACGCCGTAACCGAGACCCAGGCGCGCGGCGGGTACGGCAAAGCGGCTGGACGCATCCGCGTAGCGCAGATCGCAGGACAGGGCAAGCGCCATGCCACCGCCAACGCAAAAACCGTGGATCAGCGCAATCACTGGTTTCGGTGCCGTCTCGATCGCAAGATGCGCCGCGCCGGTTGCCGCTTCGTATTCTTCGACCTGATCCTGACTGGAACGGTTGGTCTCGAATTCGGAAATGTCCGCTCCAGCCGCAAACGCCTGGGTGCCTTCGCCGCGAATAACCATGCAGCGGATCGTATCGTCGGCATTGAAGCTGGCGATCGCCGGCGGAATCGCCCGCCACATATCGGCGTTGATCGCATTGCGCCGCTGCGGATTGTCCAGCACCAGGCGGCCCACCGGACCATCGCGCCCGACGCGCAGCTTGCCCTTGCTCATGCGTTCTCCTTGAATCACTTCGTGATTGTTCTGCGGCTCGCGCCGGTCAGATGATTTTTGCCGAGCGCAACGCGGCGATGTCGGCTTCGCCGTATCCGATCTCGCGCAGGACTTCATCGTTGTGCTCGCCGGCCGCGCCGGCGCTGTGTTTCATGCGCGAGGGCGTGCGCGACAGCGTGATCGGCTGACCGACCAATGTCAGTTCACCGCCTTCAGACTTCGGCACTGTCACGGCCATGCCGAGATGCCTCACCTGCGGGTCGGCGAATACTTCATCCATCTTGTAAATCGGTCCGCAAGGCACTCCCGCAGCCGCGAGCGTTTCAATCAACGCCGCCGAGGTGTAGCGCCGCGTGTGCCGGGCAATGGCTTCGTTTAACGCGGCACGATGCTTTGAGCGCAGGCCTGCGCTCACGTAGTCCGGATGGAGGGCGAGTGCCGGATCGCCGAACGCTTCGCACAAGCGCGCAAAAATGGGGTTTCCCGAGGCGGCGATGTTCACGAATCCATCGCTCGTCGGATAGACGCTGGTCGGCATCGAGGTCGGGTGGTCGTTGCCCGCCTGTCCCGGCACTTCGCCTTCCATCAGCCAGCGCGCGGCCTGGAAATCCATCATCGCGATCATCGAAGAGAGCAGCGAGCTCTGCACCCACTGACCCTTGCCGGAACGGCCGCGTTCCTGCAGCGCAATCAAAATGCCGATCGCGGCGAACAGTCCGGCACTCAAATCCGCTACCGGAATACCGGCGCGCACCGGCCCCTGCCCCGGCAATCCCGTCACCCACATGAGCCCGCTCATGCCCTGCGCGACCTGGTCGAAGCCGGCGCGTTCGCGATACGGCCCATCCTGACCGAAGCCTGAAATGCTGGCGTAAATGAGCTTCGGATTGTCCGCCGCGAGCGTTTCGTAATCGATGCCGAGCTTGTGCTTGACGTCGGGCCGGTAGTTCTCGACCAGCACGTCGGCGGTTTTCGCCAAACTTTTGAACACCTCCAGCCCGCGCGGGTCCTTCAGATTCAGCGTGACCGAGCGCTTGTTGCGATGCAGGTTCTGGAAATCGGAGCCGTGCCGCTCGCCGAGCATGTCTTCACCATCGGGCATTTCCACTTTGATCACGTCCGCGCCCCAGTCGGCGAACTGCCTGACGCAGGTCGGCCCGGCGCGCACGCGCGTAAGGTCAATGACGCGCAAATGGGATAAGGCTTCCATGGTGAGGGGCTAGGGACTAGAGGCTAGGGGCCAGGGACAAACCGCCCTTCCCCCTCCGGGGGAAGGGATGGGGATGAGGGAGAACTTTAACGTAACAACACTTCAAGACCTGTCCCCCGATGGCCAGCGGCCGGACTCGACCTGGTGAAAGAAATCTTCCAGCAGGCGGTTAAACAAAGCCGGGTCTTCGAGATTGGTCATATGGCCGCAGCCCGGCATCACCGCGAGGGTTGCACCGGGGATGCTGCGTTTCATCATGACCGAGGCATCCAGCGCGCCATCGTCAGCATCGCCCAGCACGATCATTAACGGCGCCGAGATGCGCGCCATCTCGGCCGTGAGTTTATAAAGCGATGGCCGCCGCCCCTGATAGCCGAGCATGGTATTGGCGGAACCCTGCGCCGAGTGCTCAGCAAACTGGCGCTCGAATTCCGCGAATCCGCGCGGGTCTTTCTGTTTCAGTTGCAACCGGCCCGGCCCGTATCCGTAAGTCGCCGCGACATGCGCCATGCCTTTGTCCAGCATGGTCTGCGCGAGTTCCTTCGCCTGGGCCTGAAATTTTTCGTGCTGATCGGGATGTGCGCCGTATCCGCAGCCGGCAACGACGAGCGAGGCAGCGCGCTGCGAATACGCCATGCCGAAATGCAGCGTGGCGAACCCACCCATCGAATTACCCACGATATGCGCCCGCTCGATTTTGAGTGCATCCATCACGCTGCGGATGTCGTCGCGGGCGCGATCCTGTGAGTAACGCTCGAATTGCTCCGGCACATCGGAGGGCAGATAACCGCGCGCGTTGTAGGCAATGCAGCGATGGCGGCGCGAAAAATGGCGCAGTTGCGCCTCCCAGGTGCGAAAGTCGCCGGCGAATTCATGCACGAACACGATCGGCGTGCCGGCACCGCATTCCTCGTAGTAGAGTTTGACGCTATCATCAGTGGTGAGGGTCGGCATGCAGATCACTCGCGGGGCGGATAACAGGGCCGGGTTGTGGTTCGTGCCGCGGATGCGGTCGATTTTCTCCGCACATTATCAGATAATCCACCGCCGAAACACCAGACACGCAAGCATTGCGGGGCCTTAAACACACCAGGATCGACATGACGGAGACGCAGTGACCAGGATCAATCGAGCCGTGCTCGAACGCGACGGCGTGCGCCAGGCCGTGCGCGATTCCGGTCACGCGCATCTGCTGATGTCCGATGAAGCCGTTGCGCGTTCACTTGAGGACACCCTGGCGGGACATCGCGCGGGCGAACCGTATTGGGTGTTCGGCTACGGCTCACTGATCTGGAGCCCGCTGATGGAATATGCCGCGCGTGAACCGGCAAGGGTTCACGGCTATCATCGCGGCTTTTACGTTTGGTCAAAAATCAATCGCGGCACACCCGCGTTTCCCGGCCTGGTGCTGGCGCTTGACCGCGGCGGATCCTGCCGCGGCATCGCCTACCGCCTGAACGCGCATAGCGCCGCGGAGGATCTGCGTTTGCTGTGGCGGCGCGAAATGGTGGCCGGCACCTATCGCCCGGCCTGGGTCACGGTGAACATCGGCAATCGTTCCCTTCGGGCCATCGCCTTCGTGGTGAGGCGGGATCATCCCGGCTATACCGGCAGGCTCGATGACCGGCGCATCGTGTCGATCGCCCGCAGGGCAGTTGGTCAATACGGCCCCTGCGCGGAATACCTGATGAATACCGCGGCCGGGCTGCAAGCCGCCGGCATTGCCGATGCGCGGCTCTCAAGGCTGGCAAAAAGCGTTGCGCGAGGGCGCGACACCACGCCGCAATCCTGAGCGCAAATCGGCAACCCCATCCCGCGCTTGCCAGTCAACTTACATCTGACCAAGCGCCCGTTGCCCCTTGCTCGGGCCTCGCCCCTCGCCTATCGCTCCTGCATTTTTCGCTTCCAGGGCCAGCAACATGCGCTTGCGATCCAGCCCTCCGGCATAACCGGTGAGCGACTTATCCGCACCGATCACCCGATGGCAGGGCACGATGATGGAGATCGGATTGCGCGCATTCGAGTGCCCGACCGCGCGTGACGCCGTCGGCCGGCCGATACGGCGAGCCAGTTCGGCATAGGAAATGGTTTCACCGAACGGAATATTGCGCAGTTCACGCCACACGGTCATCTGAAACTCAGTGCCTTGCGCCGCCAGCGGCAAATCAAATGTGGTCAGCCGGCCTTCGAAATAGGCCCGAAGTTGCGCTTTGACTTCCGCGAACGGTACGGCGTAGTCGTCGCGAACCCAGTCGGGCTGGACTGCGGGACGATGCTTATCGTTGTCGGTATGCAGTCCGGTCAGCGAGGTTGCGTCGGACAGCAGTAATAGTGGCCCGACCGGGCTTTCGGACGTCGTATAGAAAGTCTTCATGACAGGGTTCTCCATAGATGCATGGCGGCATAGCCGCGCCAGGGACGCCAGCCTTCCGCTATAGCCAGAATCTCGCGCTCGCTGCCGGTGCCAAGCGCCTTGCGTATTCCGAGGTCGGTTGCCGGAAAGGCATCCGGCCAGGAGAAGGCGCGCATCGCCAGATATTGCGCCGTCCATTCGCCGATGCCGGGCAGTTCTTTGAGCCGGGCCATCGCCGCATCCACATCAGCTCCGGGCTCCAGCAATTGCGGATTGCCGACCATGGCCCGCGACAACCCAAGGAGTGTATTTGCACGTGCCGAGGTCACCCCGATTTTCATCAGCGCCGCGGCATTGGAATTGGCAACGTGATGTGCAGTTGGCGTTAACAAACGCAATTGCGTAAACGGCGATTCGACCGCTTCGCCGAAAGTCTCGGCGAAGCGTCCGGCGATGGTCGTTGCCGCCTTGACGCTGATCTGCTGGCCGAGCACTGCGCGAATGGCCACTTCATAACCATCGAACGCTCCGGGCAAACGCAGGCCCGGGCAGGCTGCGGCCAGCTCTCCCAGACGCTGCGCGATACGCCCGGGCTCCGCCGCCAGATCAAACAAGCGCCGAACCCGCGCCAACACCGCTGGAATGACGCGCGCGAGCCCCGGAGCGATCTCGACCGCGAGCGCATCGCGGCGCGCGTTCCGCCGCACGCGAATCCAGCCGTTGTGACCGGCGATGCTGACCGTGCGCAAATACGCGTCATCTATCACGGCCTCGACCCCCGCGTAGAGCCGCCGGCCCAGAAACCCCAGCAACGCGTCCCAATCAAGCGGCGGCCGATAGGCCAGATTGAACTGAAAATGATCCGCTTGTTTTGCACTGCCCGCGCTGCCCCGGAACTGGCTCGGATTCAAGCGGTAATGGGTTCGGAAGGCGTCGTTGAAACGCCGCAGGCTGGCAAATCCGCTGGCGTAGGCAATTTGTGTAACCGGCAATCTGGTATCGGTCAGCATGAGTTTCGCGCTCAACAGCCGCTGCGTTTCCAGCAGCTTGTTGGGCGACACGCCGAATTCGTCCTGGATCACGCGCCGCAGATGACGGTCGCTGATGCCCATTTCCCGGGCGAGTTCCGGCACGCTCAGTTCGTTCAACGCTCCGTCCTCGATACGCCGCGCCAGCGCCACGGCCAGCCGGTTGCGCGAATCCACCAGGGAATTGCCGGGCGCCAACTCCGGCCGGCAACGCAGGCACGGTCGAAAACCGGCCTGTTCGGCCGCGGCGGTGTTTGAATAAAACGTACAATTGCGCTTCAATGGCCGGCGCGAATTGCAGATCAGCCTGCAATAAATACCGGTCGACGCGACGCCGACATAAAGCAGCCCGTCGAAGCGTGCATCGCGGCTGGTCAGCGCCTGGTAACAGCTTTCCGGGTCGAGTTGTGTGGTGAAGTCGAGTTTCATGGCGCAATCGTGCGCCGGTTCCGGCGCTGGCGCCAGCCGTTTTCGGACATGCAGTTTCGGCTATTTGCGCGGCATCGGCCCAGCATCAGATGAACAGAAGAGGTACACCAACATGGCCTTTTGTCCGGTCGAACGACTGCTGCTGTGTCTGGGCTTGCAAGGTGTCCGGCTTGGCAAGGTCGCGCGCGCCCCGGTTCAGGACAAGCCACAACCCTGTCGGCTGGATCACGTCAATCGTCAATTCAATGCTGATTACACCGGGCCCCTCGCCCAAGCCAGGACCGAACCTTCAATGGGCAGTCGTGGCGACAGCTACGAAAATGCCCTGGCTTAAACCATGAATGGGCTCCACAAGGCCGAATTGATTCACCGACATGCCTCCTGGAAAACCAAGGAAGCCGTGGAATCGGCGACTCTGCATTGGACGTCCTGGTCCAATCACCGCCGACTGCTGGAGCCCTTCGAACGGCCGAAGCTCAGGCAAACTGTTATCGGCAACTCGCCGAGAATTCCACCTCGGTAGCATAGACTTAACGCAACTGGCCTCCACAAGAACCCCGGGCAGACTCAGCTTCGGTTCGGCCGTTCTCAGGCGCAGTGGGACCGGACACAGAAGAGAACTCCACGGGGGAAACAGAATATGTCGGCTTCTCACGTTGAGTATTCGGCGCACGGTTCGGCGAGCGACATCCATTTGACTTTCTTGAACGGCAAGGCCGAAGACTCAGCGTTAATTCTTGGGGACGGTACCACGTGGAGCTACGCGGAACTGACACAGCGTGTCAAAGCGTTCTCCACCAAGTTGGGCCACACGCGCTCGCTTTTGCTGATCCAGGCTGAGAACGCACCCGAAGCCATCACAGCTTATCTGGCTGCCCTGTGCCACGGCCACGTGGTGATGCTCATCCCGCCCGGGCACCCCGGCTATCTCGCACAAGTCAAGGCCACCTTTGCCCCCAATTGGATTTTCGCTGAGGTGAACGGCGAGTGGAGACTGTCAGTCCACAGTTCCGCAACAATGAATCTTCACCCGGAACTGGCGGTATTGCTGCCGACTTCCGGTTCAACCGGAATGGTGAAGTTCGTACGCTTGTCGTACGCCGGTCTCTTGGCGAACGCGCGATCGATTATCGAATATTTGCGCATCACCACCGATGACCGCGCGCTGATGACGCTGCCGTTTCGCTACTCCTACGGCCTGTCGGTTCTCAACAGCCACTTGCTGGCCGGTGCGACGTTGCTGGTCACCCGACGATCGCTGACCGAACCTGCCTTGTGGCACTTTTTCAAAGAGCAGGGTGGCACAAGCATTTCCGGCGTGCCGCAAAGCTACGAACTTCTGGACAGCATCGGCTTCGAGAAACTCGATCTTCCCAAGCTCCGTACCCTCACCCAGGCGGGAGGCCGCCTGCCTCGGGACAAGGTACTGCGCTTCGCCCGGCTGGCGCAGCAGCGGGGCTGGCGGTTCTACGTGATGTACGGGCAAACAGAAGCGTCGCCGCGTATGGCCTACGTGCCGCCGGAACTGCTGATTGACAATCCCGATTGTATCGGCCTGGCCATCCCAGGCGGGTCGTTGCGTCTGTTGGACGCCCAGGGCCGAGAAATCACAAGAGAAGATGTCGAAGGCGAACTGGTATACGAGGGCCCCAATGTAATGTTGGGTTACGCCACCTCCGCCCAAGACCTCGCATTGGGTCGAAAGACTCAGCATCTCGTGACTGGCGACATGGGTTGCCTTACGCGCCAGGGCCTATTCAAGATCACGGGTCGCAAGAGCAGATTTCTCAAGCTCTTCGGCTTGCGCATCGGCCTGGATGAACTTGAACAATACCTTGACCAGGAGGGCTACCGGGCCGTGTGCGGTGGCAGCGATAGTGCGCTGATAGTTTTGACACTTGACAGGGGGAAGGCGGGCGCGATCTCAAACGTTCTAAGCGCAAAGTGCGAACTTCCGGCAAGCGCCATCCAGGTGCGGGAGGTCGATGCGTTCCCGCAGTTGCCGTCCGGCAAGGTCGACTACCCTGCGATCACACGCATGCTGGTGCCTCCCACAGCCCGCGGCTCCTCGGTAAGCGCGTACCGTCTCGACAATGTGGGCCGTGCTTCATCGGCAAGGTCCAAAACTGAGAGTGTTCGCTCCCTTTACGAAAGGCTATTCCCGGGCAGTCCCGTGCAAGGTCACGACACCTTCGTGAGCCTCGGAGGCGATTCACTGAACTTCGTTGAAGCCGTAATGGTATTGGAAAATATTCTGGGCCATTTGCCGGAGGGGTGGCAAAATCTCGAGGTTGACGCGCTTGAAAAGATCCTGTCGCCGAGAGTCTTCTTGCACCAGGTTGACACGGCTTCACTATTTCGGTGCCTGGCGATCACCGCGATAGTGTCAAATCATTTTAATCTGACAAAGCTTCCTGGCGGAGTGTACTTGCTGTTGGTGATCTCGGGGTTTAACTTCGCCCGATTCCAGTTGGCGAGAATAGTCAAGACAGAGTCGGTGATGCCGGCGATCTCAACCCTGCTTCGGATTGCCGTTCCAACCGTGCTGGCACTAGCGGTGCTTCAGGTAAAGACTGGAAGATTTGATGTACAGCAACTGGCGTTGCTGGGGAACTGGAAAGCCGCGAGCCAGCAGGAGTTCGGGTTCTGGTACCTGGAGGTGTTGCCTCAAATCCTTCTTATAGTGGCGGCATTGCTTGCGGTTCCAGCGTTCAGGGCACGCGCACAGGCCGACCCCTTCCGCTTCGGCTTTGGCATGCTTCTGGTCCTGATCGCCTTCATGCTTCTGATCCCCCGGATATGGAGTGCCGAGCACCTCTACAATCGAGTGCCCCATATGTTGATGTGGCTATTTGCGTTGGGTTGGATGTTGCAGTGCGCCGCCTCGCGACGGCAAAAGATCATCACCGTCTGCATCGTGTTCGCGCTGTCGACTGTTCTGCTGGGCTGGAATCCGTTCGCGGGGCAATTGATCCCAAGCCCGGTGGCATGGATGTGGATTGGATGCATGGCCCTGCTGTTCGTAGAGAAGGTGCAAGTGCCTTACCCGGTGAACAAAGTCATATATCTGGTATCAGGCGCGTCCATGTTCATCTTTATCATGCATTACACCGCTCGGAACATTTGGTATCGCACGGGCATCACTCAATTCCCGGCTTTGGGTGTGCTGGCGGGGATTGTCGGAGGCATTGCGGCATGGTGGTTATGGGAACGGGGCACTCGCTTCGTTCTGCGAAACCTCGTGAAACGACGCTCCGCGCCAAACGAATGAGCCAGGCGAATGAGCCAAGCGACACGATCGTGTCAATGGATGTTCCTGGTTGTGTTGGAAGTGGCTCCGTTTGTTTGAGACACTTTCCCCGATTCATAAAGTGAACTCCGGGCCAATTGGCACAACTGCTGAACAGGTTACGACGATGTTCCTCACGATAGCAATAGATTGCCAGCAAGGCTCCAGGCATCCATGCCGCCCTCACAAACCTTCGATCAATTTCTGACCGGACTCTGCCGTTGTGACCCCACATCGATCAATACCAGCAGCCATGAAAACCATTGGTATGGTGTTATGTGCAGCCCTGCTGTGTGCGGCGGGTGCGGCACGCGGAGTGGACTTTTCCGGCAAGGTGATTGCCGTTCTGGATGGCGATACGCTCCTGGTCTTGCAGGAAAACAACCCGGTCAAAGTGCGTCTGGTTGGAATCGACGCGCCGGAACTCGCGCAGCCATTTGGAGAAGAAGCACGACAATCTCTAGCCGGATTGGTCATGAACAGGCAGGTACAGGTGATCAGTCGGGCCATCGATGTTTATGGACGCATGATCGCGGATGTGCGCATCGGCAACATCAACCTCAGTCATGAGCAAGTGCGCCTCGGCATGGCTTGGGAATCGTCGCGCTTCCACAACCATCAAGAGCTGATCACATTGCTACGCGAAGCGCAGAGTTCCAGGCGCGGATTGTGGGCGGGAGACCAAATGATCGAACCCTCGCAATGGCGCAAGCTGCATCCATCGCACTCCGCAACCCAGGCGCCCTTTCCCACCACAACCGGGCCTTCGGCACCGAAGCCGGAGCCGGCATGCGCCAAAAGGTTTTGCTCCCAAATGACCGACTGCGACGAAGCCCGGGATTACCTGGCCCGGTGCGGCATCAGCACCCTGGATGGCGATGGAGACGGCGTTCCGTGCGAAACACTATGCGTGCCGCGGTAAACCATCAGGTGTGAATCGGGTTCAAGATCGCGATGGCGAACGTGATTCGCCGTCGTGAAGAAACCGCTGCGACCCGCTCGCTGCTGAATACCGCGCGAGTGATGGAAAACACGCCGCGGCTGAAGGAGCTGGAGACTCTGGAAAAGGTGACCGAGAAGATCGACAAGATCTCGGTGTTCGGTGGCCTCGACGGGATGCTCAAGGAGCTGGTGGAGATCCGATGAGGTCAGTAACAATTGACAGGCCGAAGGCGAACCCTTCGGCCATTTTTTCGCCTCAGCCATGGGCATAACCAGTTCCGTTCGCCCTCACTCTGCGCTACCGGTCCCGCCAGCCTGCAGAGCGGTGGAGGCGAAAGGCAGGCCTCCCCTGTGTCCTTAATACATCCGTGTCGATATCAGATGTCGGGCTTTGTCACGTCGATACCGATAATAACAAGACGCTCGATATTTCTTTGCTGCGCCTTAATTTGATCTGCCAGCGCCTGTAAATCGGATAGGAGCCCCTCCCAGTCTCTGGGAGTTTGTCCGTCGGTAATCCACTGTTTCTTCTTGCCGTTGTGAAAAAGCAGATAGATACCGTAGCTGGCATTGTGGGCACGCAGGTACTGTCTCACCAATTGATCCCTCAACGCGCCCATTAACTCGACATGAGACCACACATCCGCGACTTTGACTTCGACCGAAATTGCGCCATCGATATCGGGATTTTCGAATCGCAGGTCCGGAAATTTGCCGGGGTCAATCTCTGCATCCGCGGAAAGCACGTAACGACCATGGCTCGCGGCGTCAAGATGCTTCTTGATCCAAAATCGATAGTCGTTTTCCTTCCAATCCGAAACATTAGCTTCTCTGCGAATGCTGTTTTCGGATAGCTCGACAAATTCCTTGATCGCACGAAGTTGGGTTGATGCGATGTGAAACAGGTCGGAACGGCTACGGGGCGGTCTTTCGTGCTTGGCGCGTAACTCAAAAACATCGCCGGGTTCAAGACGAAGATTGTCTGCAACTCTTGCGCGTCGACGGTCAATTGAGGCTATGAGCCAATCGCGTTGCCGGGCAAGTTCCGGCACCGAGACCAATTGACACAAGGTTTCCTCCGCTCCTTCCATATCAGAGGTAACGAGTGCCTCTATCAGTTGCGGGCGAAAGCGGGCGGCATCGTCGTGCGGCGTCGGGGAGTACGCGCCTTCGTGAACGGGATCGTTTTCAGGCTGAACATGTTGAAATACCCACGGGATGAAACGCAACAAGAACTTGGGCCGCCAAAAATCTGGATTGTTAATGGAAATGCTGCGTTGGTGCCGGTTCGCCAGAGATGCGCATAGACGCGTTGCCAAGTCCGAAGTGGCATCGGGAGCAAGATCGTTTGCCCACTGTTCGAGGATATCGAACCCCGCGTCGGCATCGAACTGCATCAGAGCTATTAGCCAAACCCAGGCCGCCTGATCGGAGGCGGTGGTTTCGCCGAGATGCTTTCGCGCGAGGGGAACAAGCCAATCACGCGCGCCTGTGTCGTGTTTGATTGCCACTTGTAGTGCCGACGTAAGTACCTGCAAGTTGGGCGTGGTGGATTCGAGGAGCAGGGCTCTCACGGTCGGCAGTGCGATTTGGGGTAGATTGCTATCGTTCCACGCTAGGAGCCCCAGAGTTTCGGAGCCGAACTCGGTATCTGCCAATGTTTTCTGCCATTCGCCGCGAATCGCTTCGTCAAATATTTTTTGCACCGCATGCCTGTGGTGTGCAACTAGGATCGGCATCCAGCCGGGAAAACCATTCAGTTCGTTCAAAGCGTAGCGTGCCGCGACGGATGCCTCGCTTTCCGATAGATAAGCGAAATAATTCGTCTCGTATTCTGAATAAGCAAGGTCCAGCGCTACCAACCCGAGCACTGTCGTTTTGAGAGTCTCATTACGTTCCGGTTTTTCGTGGGGTAAGGATGGTGAATTTTGTCGCCAGTGTTTGTCAAGTCCAGCACGGACCGCTTTGCCGACAAGCGGTCCATACGGCTTTCCAATATCGGTCGCATCAAGTCCGCCCCATCGTGAGTGGGATTTATCGCGAGCGAGGTGGCGGGCACGCTCCACAACGTGGTCACAGGCATTCCACCAGCCCCCAACCGCAATACTTCGTTTTTTTCGAAGGAAGTGAATTTTGTTGACCCAATGCCAGTACCGCTCTCGAACAGGATTCCATTTCTGTTTCCAGTAGTAGTTTTGACTCCACTCCCCCTGCCATTTGTTTTTTAGCCTATGCCAGGGGAAGCTCAAGTCTGAGATCAGGATTTGCCAGAGGACGGTGCGAAGGGCATGGTCCCGAATCGATGCCACAATTATCCGCAAGGGCGGCCAACTGCGACCCGGCTTGTTGGTACCCTTGGGAAGGGAAAGGCCGGCGCGCAGTGCAAATGCCCTCTTCGTGTCGGCACCCAACAACGCGTCATCGAACCACCAGTGTCGATCATCGGGGTGCGGCGCGATCACGTCGTAGCGATCCGCGATTTGGACAAAATTACTACGTTTCCTCCCTTGCTCTCTGCCAGACTCGTCGTATCGCCGCAAGAACCATTGTCGGCGTAGTAAGGGGTGCGCAAGGGACAACTTATTCAGAGATTCGTCTTTGTCGGATCGCCACTCCTGCGTCAAATGTGATTCCCGGGCGGAGCAAAGCAACGCAAGCGCATCGATTATTAGCATCGACTCGGCTTCTTCAAGAGCGGGGCGGCGCAACAACCGAGCAATCGAAGGTTCCAACCAATCCGCCGCCCACGCGCGGTCTTTTCGGCAAGCTCCGGTATCGTCACGGAGGAAGCTGGTCAGGGCTTGCAGGAATCGTTCAGAAGCTTTGCCGGAAATCCCGTCCCGCGCCATTACCACTTCACGCTCGAACTGATCTAGACTCGAAATCGAAATCTTGGAACGCTGGGCAGAAATTCTGGCGAGAATATCAAATAGACCGGTTTCATCTGCGATGGCCGGATAAACGCAACTTGCGATCCAGCCTGCGATTCGGATTGACAATCGCGGTTCAGATAGCGCTGCCGTCAAGACCGCACTGCGTTGTTCGATTGACCCCGTCCGCGCGATGCAGCCGAGCGCAGTGACTCGCAGGTATTCATCAGCTCCATAGCTCGTCGCAATATCAACTACGGGTTGCATCGCAGCGTGCAACTGCCCTAACTGGACCAGGAACATGTAATCGGCGCGGATATCTGCGCTTGTCGATGGGTCGGCGATCCACGTGGCCAGATCGCCCGCAAGCGCGGGATCGGCGAAACGCTTCAAAGTAGAGCGATCCCAATCAATCTGGACATGATCGCGGCCGCGAAAATGTTCGACAATGTTGCGAAGCACATTGAGCCGATATTGGACCGGCAGGCTCTGAGGGTCGCCGTGCGCGAGGAAAGCCCATGGCGCGTGCGTGAGGAGGTCACCGTGTAATGCCTCAATCCAGCGTGAGTTGTGGGGAGCAATGCACGCGAGCCAAGTCGCCACGCTGGTCATAAAAGGTCGCAGAATCAAATTACCGTCACTACGCTCGTCAAAAACGATCTGGCGAAGCTCCGAGTAAGGGCATTCGGCATCCATCAGCGCGCGAAGCCAGCAGGCAGCCAGATAGTCCTGATGGGTTCGGTGATGCAGTCGAATCCTTCCGTAGGTTGCGCCATCGAAGATCGGACGCTGGATCAGCGAATGCCGTTCCTTCTCAGACCAATCCTGCGGGAGACATGAGCGCAACGGGATTGAATCGATGAGCATATCGTCGCCTTGTTGATCGATCACGATGGCGAGATTCCGGGACAAATGCAGGCAAGCGCAGACCGTTTCCGCGCCTTCCAGAAGTCGGGAAAGTGGCACCCCCGAACGGTCCTCTTTCAACTGCAACTTGATTTCCGTGGATTGTTCAAGCATTTCAATCTTGGTGCCGAGACGGCCCGTATTTCTCCACAGAGCGTATAGATCGCGCGCATCATCTGGTCGTCCTACGAATTCAAGAGCGTCAATCCGTTCCACCGCGTCCAGAAACTGGTGCGGATCGCCGCCGAACGTCTGTAGGAAATGCAGTACTTGATCGCGCGTCAGAGGAAGAAGTTTGACGATCTTCAGTTTTGACGGAATGCGATCTGTATCTCTCACCGATACAGGCTTCGATTGCGCGGACGTCCGCGTAAGACCAAGGCCGAAATCAGATCCAGGCATGGCCGCAGACGAATTACTTTGCTCGGCCTGAGATGTATCACTTGTGCCGAGAAGCTCGCTTTCGACCAATTCCTTGTCGGCATCAGAGCGCCATTCGCTGATGCGAGAGCTGATTACGTAATGGGTGCGTTCGCGCTGTGACCCTACCCAGGTCGAAATATTCTTTAATGCAGCGCCAAAATCACTAATGCGCACGAGTTTCGACTCGTCCACGGCATCAAGAAATAGCCATGCATCGGCCTTATCCTCACGCCATCGTGCCAAGGCCGCCGAATCATCATGGCTCAATGGCGGCGCCTGAGTGCTGACGACCTGCCCCAGTTCGACGATTACAGCGCAGGCACCTTGCTGGCGCAGGCGTGCCATTTGTTCTCGCATCTCATGGGTCTTGCCGCTTCCGGGTTCGCCCAGAATGACAACGCTCTCTTTGGCGGCAAATATATCTGTCCAGCCGATACCAGTATCCGTGCCAGAAATTGAAGAAATATAACTTTCGAGCGCAGCCGCCTCAGCGTCCTTTGCCTCGACAACTTCCAAGAATCGCCGCTGAAGTTCAACGTGCTGTTTCATGTCCTACCAGTCTCGCCATCCCGCGTGTAGCGGAAAGTATAGCCCGCGGCTCGCGCCGCCGAGCGCCACCGCGTACGCATCGAGCTGTGCGGCATAGCGATTCTGTTCCCGGTCCAGAAACCCTTCGCTGTCTGCTCCCTCGTGGCGGCTGGTCTTGTAGTCCACGATCCATTGCTCGTCATTCGCATCCCGGAATACGCGGTCGATCACATACGTGCGCTCGGGCGTGCGGATCCGGTATTCGCTCTTGGCCTGTGGATGGGGCCCGAGGATCCAACGGCCTCTTTCATCGGCGATCGCATTTCGCAACGCCGTGATGACACGATCGGCCGCCGCATCGAGTTCGGTTGCGCTCACGCCACCTGCGGAAAGTTGCGCGCGGACGGTGGCGCGAACTGCCGCTACCCGAGCGGCATCCCAACCCCTTAGTTGATCGTCGGCGATGCGATGGAGCCAGGCGTGGACTACGGTGCCGATATGCCGCGCCGTCTCTCCAACCCAGGAGAATTCCACTTGTTCCTCCGCGCGTTCCTCTGCAGGCGAGTTCCACTGCACCGCTGCGGGCGACGCAGGCAATTTGAAGTTCGACGGGAGACGGCGCAGGTACCCCCCCTCTCCCCGGCCCTCTGACAGGGTACTCCGGGCTTCGCCAGGGTATCCCGCAAGGGGAGAGGGGGGCTGATTGAGGTCCTCTGCTCTCACGGGAATGGAAATATCCGGGAATGCGTCCCAAGCGATTCCCAGCAAACTCCTTTTTGACGGCATTTTCATCACGCCGTCCACATCTACCTTCAGGCACGCCAGTAAATGCAGCCGCGTCCTGGCCCGTGTTGCGGCGACATACAGCAACCGCCCCGCTTCGATGTCTTCCGCCTGCTTGTCCAGATCTCTGACGTATTGGTAGAGCGGTTCCTTGTCCCCGCCTGTTTCATCGATTGGCGCGAGCAGCAGTGCCCTCTGCTTCACTCCAAGTGTGCCCTTGTCTCCAACTCCCTCACCCCCGGCCCCTCTCCCGGAGGGAGAGGGGAGAGAGCGCCAGGCGAACAGCGGCTTTCTTGCCGAGCGCGGGGATCGATCCAGACCGGGCACGATGACGGTGTCGAATTCCAGACCCTTCGCCTTGTGGATGGTCATGATCTCGATGGCATCGTCGCCGGCATTCACGTCGGGCAGCGCATAGAGATCTTCTAGGGCGGACGCGAGGGCGGAAAAATCGGTCAGTTCGCCCGCTTCTTCCAAGCGTTCGAGTTCGTCGAAGTAGATCTCGGCGTCTTCAAGTTCGGTCGCCTCTTCGACGCAAGCCGGACCGCCCAACGCTAGCCAGACGCCTTCAACGCGATCGCGCAGCGTGCCGCGCAGGCGATTCGCAAGCGCTGGCGCGAGGACTTCGCGCAGGCGAGAAAGGCGAGACAGCCCCCCCTCTCCCCAACCCTCTGACAGGGTACTCCGGGCTTCGCCAGGGTATCCCGCAAGGGGAGAGGGAGTTTCGAAGGCCTGCTGAAGACTTTCTGGCGCTGATTGTGGCTTCTGCATCAGTTCCCAGATGGTTTGTTTGTCCTTGCCTTCGAAGAAGGCGCAGAGTTCGTCCAGCGTCAACCCGCACCATGGCGCGCGCAGGATCGCGAGCCAGGCGACACGGTCGGCGAGATGGGTCAGTGCACGCGTGAGGGCATAGAGGTCCTGCACGATTTGCTTTTCACCGAGTTTTTCGATTTCCACTGCGCGAAAGCGCAGACCGGCATCCTTCAGCGCGGGGACTATCGCATCGAGATGGCTGCGATTGCGCACCAGAAGCGCCGTCTTGCCTTGCGCCACTTTCACAATCTCGACAATCCGGCGTGCCTCCGCTTCGCGATCCGCACAAGTCTCGACTGTCGGTTCGCCATCGGGCTCTCCCGCGTGAAACGCAACCGAGGGCGAATACGTCACGGCGCCGGAGGATTCGTCCTCCACCGCGGGCAGCACATGCGGGAAGGCCCGGTTCACCCACTCCACGATTTTCGCCTGCGAACGGAAATTGGTGGAAAGCGTCAACGGCTCGAGCCGGACATTGGACAGCCCGGCGCGCCGGGCGCGCAGGAACAGCCCGACCTGGGCATCGCGAAAGCGGTAGATGGATTGCATCGGGTCGCCCACAACGAAGGCGGTGCGTCCGTCATCCGGTTGCCAGCCTGCGGTGAGTCTCTCGATCAATTCCCACTGCGAATTGGAGGTGTCCTGGAACTCGTCCACCAGAAGATGCCGCACGCGTGCATCCATGGATAAAAGCAAGTCCGTCGGCTCGTCCGGCGTGCCGAGCGCCTGCAATGCTCCGTGCGCAATCTGCGTGAAATCCACTTCGCCGCGCTCGCCGAAAAGCGCGAGCAACTGCGCCAGGGCGTGCGGCAGCAGTGCAAGGATGGCTTCCAGCGCTTCCCACTGGGGATCGGTATAGCGATCCGGGGGCGCGGCGCGAAGCGCGACCAAGGCCTCGCGCAATCCTGGAATGCCGGCAAGCTCAGGCGGTGCCGGTTTGGGCTTCTTGCGCCACTCATTCTTTAAGGTGAGGAACTCGTTGGCCAGCTCGATCGACGCCTGCGGATAAAGCGCCTGGGCGTTGGTGATGAGACGCGCTCTCTCCCGGGCGAGCGTTGCTTCCAGTTCTTCGCGAGTCGGCGCGTCGCCGGTCTTGCGCAGCCACTGGTCGCGCCGGGCCAGCATTTCGGCAAGCAAGCCCTTGGCATCGGCGATATTGTTATCCAGATGCGACAGCAGTCGCGCAACCGGCGGCGTGAAATCGGCCAGCGTCCGCGCCGCCGCCTCCTCGTATAGCGGATTTGCGTCCTCGGCCACAGCCGGCTGGGCGCCGAAGCGCGCAAGCACAGGCATCTGCCTCGTCAGGGCGGCGCACAGTGCATCGATGGTCTGGATGCGCAGCCTCGGCGCGAGTTCCGCCGGCAGCTTCTCGATCACGCGCCTGCGCATTTCCGCAGCGGCCTTTTTGGTGAAGGTAATGGCGACGATCTCTTCGGGCTTCTCGACCGTATCGAGCAGCTTCAGGTAACGCTGTACCAGCAGTTCGGTCTTGCCCGACCCTGCGGGCGCCTGCACGATGAACGAGCGACGGACATCGAGCGCGGCGTCTCGCTCTTTCTTGTCGGAGGGTACGCGCTCAACCATCACCCTCTCCCCAGCCCTCTGCTGCGCTCCAAGTGTTCCCTTGTCCCGTCGAGGGAGAGGGAGAGGGAGAGGGCGCCTTCAAACCTTTGTTCGCGTCTGTCACAGTTTGTTCTTCTCTAAATCTCCCCTTGCGGGATACCCTGGCTAAGCCCGTATTACCCGGTTTGTGGGCGGGGTACAAGGGCACATTTGGAGCGCAGCTGAGGGGGAGAGGCTGCTTACTCATCGGAGTCTTCGTATTCCACAAGCGCATTCACTTTTTCGTACACGCGACACAACGGCTTGAGGTCGCAATAGCGGCAAGTCGTAAGCAGCTTCTTGGGGTCCACGCGCGCATCACCCG
>JANLTJ010000128.1:0-2576 GCA_031362885.1 Betaproteobacteria bacterium
TACCACGAAGGTTTCTATTCGCTGCTCGATGCCGCGCCGCGCATCAACTTCGAGCGTTTTCCGCGCGGCAACGCGCTCGCCGCCGAATTGAATGGCATCGACGGGGTGCAGCGTATTGCGGCATTCAGCAAGGGTTTCTTCAAACTGCATCAGAACGGCTCTCGTGTGCTCATCAGCGACCTGCGCAAGGGCCAGGAGCCGAGCTACGTCTTTACATTCGCGGTTGCCGCCAAGCACAGCGAAGCGGTGCCCTTGGCCGTCTCCGAGCAGCAGGGCGCTCGGCCCGACCTCCGACGTGGCCTTCCCTGGTTGTGGAGGCGCACGCTGGGGGAGTTATTGCCGCCGCCTCGATGATCGACCTCGACAGCGCCGCGCAGTGGAGGAGCTCAAGGCTCCGTCGGCCAGGTTCAGATGCCCGAGGCATCGCCTGCGGACGGTGCGTTTGCTTCGGCTGGTGGCAATCGTCGTCGGCTCGTTGTCCTTGCCATCGGCCTCGCGGCCGTCACAATCTGCCGTCGCGCTTGATGTCCATATATCGATTGACCAGCGCCATTGGCAGAAGCTCGGGCTCGGTATCGACACATACCGCGCCGCCTTGTTCGATCTGGCGAAAAATCAGGTCGCGGCTGCGCAGGTAATCGGCGGTGGCGGCGTGAGTCAGCGCGCGCTCGAAACTGTCCACGCGGGCGGCGAGCGCGCGGCCCAATATGGCTTCACGCAGGGATGCGAACAATACCAGGTGGCGCGACTTCAGCAGTGCCAGCGCCGGAGCCAGCGTCTCATCGTCCTCGTCCTTCAGATTCGACAGGATCACCACCAGAGAGCGCTTGCGGGTGCGCTTCATCAGGTCAATTGCGGCGAGATGATAATCGGTTGCCGCGAGCGTGGGCTGAAGGTCATAGACGTTGTTGAGCAGCAGGTTGATGGTCGTTCTCGATTTGCGCGGAGCAAGCCACCGCGATTGCCCGGACATGGCCAGCAATCCGACCGCATCGCCCTGGCGCAGGCTCACGTAGGCCAGCAGGAGGGCGGCGTTGACGGCGTGGTCGAAGTGCGAAAGCGCGTCGTCCCGCGCCGCCATGCGGCGTCCGCAATCGAGCATCAGCACGACCTGCTGGTCGCGCTCTTCCTGATACTCGCGCGAGATCAGTTTGTTCATGCGCGAGCTGGCTTTCCAGTCGATCTGGCGCTGCATGTCGCCCTCGCGATACTCGCGCAACTGATGAAAATCCATGCCCTCGCCGCGGCGGCGTCGCTGCAGCATGCCGATCTGCGACAGACGGTTGTCGGTGGCCAGCAGGGCGAACCGGGTGAGTTCGGCAAAGTTCGGGTAGACGCGAACGCTGTGCGCCTTGCCGATGCACCGGCTCCTCTGCCACAGGCGCAGCGGCGAGGCGACCCGCACGCCGGTGCCGCCGAAGACGATGTCGCCGCGCTGCGTCGGCGTCAGGCGGTAGCGCATCTCCGCCCAGCCGCCGGCAGGGATGGTTACATCCTGCGGCAATCCGGTGACCGCGCAGTGCGCAGGCGTGAGATCGTGTACCGCCAGAATCAATGAACGCGCGCCCCGATGGGTCAGGCGCAGCGTCACCTCGTGGCCAACACCAATGGGCAGCGATCCTGGCACCACGCGATGTATCCAGGGCATCGGCAGGCGCAGCGCGAGAACCGCATCGATCAGGACCAGCAACGCGATGAACACGCTCACACCGATCCAGACCGGCAGCGCGAGCGACCAGATCGACGCCGCCAGGCCGCCGACGGCGATGGATGCCGCCAGCCAGAGCAGTCGGCGTGATGGAATCAGCATGCGATACGCAGGGTAGAGGCGCGAGGGGAGAGGGGAGCCGGGCGAGGGGCGAGAGCCGGGAAAAGGCGAGGCAGGGTCATGCGTATCAGCGTCTGGTTCAAATTTGTCTCGTTCATACTCGCTGCCTTCAAACCCGCCGCTTTCAAGTTTGCCGCTTTTAATCACACCACTTTTAATTTCTTGGCGCCGGAACTTTTTCCAGCATGCCGGCGAGCAGCGTATCGCTGGTGTGGCCCTCGATCTCCATTTCCGGTGCCGGCGTTACGCGGTGACGCAGTGCCGGCAAGGCCATGCGTTTTACGTCGTCAGGGGTCACGAAGTCGCGACCGGCAATCAGCGCCGCGGCGCGTGCCACGCGCAGCAGAGCGATGGCGCCGCGTGGACCAGACCCGGCCGCCACGCCGTTCCATGCGCGCGTCGTGCGCACGATGCGCACCATGTAGTCGAGAATCTGGTCATCGACTTTCACCGTCGCGGCGAAGCGTTGCAGGTTGATGACGTGCTCGGGCTGGAGCAGGGTTGCCACCGACTCGACGTTGAGTTTCTCGCCGACCTGATTGGCGCCCACCTGACGTACCAGGGCGATTTCGTCTTCCAGGGATGGATAGTCGATCCGCACCTTGATCAGGAAGCGATCGAGTTGCGCTTCGGGCAGCGCGTAGGTGCCTTCCTGCTCAATCGGGTTTTGCGTGGCCAGTACCATGAAGGGCGACTCGAGCACATGTGAAGTGCCTTCGATCGTGACCTGGCCTTCCTGCATCACTTC
>JANLTJ010000141.1:0-59085 GCA_031362885.1 Betaproteobacteria bacterium
CCACCAGATGCGCATTCTTCCCTACAACCGCGTCGTGCGCGATCTGCACGGGTTGAGTGTCGCGGAGTTGTTGTCCAGGCTCGGTCAACATTTCGCAGTGCACCCGGCGCCCGGCGCCATGAAACCAGCCAAACCGGGTGAATTCGGACTCTACGTCGCAGGGCACTGGTATCGGCTCAATATTCATGTCGCCGTGGTACCGGTCAATGATCCGGTCGAGCGGCTCGATGTCAGTTTGCTGGGCCAGTTCCTGCTCGCGCCGCTGCTCGGCATCACCGATTCGCGTCGTGACAAGCGCATTGATTTTGTTGGCGGAATTCGCGGTCTTCAGGAATTGGAGCAACGCGTGGATAGTGGCGAAGTGGCGCTGGCAATTTCAATGTTTCCCACGCGCATGGAAGACCTGATGGCCGTGGCCGATGCCGGGGAAGTCATGCCACCGAAATCCACCTGGTTTGAACCCAAGCTCGCCGATGGTCTGGTGTCGCATGTTCTGGATTAATTCACCGAACCGTGCCCGATTTTTCGGCTGCTGAAGTCAGCCAGTTTCAGACTCGCGGGTTCGTGATCGCACGCGCGATGGTGCCCGGTCTCGCAGCTGAAACCATGAAGGCGGTGGCCATACGCCACCTTGCCGGTGAAATCCCGCCGCTCGAATACGAAACCCAAGTGCGCTATCCCGGCGCACCGGACTCGCTTGATGCGCCTGGCGGGCGTACCGTGCGGCGGCTGTTGCAAGCCTGTTCGCGCGATCCGTTGTACCGACAATGGGCAACCTCTTCAGCGATCGCCAACTGGCTGCGACAATTTCTCGGGCCACGGGTTGAGTTGTCGCAGGTCCATCACAACTGCGTCATGACCAAGAACCCGGCCTTCAGTAGCGCCACCGGCTGGCATCAGGACATCCGCTACTGGTCGTTCGAAAAACCCGAACTGGTGTCCGTCTGGCTCGCCCTCGGGCCCGAGAATCGGGGAAATGGCTGCCTGTGGCTGGTGCCCGGCTCGCACAGAATCGAATTCACGAGGGAGCAGTACGACGACGACTTGTTTTTCCGCAACGATCTCGGAGAAAACCAGAAGCTGCTGGCCGCACGGGCAGCCGCGGAACTCGACGAAGGCGACGTGTTGTTCTTTCACTGTCGCACACTGCACGCGGCCGGCCGGAATCTCACCGGAGAAACCAAGTTCGCAGCCGTGTTCACCTACCACGCGGCCGACAACCGGCCGATCCCCGGCAGCCGTTCGGCGTCAGCGGTGGATATGGAATTGATGGCTTAGACACCCGAGTTGTACAATTGACTGACGCTCAGGCCGTCACTGGAGAAACGGGGCGGTGCAGGTTGCAGGGGTACACAAAGGCAGCCACACCGCCCGTTTTTACTGCAGCTCAGAACTCGATCTGATCCCGGCCCTCCTCGTAGAACGGCTCTTTGGCGCCTACCTTGCCCTTGTAGGTGCCAGTGCCTTTGATGTTTTTGTATTTGCCCGTACCGCCAAGGTGACGGACCTTGCCTTCCCAGGTGGTGAGCCAGTTTCCGTCGTCTTTGACGACGGTTTTGTGACTGCCTTCAAAGCTGCCGTAGGTTCGCTCCCCGCCGGTATGAACGAAGGTGAAATAGCCTTTGTGCGGGCCACTGCCGTCGACAGAATCCGCCTGCACGTACACCCACTCCTCCTCCACCTGAAAATCAGGATTGGAGTATTTGATTTGTTGATGCATGACTTCCTGGGTGATCTCGTGGTTCGGGGATTCCGAAAGCGCAAAGGCGCTTTTGGCCATGGTTTGCGTTGAGGTTTTCACGAACGTAAGTTCGCGCTTTTCGGCCAGAGCAGAGCAGCCCGAAACGCCTAGAGCGACGGTGGTGGCCGCAATGAGTAGTAATTGGATTTTCATGATGTCCTCAAAATGGATTTGCTTCGTTGAATGGACGTACTTCCGGCCAGCAGGAAGGCGAGTACGAAACGAGCGCACGCGCCGCCCGATGCAATCCCAGCTCAGAACTCGATCTGCTCCCGAGCCTCTTCGATAAACGCCTCTTTCGACCCGACTTTTCCCTTGTAGGTGCCGGCGCCTTTGATGTTTTTGTATTTCCCCGTTCCGCCGACGTAGCGGTATTTTCCTTCCCAGGTTGACAGCCAGCTTCCGTCTTCTTTGACAGCAGTCTTGTGGGCACCTTCGCAAGTGCCGTAGGTCTGCTCGCCGCCTTGATGGAAATCGATCCAATAGCATCGATGTGTTCCGCTGCCGTCGACTTGGTTAGTCTGGGAGTACACCCATTCTTCATTGACTTTGAAATCGGGACTCGAATACTTTATGGAAGAAATTAGTGTTTCCTGAAAAACTTCGTGATTCGGTACATCGCCGATGGTTACGGTTGACTTGGCGACCGACCGTTGATTGGTTTTGATTGACGTTTGCTCGAGCGTCTCCGCTTGTGCGGAGAAGCTCGAAACACCAAATGCCACGGTTAAGGCTGCAATGAGCACATATGAGAGTTTCATGAGTTCCTCCTTTGATTCATTTCGTCGATCGGATCTTTCCTCGGCAACCGGGGGGTGGCGCACGCGAATCGGGCGCGCGCAGCACGGCAAGCAGTTCTTCGATGTCTCTGAAGGGCTGTTGCGTGTTCGTGCGGGTGTCCTCGATGACTCCGGACAAGGTCCGGAATCCCCGACGATAAATTCGCACGATGTAGCTGCGCGGTGTGCGCATGAACCGCTCCTCGTTTGCACGGAACCCAGTTTCGGCGTCAACGGGGTAGCAATTGGGTACGGATTCGAAAATCTGGAGCGCGGGAAGGGGAAATCACCGGCAGAGCGGGGTCGATGGTGGGACTACTGCAGGCGAAGCGTTTCGAACAGTCGCTGACTTTCGGCGGAGGGCTTGGTTCCAAGTGTGATCGACAGCGTCTGGCGCAGGCGGCGGAACACGCCTGCCGCTTCGGCAGGACGGCCCAGATTGCTGTAGCAGCGCATCAAGCCGCGATAGAAAGGCTCGATCAACTCATCCATCTCGATTCCGCGCGAATACAGGCCGATCGCTGCCTCATACTGCCCTGACGATTCGATGTTGCGCGCCGCGATTTCGACCGTACGGACGAATCTGCCACGAAGTCTTTCGCGCATGGAAGCGGCCCAGGGCTCGCCCTCTCCCTGGAGGAAGCCGCCCTCGTACAGAGAAAGTGCCAAGCGTTCGCGTCCCGGCGTTTCGGCGGCCTTTTCGAACGCCCATGCGTCAACGAACGCGCATTGACTGTTCAGCGAAAGTTTGCCGCCGCTCTGGCGGATGGTGTCGTTGGCGCCCAGCAGCCGTCGCAGGCGATGCAATGCGGCGGCCAGCGATTCGGACGCCGCATCGCCCTCCTGCTCCGGCCAGAGTGCGTCGATCAGCCGTTGCTCCGGAACATCGGTTCCGCCCAGTGCGATCAGCGCCTTGAAGAGCGCCAAGGTTCGCTTCGGCGCCTTGCGCCCGAATCCCAGCGGCTTTTCATCGAGCAGAACCTCGAAGCGGCCAAGGGTATAGACCTTGAGCGGCCAAGGCCAGGAATCGGACGCATGCGGGGAAGGGATGATCCGGCACTCGCGGATCAGTGTGCGCGCGGCATCGGTCTCGATCCCGCGTTCAAGCGCCATCGGAAGCAACTCTGCCAATGCTTTCGGATACCAGCGCATCCGCAATCTGTCGCGTTCGTCTTTGGCCAGGCAGAGAGATTCGCGCAATGCCTCTTGGCAGCGTGCTTCATCGCCAGATCGAAGCGCCTGCCAGGCATCCAGAAGGGCAACTGCGCCGCCGATGCGTTCATAATCGACAAGTCTGGGCTCCGCCTTTATGCTTTCGAGTGGAGTACAGGCTAATTCCGGTTGCCCGGCTGCGATCAGCATGTATGCGCGATTCGGGAGAGTCCATGCCACAGTGGCATATGGGCCCGTTGTCTCGGCAATTTTGAGTGCGGCACGGTTGTGTTCCAGGGCGCGTGCGAATTCGTCGCAGCCGAACGCAACCCAGGAGCGTGCGGTCTCGAGTACCTGGGTAATCACGTGCAGATCAACGGCCTTGATTTTCTCGGTTCGAATCAGCGTCGATTGGGCGGCTTGCAGATCGCCCGAGGCATACTGACAAAGAGTGCGCCACACAGCAGCGATGTGATCCCTGCCTGCAAGGCCACTGGCTTCAATGATGGCATCGGCGCGATCGTAGCATTCGAACGCTTTCGGATATCTTGCGAAATCCATATGCGCAAAACCTTCAGCAAGGTAATACAACGCATGACGATCGGCCGACAGATCCGCGGAGTCCAATGCACGCCGCGCCTCCCTTGCTGCAATTTGCGTCGCCCGCGCGTCCAAGGTGCGTTCTGAATGGTAATGAAGGATGTTGGCGATCGAGATACGAAGGTTGACATCGGCGCAGAATGGCAGCAACTGCAAGACCCGTTCGACCGACGACTCGGCGAACTCACTTTCGCGATCGCCGTTCTCGGCTGCCCAGAACAGCGCCGCGTGGACTCGCAACTCGTCATCGGGCGGGAGAGGGTCTTTCTGTGACGCGAGATTCTCTTTCAACCGGTTGAGCCATACGCCCATCTTTTCCCAGTGCCCGATTTCAAAGTGAAGCGTTTCCACGACTGCGGCGGCACACAGGAGACGGCCTGATTGATCATGGTTCTCGACGAAAGCACCGTAGGCGGCGTCGAGAATTGGAAACGCCGCCCCCGCATCGACCAGCGCTTTCGAGCGGCCCAGCCAGTAAAGCAACCAGGGATTTGCCTCCAGACGTTCTTTCGGCAGCGAATTGGCCCAGTCCTCAAGAGTCAGCCAGCGCCCGCTGGAAATGAGCCTGGCTGCCTGATCGAGAAGAATTTCTTCCGAATGGGCCCAGTCTTTTGCCTGAACAAACAGGCCGAAAGCCTCATCGGGGAGATTTGACTCGAGCAGTAGCGCTGCTGATTTCGAGGTGACGGATGCGATTTCTTCCGGCGGCAGACGTTGGTTTGCGCGGTTCCGCAAAAAAGCGCGAAACAGGTCGTGGTACTGATAGGTGGCTTCTTCGCCCAGACGTCTGTCGATGAACAGGCGCCGTTTGTACAGTTGCTCAATCTGCTCCCCGGCATCAGGGTCACCGGTGATCGCCACCGCCATCTCGAGAGTGAAACGCGGAAAGAATGCCGTCCGCAACAAAACCAGTTGAAGCGATGCCGGCACCGCATCAAAAAATTCTGCGGCGAAGTAGTCGAACGTGGATTCCAGATCTTCCGGACTGGTGGGGGTCACGGTCCTTGCGCGGGTTTCGCCTTGCAGCAACAGCCTTACCCCCGCGACCCAGCCTCCGGACCGTGCATGAATGCTCGCGACGATTTGTGTATCGAGCGCTTCACGGCGGGCAACAATGGCAGCGGTTTCATCCGGCAGGAGGCGCAAGTCCTCCCATCCGAGAACGGCGAGACTGCCCGCCACCTGCGCCCGCACAAACAGCGCGGGCGGCTGCGCGCGGCTGATTACCACCAGATTCGCGTTCTGCGGCACCTCGGCAATCGCCGCATTCAGCATCCGGTGCAGCGCGCTGTCCGCGGCAATCTCCTGATAGTTGTCCAAAACCAGAAGACTGCCTTCGGGCAGGCGCCCAAAAACATCGCGAAAGAACCGGCGGCCGAATCCTTCGAGGTCCGGCAGATACTCCGGCGTAAGCAAAGGTAACCGCTTGCCGCGCGACCGCGCCGCCGCTACGACCGCTTGTGCGAGATAGTAGAAAAAGGTGGCAGGGTCGGAATCCCCGCTATCGAGTAGGTACCAGATCGCCGGAGACCGGCTCGCCTCGACATAACTTGCCACCAGCGTGGTTTTGCCCGACCCGGGCGGGCCGTTGACCCAGACAACCGGGTATTCGCGCAATGCATCGAGTCGCGAGAACAACCGTTCCCGTGCCACGGCTCCGTGCAGTCGCGGTCGTGTGAGCTTGGCGAGTTGGCGTTTTGACATTTGTCGGCCAAGGCGTGTGCTTGTGTATTCATATTACAAGTGTCGAGTCCGGTTGCATAATAAGCAGGCTGGACTGGCGGTGATCGAATGGGTGGCTTCGAACGGGACAGGATTATTTTTGGGGAACGACAATGAGAAATTTCGGAATCGCGGCCTCCACAAGTGTACTAGTCTGCGTCATCGCCTTGGCGACGCATGCGGCGAACGTGAAGCGCTATGGACCGGGAGTGACCGACACCGAAATCAGGATCGGGCAGACCATGCCTTACAGTGGATCACTTTCAGCCTATGGCGCAATTGGGAAGGCACATCTCGCCTATGTTGCCAAAATCAATGCCGAGGGCGGGATCAACGGAAGAAAAATCAAATTGATCAGTCTTGACGACGGCTACAATCCGGCGAAAACCGTCGAGCATGTCCGCAGGCTGGTGGAACAAGATCAGGTGTTGCTGGTATTTGGGTCCGTCGGGACCGCACCGAACATGGCGATCCGAAAGTACGTGAATACGCAACGTGTGCCCCATCTGTTCGTCGCGGGTGGCGACAGTGGGTGGGCCGACCCCGGGAAATTTCCCTGGACGATGGGCTGGCAACCACCGTACAGGGAAGAGGCTAAGCTCTATGCCAGGCACATTGTCCAAACACGGCCAAGATCCCGGATCGGGCTTTTGTATGCCAATGACGACTACGGCCGCGACTATGCACAGGGCTTCAAGGATGGCCTGGGTGCTGGAAACGTCGGGATGGTCGTGAGTGAACAGACATTTCAGTGGACCGATCCCACCATCGATACGCAAGTATTCGCGCTCCAGGCATCCGGAGCCGATACCGTGTTCAGTGCGATGGGCGGCAAACATGCGTCGCAAGCCATTCGCAAAATGGCTGAAATCGGCTGGCGGCCGGCGCACTACACCGGTGTAGCGAGCACCCCGGTCAAGGCGATCTTGGAACCGGCAGGTCTAAGCAACGCGGCCGGACTGATATCTGCCTGGTACACAAAGTATGTCGACGTCGACAAATTCAAAAAAGATCCCGCCGGCAAAGCGTATTTCGAATGGGCAAAAATATACTACGACGGTGATCCCGAAGACGGCCTCGCTATTTACGGGTACGAGGTGGCCCAGGCACTTGAATACGTTTTGCGCAATTGCGGGGACAACCTCACGCGGGAAAACGTGATGCGGGTTGCGACTGGCATGAATAACGTTTCATTTCCGGTATTCCTAACCGGTGTACGCGCCAGTACCAGTCCAACCGACTATCGTCCCATCAAGAACCTTCAGATGATGCGCTTCAATGGAAAAAGCTGGGATTTCTTCGGTGATGTGGTGAGTTACTAGAGGATAGGCGTCGGGTCGGGCACACGATGGTGGTTCAGCGAAAAATCGTTGCCCGATATTCCGATCTAGACTTGATTTGCCACAGACTCATGCGCCCTTGTTTCCGGCGTTGTCGCAAAACGCTACACTGTGTCCACCTTGGGTAGGCATTGCCAGAGGACTTCCGATGATCGCGGACCTCACGCTGGGCAAAAAAATGAAAATACCCACATTGAGGAGTGTTCGTTGAAGCCGACAGACATATCGATTCCCGACTATTTCCACAAGGTCGTTGATTGCCAATGGGCCTGTCCCGCCCACACCCCGGTTCCCGAATACATCCGCATGATTTCAGCCGGCCGCCATGGCGACGCCTACATGGTCAACTGGGAATCGAACGTATTCCCGGGCATCCTCGGTCGCACCTGTGATCGTCCCTGCGAACCGGCTTGCCGGCGCGGGCGGGTGGAAGAACACAATCAGGCCAAACCTGAGCCCGTGGCGATCTGCCGATTGAAGCGCGTTGCCGCCGACAACAAGGAAGACATTCGCCCGCGACTGCCCAAGCCGCCGGAGAAAAAGAACGGCAAGCGCATCGCCTGTATCGGCGCCGGCCCGGCCTCTCTTACCGTGGCGCGCGATCTCGCCCCACTCGGCTACCAGGTTACGGTGTTCGATCAGGACCCCAAGGCGGGCGGCATGATTCGCACCCAGATACCGCGCTTTCGCCTGCCGGAAGAAGTCATTGACGAAGAAGTGGGCTACGCGCTGGGCACCGGTGTGGAATTTCGTGGCGGCGCGCGGATCGACAGCATGAAGAAAATCATGACCGAAGGTTTCGACGCGATTTTTGTCGGCACCGGCGCGCCACGCGGACGCGATCTGGATCTTCCAGGACGACGCGAAGCCGCAAAAAGTATCCATATCGGTATCGACTGGCTTTCTTCGGTTTCTTTCGGGCACGTCAGCTCGATCGGCAGGCGTGTGATCGTTCTGGGCGGGGGCAATACCGCGATGGACTGCTGCCGAACGTCGCGGCGCCTGGGTGGCGAGGACGTCAAAGTCATTGTGCGCAGCGGTTTCGAGGAAATGAAGGCCAGCCCCTGGGAAAAAGAAGATGCAATGCATGAAGGCATTCCGATCCTGAACTACCTGGTGCCCAAGAGTTTCGAGCACAACAAGGGCAAGCTCACCGGCATGACCTTCGAGAAGGTGAGGGCCGTTCTGGACGAAAAAGGCCGCCGCCAATTGGTGCCTACCGGCGAGCCCGACCAGAAATTCGAATGCGACAACGTGCTCATTGCGGTGGGCCAGGAAAACGCCTTCCCGTGGATTGAGCGCGATGCCGGCATCGTATTCGACGACAGCGGCATGCCGGTCGTGGACAAAGTCACTTTCCAGAGTTCCAGTCCCAAAATATTCTTTGGCGGCGACTCTGCCTTCGGCCCGAAGAACATCATCTGGGCGGTGGCGCACGGGCACGGCGCAGCCATTTCCATCGACCAGCTTTGTCAAAATGCCGACCTGCGCAAGCGTCCTTCGCCCATGGTCAATCTCATCAGCCAGAAGATGGGCATCCATGAGTGGAGCTACGACAACGATATCTCCAACGAAACCCGGCGCAAGGTTCCGCTCAAGGAACAGACCATCGCGCTCAAGAGCGTCAAGGTGGAAGTGGAGTTGGGCTTCGACCTCAAGCAGGCGTTCGCCGAGGCGCAACGCTGCCTCAACTGCGACGTGCAAACCGTGTTCGAACCGAAACTTTGCATCGAGTGCGACGCCTGCGTCGATATCTGCCCGATGGATTGCATTACGTTTACCGCCGATGGTGAAGAATCCGAACTGCGCGGCCGGCTCAGCGCGCCGGCTTTGAACCTGGCGCAGGATCTCTATGTCTCCGGCGGACTCAAGACCGGACGTATCATGGCCAAGGACGAGGATGTCTGCCTGCACTGCGGGCTGTGCGCCGAACGTTGTCCGACGGGCGCTTGGGACATGCGCAAATTCCTGTTGAATATGACTCACGCGGGAGCGGCATGTCGCAGCCAAAAATAAACGACTTCGTCGTCAAGTTCGCCAACGTAAACGGCTCGGGCTCGGCCTCGGCGAATCAGTTGTTCGCCAAGGCGATCCTGCGCATGGGGGTTCCGGTGGGTCCGCGCAATATCTTCCCGTCCAATATTCAGGGTTTACCGACCTGGTATGAGGTTCGGATTTCCGAAGCTGGATACCTCGGCGCGCGCGGGGGCGTGGATCTGATGGTGGCGATGAATCCGCAAACCTGGGATAAAGACCTGCTGGGTATCGAGCCCGGCGGATACCTGTTCTACGACTCGACCAAGCCGTTGCCCAAATCGAAGTTCCGCGAAGACGTTCATGTCATCGGCCTGCCGCTGACCGAAATCTGCAATCAGCAGTATTCCGATCCGCGCCAACGCCAGTTGTTCAAGAACATCATTTATGTCGGGGCGCTGGCGGCATTGCTCGACATGGACATCGCAGAAATCGAAAAGCTCATCGGCGAACAATTCAAGGGCAAGGACAAACTGATCGCGCCCAATATTCAGGCCCTGCATATGGGGCGCGACTATGCGAAATCGAATTTCACCTGCCCGATCCGATTGCGCGTGCGACGGGCGGACGCCGTCGGCAAGCGCATCTTCATGGATGGAAATGCCGCCGCGGCTTTAGGCTGCGTCTACGGCGGTGCGACCGTTGCCGCCTGGTATCCGATCACGCCTTCATCGAGTCTGGCGGAAGCGTTTGCCAGCCATTGTCGTGCCTATCGCGGTGATCGGGAAACCGGCAAGAATCGTTATGCCATCCTTCAGGCCGAGGATGAGCTGTCTTCGATCGGCATGGTGATCGGGGCGGGGTGGAATGGTGCCCGCGCCTTCACTTGCACCTCCGGCCCGGGCATCTCGCTGATGCAGGAATTCATCGGACTGGCCTACTTCGCCGAAATACCGGCGGTGATTTTTGACGTGCAGCGCGGCGGCCCGTCCACCGGCATGCCTACGCGCACCCAGCAGTCGGACGTCTTGTCCTGCGCCTATGCATCGCATGGCGATACCAAGCAGGTGCTGCTGTTTCCGGAAGACCCGAGTGAAAGTTTCGAATTCGCCGCTCGTTCGTTCGACTACGCGGAAAGGCTCCAGACCCCGGTCTTCGTGATGCTGGATCTGGACATCGGCATGAACGACCACCTGTGCGAGCCGCTCACCTGGGACGATGCGCACCGCTATGACCGCGGCAAGGTCATGGATTTCGATGATCTCGAAACCGGAAAAGATTTCGGACGTTATCTGGACGTGGAAAGTGACGGCATCCCCTATCGCACCTATCCCGGCACCCATCCGACGCGCGGTTCCTTCTTTACCCGCGGCACCACCAAGGACCGCTATGCCCGCTACAGCGAGGCCGGTCCGGACTACATGGACAACATGCAGCGCCTGCTGCGCAAATTCGAGTACGCCAGGAATTTGTTGCCCGCACCGGTGCTGCGCAAGGCGATGCAACCCACGCGCATGGGTGTCATCTATTACGGCTCGACCGGCGCGGCGATGCAGGAAGCGCTCGATTCTCTTGAACAGCAAGGCCTGCATTTCGACGCCCTGCGGGTGCGGGCTTTCCCGTTTCACGACCAGGTCGCCGATTTCATTGCCGAGCACGATCATCTGTTCGTCGTCGAACAAAATCGCGACGGGCAATTGCGCATGCTGCTGATCAACGAATGCAGCATCGATCCCGCGAAAGTCACCCCGGTGCTTCACTACGATGGCACGCCAGTCACGGCCCGCTTCATCGTCAAGGAAGTCGCGCAGGATGTGGCGGCATTCCAGGATTCACCGATTCGCAAGGTGCTCCCATGACAAAGGTGCTCCCATGACATTCATTGCCAAGCCAAAACTTCATCATCCCAGGCTTCCGGCCAATAAGCTCGGTTTTACACGCCGCGACTACGAGGGGGCCATATCCACCCTTTGCGCCGGCTGCGGACACGATTCCATCAGCGCCGCGATCATTCAGGCCTGCTTCGAACTCGACTTGCCGCCGCACCGGATTGCCAAGCTCTCGGGTATTGGCTGCTCATCGAAGACGCCGACATATTTTCTCGGCAATTCGCACGGTTTCAACTCGGTACACGGGCGCATGCCCTCGGTGCTGACCGGCGCCAATCTTGCCAACCGCGATCTCATTTACCTCGGCGTATCGGGCGACGGCGATTCGGCTTCGATCGGACTGGGGCAGTTTGCGCACAGCATTCGCCGCGGCGTCAACATGGTCTACATCGTCGAGAACAACGGTGTTTACGGCCTGACCAAAGGGCAATTTTCAGCTACGTCCGACCGCGGCTCGAAGAGCAAGAAAGGTGCGCTCAACGCCGATGCACCGATCGACATGGTGATGCTGGCGATGGAGTTGGGTGCGACCTACGTCGGGCGCAGTTTTTCCGGCGACAAGGCGCAACTCGTGCCGCTGATAAAAGGCGCGATCCTGCATCAGGGCGCAGCCTTCATCGATTGTCTTTCGCCCTGTGTGGCCTTCAACAATCATCCGGGTTCAACCAAGAGTTTCGATTACGTGCGTGAACACAATGAGGCGGTGAATCGTCTGGATGTCATGATGCCGCGCGAAACCATTCATGCGGACTATGCGCCGGGCGAAGTTCAGGACGTGACACAACACGACGGTAGCGTGTTGCGTCTGCGCAAACTTGCAGCGGAGTACGATGCACAGGATCGCGTCGCCGCGATGAATTTCCTTCAGGAGCGCAGGGCGGCTGGAGAAATTGTGACCGGTTTGCTCTACATGGACCCCGAACCCGAAGACTTGCACGTGCATCTCGGCACGGTCGAAACGCCGTTCAACCGTCTGGCCGAGAAAGAACTCTGCCCCGGCGCTGCGGCGTTGGAGCAGTTCAACGCGAAGCATCGGTAAAAAGATCCTGAAAGCGCAAGAGAGCGAAGGATGATAGGGTAAGAGCGAAGACGCACCGAATCCTGGTGCCCGACGACTCGCCCTTAACTTCTGGTTTCCAGCCTCAATTCTCTCGCCCACAAATCCCACCCTGAATTTCATTGCCCGTTTTTACCCCGAAGCAACTGGCAGAGTTTAACCGCGATGGATTCCTCATCGTGCGAGGACTCGCGCCGCGCGAACTATGCGAACGCATGAAAGTTGTCGCGCGGCGGCATCTTGCCGACGAAACCGGTCCGATCGAGTACGAATCCCGAGTCCAGTACCCTGGATCGCCGGACGCGCTTGATGTGCCGGGCGGGAGCACGGTACGACGGTTGTTGCAGGCCTGCGAGCGTGACCCGCTGTTCCGCGGCTGGGCCACTTCAGCGGAAATTGCGATGCGATTACAGCAACGCCTCGGCCCGTACGTGAATCTGTCCCAAGTCCACCACAATTGCATAATGACCAAGAACCCAGCCTTTAGTAGCGCCACTGGCTGGCATCAGGACATTCGCTACTGGTCGTTTGAAAGACCCGACCTGGTATCAGCATGGTTGGCCCTGGGTCCGGAGCGCAAAGACAACGGCTGCCTGTGGGTGGTGCCAGGTTCGCATAAGCTCGATATTACGCGCGAGCGTTACGACGAGGCGTTGTTCTTCCGCGACGATTGCGAAGAAAACGACAAGGTGTTGGCCGCGCGAGTTGCCGCCGAACTCGACGCCGGCGACGTTTTGTTCTTCCATTGCCGCACGCTGCACGCGGCTGGCCGGAATCTTACCGGCGACACCAAATTTGCAGCGGTGTTCACCTACTATGCAGCCAACAACCGGCCGATTCCCGGAACCCGTTCTGCGGCGCTGGCGGATATTCCGCTGGACGTGCCTTGAACCCGAGGCGGGTTTATTGCACAAAACCGGTGACAGCCGCAGCCGGCGCAACGTCGATAGCAGGCGCCAGTGAATAGGACCGGGCTCCCGGATACACTCCGCGCAACCGGTCGAGCCCGGGATCGTTCATGGTTTTCCTCATAAAAACGAGGTCGGGCACTTCGGGCATCAGACGCGGCGCGGTGGCATCTTCCACTAAGGGCCGCGCTGTGACGGGGCCATGTCAACGCCGGATCGGTCTTGTCCGATCACCCCTGTTTGGCGTCGAACTCGATTTTTGGCGTCGCGCCAGCATCAGACGGACTTTTGACTTGTGAGCGATGAACTCGATACTCCAGTAGTATCGGAACGGGTTCGGCCCGTCCCGAATTCAGGCGTGATCGAGTGGCCGGACACACAGGACTTCGAGCGTTGCGGCGTCGCATGCTCAATCCTTGGGGAACGTAACCACATGGTTAGGGTATTTCCGTCATACGTGCCGGCCTGCCGAATCAGCAGACCGGCGCACGCGCAGAACAAGCGATTCGAGGTTGAATGGTTCGGCACTTGCCATCCGCCCAGTTGATCTGGGTGACGCCGACAAACGTATTCTTTCCGCCGATACCCGCGTATTTTGCAGTGCCGTCCGTGTACTCGAAGCTGCCCGGACCGCGTCCGCCGGGGCCCGGCGTACCTGAATTGCTCCAGGTCAGATAGGCCTAGTCTCCTTGCAGGCCGGTGATGATGCCAGCGCATCCAGACACGGTGAGCTGCATGGAATATGAAATGGTCATTCAACGTGACGAGTGCCTGGGACCGGATACAATCTTTCAAAATAACAGCTTGGGGAACCCTCATGCCGGTCATGGAATGGAACGAATCTCTTACGCTCGATCGGGGCGTCATGGATGAAACCCACCGGGAATTCGTCGAATTGCTCAATCGGCTGGCCGATGCGCCGGGGAATCAGTTGCTGGGGGTGCTTGACGAATTCATCGCGCATTCAGAGGGGCACTTTGCGCAGGAGCAGCGCTGGATGGAGCAGATGACGTATCCGCCGTTGGAGTGCCACGTCAGGGAACACGACGGCGTAATGGAAACCGCTCATGCAGTGCGCGCTCGCGTCGCGGCGGGCGAGATGCGATTCGGGCCGGTGCTGGCGAAAGCCGTGGCGGAGTGGTTTTCGAATCACGCGGCAAGCATGGACAACGTGCTCGCGCTTTACATGAAGGAAAAGGGCTTCGAACCGGACCGCGATCCGGTTGCCGCCGTGCCGGCGGCAACCTAAAGCAGGTCCAGGACTTTTTCGGGTGGCCGGCCGATCACGGCACGATCGCCTCTGACGATAATGGGGCGTTCGATCAGGATCGGGTGCCTCGCCAGTGCGTCGAGCCACTGTTCGTCGTTCAATACCTTGCCGGCAAACTTCTCCTTGAAGACATCCTCGACTTTTCGTACCAGGGCTTCGGGTTTGATCCCGAGTTTTGTCACCATCGCGCGCAGATCTTCCCTTGTCGGCGGTGTTTTCAGATATTCCACGATTTCGAACGCGACCCCTTGTTCTTCCAGAATGGCCAGTGCCGCGCGACTCTTGGTGCAGCGCGGGTTGTGATAAATCTTTGTCTTGGTTTTCATGAATCCGTCAGAAGCGTTTCGCTCAGTCCAGTGCGCGGGTTACGACCTCGGTGGTGTCCTTTGACAATCCTGCCGCGTCCCGGATCCGGGTGAGCGCCGCTTTCGCGTGCTGTTGCCTGCGGGCATCAAATTTCTTCCAACGATCGAATGCGCGGGCGAGTCGCGCGGCAATCTGCGGATTCAGCGCGTCGAGTGCGATGACCTGATCGGCGCCAAATTCATACCCGGAACCATCCGCTGCATGAAAGTGACGCAGGTTGCCCTGGCAAAAACTGCCCACGACCGAACGTACCCGGTTTGGATTTTTGAATGAAAAATCCGGGTGCTGCACCAAGCGCTTCACCTGAGAAAGCGTGCCCGTCAGCCGGGAGCCGGACTGGACCGCGAACCATTTGTCCAGGACCAGCGCTTCGTCTTTCCACTTTGCATAGAAACGTTCGAGTGCCGGCGTGCGCTCGGCACATTCGGTGTTGGCAAGCAGTGCCAGCGCAGCCATGGCATCGGTCATGTTGTCCGCATGATCGAACTGGCTGACACAGAGCACGCGAATTGCAGGGTCATCCGATTCCATCAGATAAGACAAACACAAATTCTTCAGTGCCCGGCGGCCGGCCGAGGTGGAATCCGGACTGTAGGCGCCCGGCGTGGTATAGGTTTTGTAGCCGGAAAGCAGGTCGCCCTTGAGATGCGTCGCGAGATGCCGTCTCAGGGCCACCCGTACCGAGTGAATCGCCTCAGGGTCGACCTCGTCCATTTGCTCGGCGAGATAGCTTTCGGCGGGCAGCGACAGGGCTTCGGCCGCAAATGCCGGGTCAACCGCTGCGTCGCCCAGCACTTTGGCAAAGGCGCGCACAAAACTGTCCGGGAACGCGGCAGGGCGACCATCCCGGATCGCGGCAATGCCCATCAACAGTAGGTTCAGCGCCAGACGCTGGCCAGCCTCCCAGCGATTGAAGGCATCCGAGTCGTACGCCATCAGGTGGGTGAGGTCCGCGTCGCTATAGGAAAATCGCAGGTTCACCGGTGCCGAGAAGCCTCGCAGCAGGGACGGCACCGGCGCGCAGGGAACATCGGCAAAGACGAATGCCTGGACGGACTTGTTGACCGATAATACGCGAGTAGTACCCTGGCCTTGTGCCTCACCTTCCAGTCGCGGTGGAATATCCTTTCCGTGTATGTCCAGCAGACCCAAGGCAAGAGGAATGTGAAAAGGCCGCTTCTCCGATTGTCCAGGAGTAAGCGGACAGGATTGCTTCACCGTGAGCGTGTATCGCCGGCTGGTGGCGTCATAGTGCTGGGTGACGTCCAGCCAAGGCGTGCCAGCCTGGTCATACCAGCGTTTGAACTGAGCAAGGTCGATTCCGGATGCGTCCTGCATCGCCTGTACAAATTCCTCGGTACGCACCGCCTGACCGTCATGGCGCTGGAAATACAAGTCCATGCCCTTGCGAAAGTTGTGCGCACCGATCAGCGTATGAATCATGCGGACCACTTCCGCGCCTTTTTCGTAAACCGTGGCGGTGTAGAAATTGCTGATCTCCATATAGCGATCCGGTCGCACCGGATGCGCCATCGGACCGGCGTCCTCGGGGAACTGTGCGCTGCGCAAGGAACGCACCTCCTGTATGCGCTGTACCGGGCGCGAATAAGTGTCGGCGCCGTACTCCTGATCGCGAAAGACTGTCAGACCCTCTTTCAGCGACAACTGAAACCAGTCGCGGCAGGTCACGCGGTTGCCGGTCCAGTTGTGGAAATACTCGTGTGCCACCACGCGATCGAGGTACATGAAATCGGCATCGGTCGCGGTGTCGGGACGGGCGAGGACATACTTGGTATTGAAGATGTTCAGGCCTTTGTTTTCCATCGCGCCCATATTGAAATCGCCGACCGCGACAATCATGTACTGGTCCAGGTCGAGTTCCAGACCGAACACGTCTTCGTCCCATTTCATCGCGCGTTTCAATGCCTGCATGGCGAAAGCGCACTGATCGAGCTTGCCCGGCTCGACGAAGATCGCAAGTTTTACCTTGCGCCCGGAGCGGGTTACAAAATCGCTTTCCAACTGGTCGAGTTTTGCCGCAACCATCGCGAACAGATAACTGGGCTTCGGGAACGGGTCCTCCCATCTGGCCCAGTGCCGCCCGCCGGGTTCATCGCCCTGCGCAACCAGGTTGCCGTTGGACAGCAACACCGGATACGCGGCCCTGTCCGCATGAATGGTGCTGGTGTAGCGAGCCATGACATCGGGCCGGTCCGGAAAGAAAGTGATGCGCCGGAACCCTTCGGCCTCGCACTGTGTGAAGTAACCATCACTGGATGCATATAACCCCATGAGTTTGGTGTTGTCCCTGGGGCGAATGCGCGCCACAGTGCGCACGCTGCATTGCGCCGGCATGGTGGCAATGGTCAGGCCGGCGGCATCTTGCGAATAGCGCGTCTGTTCGAGCGCCTTGCCGTCGATTGCAACGGACAACAGCTCCAGCTCGTCGCCATCGAGTTTCAGCGCCGCACTCCGGTCGTCGCACGCCGGATTTCTCGAAACGGCGAGGGTGGAAGTGACGATCGCGTGGTCGTCGCGAATGTCCACGTCGAGATCGACCCCGGACACCAGAAATGCCGGGGGTCGGTAGTCCTTCAGGTAAATTGTATTTGGGGTCGGCGTAAGCATCAGGGTGTTCTTGTTGCAGGGCGAAGAGCCGGGCGGACATTTTACCGTGACGAGCGGAGGTTCAATCTGCGAAAAAACGGGCACCTTGCGGTGCCCGGGGAGGGGGAGGCTCCGGCCGTAAAGGCCTTGCCTCCGGGGCGTTCAGTTAATGGTCGCGATCGTGACCGTCCCGACCCTGGCCGCGGCGATGGTTGTGCTGATCGCCGTGCCAGCCACCGTCGTGATGCCATTGCTTGCGCGGGTAATCGCGATGATGTCCGTGCCGGTCCGCATGCACGACGATGTTCACGCGCGGGCGCGGCGGCTGGTGCCATACCGGCACGGATTCATGCCTCACGTAGGTAATGTTGCGCACCACCGGCTGCTCGGTGAGAGCAATCGCCCCTGGACCAGAATCGCCGGCGATGCCCACGCCAATGCGAACCCGCGGACCCGGATCCCGCGGCAGAATCACGGTGGTGTCGCGGCCGTGGTAACGATACGTCACCTGATATCCGCTGACGATCTGGCGGACGTTGTCGGTAACCTGGCAGCGCTGTACGTCGCGGGTGACCGGCACCGCATGTCTGCCTTGATTGCCAACGTGGTCTCCAACCATTGCGCCGACCGCAGCGCCCACGGCCGTGGCGGCGACCCGGCCGTTACCCTTGCCTACGGTATGGCCGAGCAAGCCACCGGTGATGGCGCCGATGATGGCACCACCGCCGGAGCGGTGCGGTTGTTCGTATGTGGTCGCCGACTCAGTCCAGCATTGCTGACTGGGCTCGTTGACCGTCTGGTACATCGGCACGGCGGAGATGACTTCCGCCTCGTCGGTGTAGTCGGTGGCAAACGCGGGAGCGGCAAAAGTGGCGAGCAACAGCGGGGCAGTGAATCTGATTTTCATGATGTCCTCCATTGACGTGGTTACGCTCCCAAGAACGGGCATGACGGCGCCGCGTTTACGGCGTGACAATTCGTTACGATGTGCAGGCCGGAGAACCAGAGTCACCGGCCGGCAGGAGGCATGTCAGATCCCGGGCCGACCGGGCATCTTACTTTTCAAGCAGGCTGCGCACTTTAGTCTTCAAGCAGGCTTCGCAGCATCCATGCGGTTTTTTCATGTACCAGCATGCGCTGGGTCAGAAGGTCAGCAGACGGTTCATCGCCGGCTTTTTCGACCAGAGGAAATGCTGCGCGGGCGGTGCGTACGACGGCTTCCTGGCTCTTCACCAGAGTGCGGATCATGTCCTCCGCGGCTGGCACCCCGTCCACCTCCTTGATCGAAGCCAGACGGGCGTATGCCCCATAAGTTCCCGGCGCAGGAAACCCCAGGGCGCGAATGCGTTCGGCAATCAGGTCCACTGCGGTGGCCAGCTCGAGGTACTGGGTCTCGAACATGAGATGCAGGGTGTTGAACATCGGCCCGGTGACGTTCCAGTGAAAATTGTGTGTCTGAAGGTACAAGGTGTAGGTGTCCGCGAGTACCTTCGACAGGCCTTGCGCGATCGCGGCGCGGTCCTTCCCGGCGATTCCTGTATCCATGCCTTGAGAAATTCCGCGGTTCGTCCTGGACTTAATCGTGCTCACGAGCAGTTCTCCTTTTTCTATGGATCAAAGCGGGATTCGAGCAGCCCACCATTTCGAATTGCAGCGGATTGCGCCGTTGCTGACTCGATGGACAAATCTTAAGCCTGTCGCTTGGTGCGTACCAGTGAATTGTTCCGATGCGTGCGATAGCCAGAAGCTATTGCCAAAATTGCGTGGATGGCACGCTGCCCCCGAACGGCCTGAGCGGATTGCGCCTGACAATGATCACTTCGCGACCTAATCTCCTCTACGCCCTATCTGGCTGGCGAGGACACTAACCAGATTGTCAAACCCGGAAAAGCCGTCCGGCGGGCCGTTGTACTCGATCCAGATGCGGCTGTCCGAAAGGCGGATCATTTGGATCTGCATGGCCTCGCCGCCGATCCGGTAGTGTGCCGCAGCGCGATCGCCCTCGCCGGGCGGCCTCGAAACCGAGCTGCACCGGTCGCGTGCGCACAGGGCACTGACCATGCTTTGCGGGGTCAGTCCGTCTTCTGCGCGAAGAAACAACGTCAACCGCGATGCGGGCCCCTGCGTGTTTTTTATCACCAGCATGTCGGTGCCTCTGGACGTGATCGTCTGATGCTCGCCCGGCACCAGCCGGATGCCCTGCCAATGCACCGCGTTCGGATAGCGATAATCCTCCCAGCCGAGAACAATGTGTTTGAGAAAAATCCCGGAGAGGACAAGGCCGATACCAATGGCCAGAAGGAAATACTGCAAGAGGGTGGGTCGGCGCATTGACCGCAACCCTAACCGATATCGCCCCGGATGTTCAACATCCGTCCGGGAAAGGCCTGTTCTGCCTCGCGTTCCCGGATCACCTCGGTAGATCGAGGCGGAAGGTGGGCACGGCAGCCACCGTGCCATGAAAGACGAGCAGCATGTTGGCCGTGCGCGCCCGATACGATCGCCGGAGCGCAGCCCCAGTCGAGTCCGTTGCCATTGAACGCAACCTTGCCTTCGTACTGCCTGCGGTATCCGTGAAGAGGGCGCTCATTCGCCAAGCCCTGGCCCAGTCGCCAAGCCTCGGCGCCCGCGGCTAGGTGCGGCAAGCGTCCCGGTAGATCGAATTTTTTAGACTGGCAAAAACCCGGCGCAGCATCGGCTCGAAGAACGCCAGCGGCGCGCATTCCATCGCCGGGTCAAACGCCGGATTGTCGTAAATCTCGCAAAAGCGCGCGGTACGTTCATAGTGCGGGTGTCCGCTGAACTGATCGCGCATATTCGCGTTCAGGCCGAGATGCTCGAAAAAATAGTAGCCCTGGAAAATGCCGTGCTTCTCGACCATCCAGTGGTTGGCTTCCGACACGAACGGTTTCAGGATGGCTGCCGACACGTCGGTATGATTCCATGAACCCAGCGTATCGCCGATATCGTGCAGCAGCGCGCATACGACGTACTCCTCGTCCTCGCCGCCCTTGTGCGCGAGGGTTGCGGTGAGCAGTGAATGTTGCAGCCGGTCGACGGCGAAACCGCCATGGTCTCCGCCCAGCAACTTCAAGTGCCCGAGGATGCGATCGGGCAGCCCAGCCGCGAACGGCCGATGGCGCGCCGCGATAATGTCCCAGTCCGCCTTCGTGCTTTCCTTCATGGATTTGAAGCCGACACGTTGTTCCGTCATGTCACCCATTAACATCCTCCAGCGTTTGTATTGTTTGAAATTGCGCCGGAGTATAGCGCTGCTGGGCTTGCTTTGCCCTCAGCCGCAACCGATTCAGGGGCCGCGTCGGGCCGGATCCGACACAATATCCACTCCAACAAACAAAAAAAGGCACCCGCAGGCGCCCTTTTTAGTTGCGCTCGCGGGTTAGCCGCGACCGAGCTTCTCGACGCAGGCTTTCTCGGACATTTGCTCAAAGCCCTTGCCCTTGCAGGCGTTTTTACCCTTGCAGGCATTCATCGCCGATTTGCACGCGCCGTTGCCCTTGCAGGCGTTGGCGCCGTAACACTTGATCATGACTTCCTCGGCATTCGCGGTGCTTACAACGGCCGAAGTTGCAAACAATGCTGCGGCCGTGGAAGCGAGCGCTGCGCCGATCAATCTACGATTTACATTCATTTGAATGACTCCTTTTGATCCTGAATTAATGAGTCCCGGGATCGTCAGATCATCCCCCGGGGCCTTGCGTGAGCACTGCGCCGACGTCCGGATGGTACGAAGGACAGGCTCGGTTGCATTTACGCCCAATCCACCCGGTTGGATTCAATGGTTGCGGCGGACGCAGCCGGTTTGCGCGACCATCTGGCGCAATCCGGCTTGACTCCCTGGCGCCGGGCAGGCAAGTTACGCGGCGGATTTCATCAACGGGAGACCAGGTGTCGCTAGTCAATAAACTCAAGGCTCAGATGTCGCTGCCGGTGATTGCGGCGCCAATGTTCATTGTCAGCAATCCGGACCTCGTAATCGCCCATTGCGTGAGCGGCGTCATCGGCTCTTTCCCGGCGCTCAATGCGCGACCGGCGGAAAAGCTCGACGAATGGCTGGTGCAGATCGAAAGCGCGCTCGCCGCGCGCCGAAAATCGCACCCCGGCGAGAAAACCGCGCCCTATGCGGTGAACCAGATCATCCACCAGTCCAACGACCGCCTGGACCATGATCTCGACGCCTGCGTGCGCCACAAGGTGCCGATGATTATCACCAGCCTGCGCGCGCCCAACGACGTGGTGAAAAGAGTGCATGAATACGGCGGCGTGGTATTCCACGACGTAATCAGTATTCGCCATGCGCAGAAGGCGCTGGAAGCCGGGGTGGATGGCTTGATTCTGGTGTGCGCCGGTGCCGGTGGCCACGCCGGCATGTTGAGCCCGATCGCACTGGTGCGCGAAGTGCGGCGCTTTTTCTCCGGGCCGATCGCGCTCTCGGGCGCCATTACTGACGGCGCTGGCATCCTCGCCGCCGAGGCCATGGGCGCGGACTTTGCCTACATCGGCACCCGCTTTATCGCGACGAAGGAAGCCAATGCGGTCGAAGGCTACAAGCAGGCCATTGTGGACAGTGCCGCCGCCGACATCGTTTACACGCCGCTATTTACCGGCGTGCATGGCAACTATCTCAAGGCCTCGATCCGTGCGTCCGGCCTTGACCCCGACAACCTGCCTGCTGCCGACAAGAACTCGATGAACTTCGGTTCGAATCGCGACAAACCCAAAGCGTGGAAAGAAATCTGGGGCGCGGGGCAGGGCGTGGGCAATATCGACGAAGTGTTGCCGGCCGCGGAACTGGTGGCGCGCCTGCGCGCTGAGTATCAGGCCGCCCGCGATCGTATTCAGCTTCGCCAGGATGAAGTCGCGCAATAGCCCAGGGCGGTTGGTTGTTCTGGATGGTCAACGGAAAACAAAATCTCAACGCAAAGACGCAAAGGACGCCAAGTTTGCAAATGAAGAACAAAAAGTCATCTTCAACAATCGCACGCTTGATGTGAGATAACGCTGGATTTACTTTCTTGCTCTTCTTTGCGTCCTTTGCGTTGACAAGGTCTGTTCCGTTTCTCAGGCCAGATCAGCAATCCGGTCGAGTATCAATCCCGCATGCTCGCGGCTCTTGTGGAATTTAATTTCCCGGAAGCGATCCTGCACCACTTTCATTTCGAACGCGGTGTTGGTCAGCACCGCCAGCGCACCGGCGGCATCTTTTGCCAAACGCCCGGCATTGATCTCCACGAACTTGTCGAACACCACCGGATCATCGCAGGACACCCAGCGCGCGCAGGTGTAGGGCGCCGGTGACATGCGTGCTTCGACGCCGTACTCATGTTTCAAACGGTGCGCAGCCACGTCGAACTGGAGCGTGCCCACCGCGCCCAGCAACATCATGGTATTGCGCAGCGGCCGGAACACCTGAATCGCGCCTTCCTCGCCAAGCTGCTGCAAGCCCACGCGCAACTGCTTGGTCTTGAGCGGATTCATCACTTCGACGATATGAAAAATTTCCGGCGAAAAGAACGGCAGCCCGGTGAATTGCAGGGTTTCGCCATCGGTGAGCGTATCGCCCAACTGGATGCCGCCGTGAGTGGGGATGCCGATGATGTCGCCGCCGTAGGCTTCGTCCACCAGTTCGCGCCGCTGCGACAAAAAGGACACCACCGTGTTGGGCCGGATCTCCTTGCCAGTGCGCTGGATGGTCATGCGCATGCCGCGCTCGAAACGCCCGGAACAAACGCGCACGAATACCACGCGGTCGCGGTGCGCCGGGTCCATATTCGCCTGGATCTTGAACACCACGCCGGAGAAATGCGCATCATGCGGATCGACCTTGCCCTGCAGGGCCATGCGCGGCTGCGGCGACGGGGCGATATCCACCAGCGCGTCGAGCACTTCGCGCACACCGAAATTGTTGATCGCCGATCCAAAAAAAACCGGCGTCTGTCTGCCGGCCAGAAAATCCTCTCGCGAGAACCCTGGCATGGCGCCGCGCACCAGCTCGATTTCGTGGCGTGCGCGCTCCAGCTCCGCACCAAAGCGCTCCGATAAGGACGGATCGTCGATCCCGCGCACGATTTCTTCGTCGCCGCCCGTGCGATCCTCGCCGGGACGGAAAACGCGGATACGGTCTTCGCCCAGATCGTAGACACCACGAAAGGACTTGCCCATGCCGATCGGCCAGGAAAACGGCACCGCCGACATGCCGAGCGTGCGCTCGATCTCGTCGATCAGATCGAGCGGATCGCGCACCTCGCGGTCCATCTTGTTGATGAAGGTGATAATTGGAGTGCCGCGCGAGCGGCACACTTCCAGCAGCCGCAATGTCTGCGCTTCCACGCCGTTGGCGGCATCGATCACCATCAGCGCCGCATCCACCGCGGTAAGCACCCGGTAAGTATCCTCGGAAAAATCCTGGTGGCCGGGAGTGTCGAGAAGATTGATGACCTTGCCCCGGTATTCGATCTGCATCACAGAGCTCGCCACCGAAATGCCGCGCTGCTTCTCGATTTCCATCCAGTCGGAAGTGGCATGCCGCGTGGCTTTGCGCGCCTTGACGCTGCCGGCAATATGGATCGCGCCGGCGTAGAGCAGCAGCTTCTCGGTCAGCGTGGTCTTGCCCGCATCCGGGTGCGAAATGATGGCGAAGGTGCGCCGCTGCTCGACACGCTCGGCCAACATTTCTTTCGTAATCTCGCTCATGAAAATATCAGGTCAGGCGCGCCTTTTAACACGCAGCCCCGGGACTTTTTAAGAGGGGCGCATTCTACGGACTCCGCCTCGTCGCGTCCATGAGAGAAGCTGTCTCGCCAGGGTGGCTGGGGAATACGCATTCTCAATTCCAAATCGGCGAGAAGATGGCTCTGCGGATACGTCGACAATCGTTACCGTGCCCCGGCAAGTCTTGGAACGCTGCTTGGGCGAGCAGGGAAGGAGTGCCGTCCGTGCGACGGCGTTCTTTCAGTTGTGGCTATGTACGTTGGCGCACAGAGACTCTTGCAAAGGAGGTGGATAGTGGCCACTACGACGTTGAGCGCCGAAACCTCGGTGCCCTACGAAGGGATCAGCGACCGCAATGCATCAGCCGCACCCCAATCCCGTTCGGAATTTCACAATAGAGGTGATAAACATGAACAGATCAGGAAACTTTCTCAAACTACAGGCGTGGTTTACGGCACTAGTGCTGGCCGCTTTGGTGGCCGGCTGCGGTGGTGACGGCGGCGGCGGCTCGGGCTCAAGCGCAGCCGAAGGCCCAAAGGGGGCGGTCAGTACGGCAGTGGGCCGTGTGCCCCTCGGAGCAGCGGGCAACTATGCGATTCTGGCAAAATCAGGCGTCTCGACCGTTCCAAGCTCCGTCGTTACTGGGAATGTTGGATTGAGCCCGGCTAGCAGGACTTTCTTGACGGGATGGTCAGAAACGTATGATGTCACCGATACCTTTGCCACATCCGCTCAAGTGGCCGCACCGGGGAAATTATACGCACCCGACCTGGTGGGCGGGACTACGTCCTCCGATCTGGGCATTGCCGTACTCAACATGGAAACCGCGTATACCGATGCCGCCGGCCGGACTGCGTCATCGGCCGCAACCACCAATGTGGGTGGCGGAACGCTGACCAGTCTGACCTTTAACGCTATCCCCGGGGGTGCAACCGTCTACGAATGGGGGAGCGCCGTTACCATACCGACGAACCTCACGTTCAATGGCAGCGCATCAGATGTGTTTATTCTCAAGGTGGCGGGAACTCTCGACATGGCTGCGACCATGAACGTTATCCTCTCCGGTGGAGTATTGCCCCAGAACATCTTCTGGCAGGTCTCCGGTGCGGTGACGATTGGAGCGAACACGCACTTCGAAGGCGTGATCCTGGGCGCGACAGGGATTACGTTCGGCAATCTCTCGTCGATCAACGGCAGGCTGCTGGCGCAGACCGCGGTCACCCTGGGTGCAACCACGGTTACCGTTCCGTAAAGCATCAGTGAAAGTCAAAAAAAGACCCGCGAGGGTCTTTTTTTTTGGCGCAGTATGCTTTGTGACAGCAGGACAAATGCGCCGTCGCGCTTTGGACATCATCGATCTTGTGAACGCGCGAAGGTGCGTCAGCGCACAGAAGTCCTTGCGACGAAGAGGGACACTTCAAGGCCACGCACCGCCAATCCGGATCAGGTCGTGAGATACAGGAGCAAACTCATGGCAACGCGATTAAATGTCTTGCTCGCAAGCGCGGTCTCGATGGTGGCGCTCTATCCGTTTGTTGCTGTTCCGGTCGATACGTGGGCGGATGCTCCAGACACACCGGCAGCTCATACGGCGCAACTGGTGCAGTGGCATTCCGAGCTTGGGACGTTTGGCCGCGCGGCTCCCGGTCCGGAATGGGAAAGCAACCTGCGCGCCATCGATGCGCCAGACTCCACCGCAGAACTGCTCTATAACGCGTACCGTTCTGTGCCGCCGGCGCAAGCCTCCAGCACGGCAGCGCAACACGCCAGCCAGGCCGCAAGCTCCGTCCACGATATCGCCCGCTAATATCGAGCCGCGTACCTGCGTGGCCCGCGCCCTCAACCCATCATTCGATGTACTTCGCGACCTGGGCGGTGATCATCGGCGCGCTGCTCACCACAATGGCCTTGTCCGGGTCATTGTTAAAGCGTCTTCCCTTAAGCATCGCCATGCTATATCTGGCGGCCGGTATCGGGCTCGGTCCCTCCGGCTGGGCGCTGATGGCGCCCCACCCCCTGCTGCACTCCGTTATGCTCGAATGAGCAACCGAAGCCGCGGTGCTCATCTCACTATTTGCCGCCGGCCTGAAACTGGGCCTGCCGCTGTCGAACAAGCACTGGCGCATGCCGGTACGTCTGGCCTTCGTTTCGATGACCTTGACGGTGGCCATGATCGTCCCCATCGCAATGTTCGGCTTGGGAATGTCGCTGGGTGAGGCGCTACTGCTCGGCGCCATCCTGGCGCCCGCCGACCCGGTGCCGGCCAGCGACGTCCAGGTTGAAGACGCGGGCGATCGCGACCGCTTGCGCTTCAGCCTCACGGCCGAAGGCGGTCTCAACGATGGCGCCGCATTTCCCTTCGTGATGCTGGGTCTGGGCTTGCTCGGCCTGCACGATATGGGAGCGGCAGGCTGGCGTTGGCTCGCAGTCGATGTGCTGTGGGCGATCCGCGGCGGGCCTGGGCATCGGAGCGGCGCTTGGCACGCTGATCGGCAAGCTTGTCGTCTATTTTCGCAGCCGTTACCAGGAATCCGTCGGCCTGGATGAGTTTCTGGCTGTGGGTCTGATTACTCTGGCTTACGGAATCGCGGTGCTTGCTCACGCCTATGGATTTCTGGCGGTGTTTGCCGCGGGCCTCGCCCTGCAGCGCGTCAAAGAGCCAGAGGTCGGAAAGCACCGGGTAGCGACCAGACCCGCCGCTCGCAAGGATACGAAAACACTGGATCCGCGTGCCACTCATCCGGAATATGCCAGTGCCTACATGAGGCAGGCGGTGCTCGGTTTCAACGAACAACTTGGACGTATCGGCGAAGTGGCGGTGGTACTGTTGGTGGGCGCCATGCTCGCCACCAGCTCCGTCTGGTTCGTCTTGCTCGTCTTTGTGCTGGTGCGTCCGCTGTCGGTTTGGCTTGGGCTGCTCGGCGCACCCATATCGAGCGACCAGCACAACTTGATTTCCTGGTTTGGCATCCGCGGAATCGGCTCGATTTACTATTTGATGTATGCAATCAATCACGAATTGCCTCGTCCGCTGGCGGACCAGATCATCGCCATTACGCTTGCCACGGTCACCGTCTCCATCGTCCTGCACGGCATTTCCGTGACCCCGCTGATGCATTTCTACGCGAAGAGAAAAGCAGGACGCTCGAGTCGCTGACCAGCGCGGTCACCAGCACCGCGCAGGCAAACCGCTGTCTACCTAAACCGTAGCTATCGCCGTAGCGATAGCAGGCGATGGCAATCCGTACTGTAGCCGGGAGTTAGCGCACCCCGGTCGATATGACGGCGCGCTCACGCGGACGATTCACATCGATCAGACCGTTTTTTTCATGGAATTCCAGATCAGTTGTTTTCAATGGCGCACCACGTCAATGACGCGGCACAGTCGTGCATGAACCGGGTATCGCGGCGCGAACCGCCTCGCGCCAAGTCATGGCGCCGCCTGGAGCAGATGCCCGCCGTCGGCCTCCCAGCGCTGCTCGGCGCTTTGATCGGAACTCTCATAGCGGCGCGCGGCCTCTTTCCAGTTCGCCACCGCCCACCAGCCCGCCAGATATGCGGCACGCCGGTTTTCATATTTCAAGTAGCAGGCATGCTCCCAGACATCGTTGAGCAACACCGGACAGTGACCTTGCATTAGCGGATTGTCATGCCCGCCCGCGTTGTCGCGCACACCAACGCGAATCTCCTCGGGCAGCCGGGCCGCATTGAGCAGCAGCCAAAGTGCGGTTTTCTGGCGTAGGTCGGCGAACGGTTCCAATGCGGCATTCAATTTTGTCACTTAAGAAGCGTGATGCTTGTCGTGGTGAAGGATCAAGGTGCGCGCATCGATGCACGCTTCAGAGCCGCGTAGTGGCAAGCCATTCATGTAGGCGGTGCCACCGAACCGGCGTAGAACATCTCGCACTTTTCACCGGGAAGAAGGTCAGTTCCCTTTTTGAGCACGTTGAGCACCGGCCCGGCGAGGGATATGAGTACATTCGGCTTGTCCACCACGGGTTTGCGAAAGCTGCCGCGTATTGCCTGGCGCAATTTGGCGCAACCCCTGGCATCGACCACCGATACGGTAACGTCCTGGAACGTTTGGTTGACGAAATCGAGCTCTCCCTGGAGGGCGATCCGGTTCTTGTTGGTCACGAGCGCAACGTCTTGCGCCTGCGCCACGCCGCGCTCGACTTTCCAGTGCGAAACCAGCGTACGAATCTCGCTGCGTCCCCCGGTTTTTTTAAAGATGCTGGCAAAGTCGTATCCCTTCATCACCACCAGACCGGCCGGTCCGGCGAACAATAACGCGCCAACATCCACGATGTTGAAGTTTTGACTGGACTCATACCGGGTCAGCATCAGGTCGAGATCGGTGCCCTCGATGGCGAGGTTCTCGCCACGCAAGGTGGCTTCTCCGTTTGCGGACATCTTCAATTCCTCCACGGTCTTTCCCCGCATCGACAGATTCATGGAGAAATCCAACGACCCTCGCGCAACGGTGCTTGGCGACAGCGTCTTGAGAGATTCATCGATGTGGAACTGCGACAGAGAATAGCGCAGCTGGTATAGGGGGTCAGAGCCCGAGAAATCCGCGTGAATGTTCCCCGCGCCTTGTCCGCCGAAAGCACGCATCGTAACGGGCTTGAAATTGATGACCCCATTGTACGCGTCGGCCGAAACCTTGAAGTCGGTCGCCTTGAACTCGTTCCTGCGGATTTGCGCGCAGGTGATTTCCGCGGTAAAGGAAAGGTTTTTCAAGACATCCTGGGCTTCCCCGCCCGGTCGTTGCAGACGGCGCAGGTCAAGGCTGCATGCCCCGGCCTCAATGAGATCCCCGGTTCGTTTATTCGTGTACAGGAAAATCCCGTCCGAAAAAGAAACTCTCGCCGCGTCCAGGGCGGGCAAGGTCCGTCCGGGTGTCGCCGGTTTCCAGACGTTGAGCATTCCGCCATGGTTACGCTCGATGGCGAGCCTGGGGTGTTCCAGTGCCAAGGTACCAACCCGGACCTGCTTCCTCAGCAAAGGCAGAAGATCAATCCCAAGCGTCGCCAGCTTTGCCGAAAAAACCTCGACCCCTCGGTTGCCGATGTGCACGTCCTCCATTGAGACCCGCAGACCCGGGAATAAGCCGATACCGAGGTGGCCCCCGACCCTGACCTCCATCCCCAACAATTCCGAGGCGGCCGTTTCCAACCGGGGTTTGTACAGATCAACGTCCAGAAAAAAGAAGAAAGCCAGCGCAGCAAGAACCGCGAGACCAACCAATCCTCCGGTGGCGAAGACGATGACTTTAAGCGGCCGGGACAAGGCAACACCTGGGAACGGGCGCACTGTTACCACGAGATCCGTGTGCCGCTTTGCGCACGCGTCATAAATGGTTTACCGATATCGCACTCTGTGTCAGGCACGATTACAGCACTTTGCGCCCGTCAATCACCCGGAGCAGGATGACCACAATGGCAATCACCAGGAGCACGTGGACGAAACCGCCCATGGTGGTTGAGGTAACGAGGCCGAGGAGCCAGAGGATGACGAGAACGAGAGCGATGGTATAAAGCATGATGACTATCCTTTCGCGTGGGGTTTCGATGATGGCAGTCGCGCCGCCTGATACGGGCTCAAGCAGAGCGCAATGAGTATCCGGATTCCGCATTCCACTATGCCTACCCGCGTCCGGGATGGTCTGTGCGTTGACGTACATACGCAGACGTTCGGGTTGTGGATTGTCCATGCAGGCAGATGGTCCGAAGCGCAGTGCATGCCGAAAATTTTCACACCCTCGGCAGCGCCGGCTTGCCTTTTTTGGCTTCGCCCTTCTTTTTTGATCGTCTTCATTCACGCTTTTCTCTTGATCGCCTTTGTCACATCGCTTCGCCGCTTACCACTCAAAAGATGAGTCAGCTGGGGATGTTAAAACGAAAAAAGAACCCGAACCGGGTCCTTTTTTTTGCGCTTGCTACTGGAGCGGTTTAGGACTTTCCGTAACGCGCCTTGGCATCGCCCATGCAAACCTCCTTGGTGGTACCCGCAAGAGCATCGCACTTTTCAACCGCGACTTTGTAGTCGGCGTTACGCTTGTCTGCCGCTGCGTCCTGCCGCGCATCGAATATTTCCTTGTTTTCCTCTCCGCGCGCCTTCGCGGACTTGTCACTGGCAGTCTTGTTCGCCGCCGCAGTCGTTCTTTGCGTCTCGGCATCGGCCTTGGCGGAAGTGTGCGCGGCCTTGGCTTCCTTCACGCAGACGTCCTGCGCATTCCCGGCCAAGTCGTCGCATTTTTCCTTGGCAGCGGCGTACCCGGCATCTGCGATAGCCATCCGCACATCGAAGTGGGCTTTGGGTCCCGGACGGTTCTTTTCCGCGAGTTCGGCCATTGCGACATTTTCCTTGCCCTTGGCTTCAACCTGGCAGATGTCTTTTGCATTGCCTGAAAAAGAATGGCAGCCGGCTTTCGAGGACTTGTATTCGGCCTGGATGTCTTCTTTGGCGCTTTTGTATTCCGATTTTGACATCGTGCCGGCCGTGGCAGCGGCGCTGAACACCAGACTGACTGCGGCGGCAATAACGCGAATGGTTAATTATTTCATGGATTTTCCTTTACGGTTTGCATTGGAGAGGGGTGTAAGGTTCCGGGTGCCATGTGGCGCGTACCCACATTGCCTTACCGGGGGTTTTTCATATCATTCTGAACGCTCTGCCACGCCGAAATCTGTTTCTCCGTGGCGTCCTTGGTTATTCCGTAGGTTTCCTGGATTTTTCCGGACAATTGGTCGCGCTTGCCTGCGATCACATCGAGCTGATCATCGGTTAACTTGCCCCATTGTTGTTTGACGTTGCCCTTGAATTGTTTCCAATTGCCTTCGATGCGATCCCAGTTCATGGTGTTTTTACCTGTGAAGAGAATTAATTGGTTGAAAAAGTCAATTCTTGCCCTTCGGTTTATCCCGTGCCTGCGTCAGAGCAGACGCGGCAACACTCTTTTGCGCGGCTGTTGATTTCGGATTGGACAGAACCTGGCTTGCTGCCGAAGCTACTTTTCTGCTGGTTTTTTCATTCTTCGCCATGACATAAAGCTCCTTGAGTAAATTAAATGGTTTAACTGCGGAATTACGAACAACGACCTCCAGCGAGACTTTGATCCCGGCAACAACAGTCCCGCGATCCCGGCGACGCTTGCGAAAGCGCCACCACCGAGCGGCCTAGTCGCCCGGTCGGCAGCGTCCCGGCAAAGAATCTGGAGCTCTCGGCACCGGTCGAGTTGACCGCGTTGATACCGAAGTGCGTTAGAGCAATGCCATCGGCAATAATTGCAGAAGCCCAATAGCCTTGTTCCTTGGACAACCCTCCATGCGCTCATCACTCCTGGTTTAACGCCTAAACGCGCCTACGCCATATTGCGGACTTTCCCGTACCCAAAGACGCGTCCGGGAAGGAACCGCAACCAGACATGGTCAATATTAGAAAGCCAAAATTGTCTTGTATGTGCGCCAGCGCGCAGAGCGGCTTGGTGAACTGGCGAACAATTCCGCCTGGTGACTCGTCAGTATTCCCCGCTTTTGCTGAGATGCATGCAAGCCACAACGCAAGCCACAACGCAAGGTGGGGAAAAACGTTCTGGATTGAGGAAAACCATGAGCTATTCTTTGAACAAAATGCAAATCAGTCTGGCTGTGACCGGCGCACTGGCGCTCGGTCTAATGTCTGCTGCGGTCAATGCCCAGGTCGGATGGCTCCACGATTCGAAAGGCGGCTTGGTACGCGACAGCAACGGCAATTGTGTGCACGCCGGCCCGCCCGCGTTCCCGGACGGTCCATATGAGTGCAATCTCAATGACCAGACTTCGGTTGTCGACAGCGTTCCCTATGTTGCCCCCAAAGGGGGTCCTGTGACGAAGCCGGTCGTTGTGGCTGCAGCGACCCCCGTCCCAGTTTTTACCAATCAGAGATTGGTGATCAATGCCGATGTTCTGTTCGACTACGACAGTGCCACGTTACGTCCGTCCGGTCGACGCACGCTGGATACATTTGCCGACACGGTGAGCGCCCTCAATCCGCAAACAATCCTGGCCGTCGGCCATGCCTCGCGCCCAGGGAGCCAGAACTACAACCCGCGCCTTTCCGAGGCGCGGGCGAATTCGGTAAAGGGCTACCTGGCGAGTCGTGGCATCGCGCCGAGCCGTGTGCGAGCCTGCGGCGTTGGTGAAACGCAGCCGATAACTTTCTCAGGCGAATGTCTGAACGCGATGGGATCCAAAGCGATCGCCTGCCGGCAACCGGATCGTCACGTTGAGATCGAATGGATTGGCGCACGGATCCTGGAGTAATTCAAGGCAAGATCTGACGTTGATGAATGCACTGTGCTTGTCGGTGCGTCACGCCGCAGTCGCCGTATTGTGCATGGGCGCGGCTCTTGGGCACGCCGGCGACAACGCGATGAATGCGGCCGCCAGCCTGCGTGCAAAGTACGATGCATTGCGCGACCAGCTCGACCATAGTGCGTTTCACAAGCCGCTCCGTCTGGACTCGAGAGAATCGCGAAACAGCGTGGCGGGCGAAATACACGCCCTCATCGATCATCCATTTGCCACGGCGGCCGGGGCTCTGAATTCGGCGGGCGATTGGTGCGGGATTCTTTTCCTGCATCTCAACACCAAGTATTGCCGGTTGCCCTCAGGCAGCCAGGGGATTGTCCTCAAAGTAGGCATCGGCACGAAGCACGACCAGCCACTCGATAAAGCTTATCCGGTGGTGTTTGTCTATCGCGTCGCCGCGCAGAATGCAAACTACCTGCAGGCAAGACTGAACGCAGACCAGGGACCGCTGAGCACGCGCGACTACCGCATTGTGCTCGAAGCCGTTCCGGTGGACCGCGACCGGACTTTCATTCGCCTTTCGTATTCTTATACCTTCGGCGCGGTGGGACGTTTGGCGATGGGTACCTACCTCGGCACCATCGGGAAAAGCAAGGTGGGATTTACCGTGACCGGGAAAGGAGCGAACGGCCAGCCGCAGTATATTGGCGGCGTTCGCGGGGTGCTGGAACGCAACGTGATGCGCTATTTTCTCGCGATCGAAGCCCATCTCGGCGCATTGTCCACGCCGCCGCCGGCGCGCCTCGAAAAACGTCTTCGCGACTGGTTCGCCGCGGCCGAGCGTTATCCGCGCCAACTCCATGAAATCGATCTGCGCGAGTATCTCGACATGAAACGCAGGGAGGCCGCGCGGCAGGACGATGCGTCCAACTTTCCGAGCTTAGTCCATTTGCCCTGAGGCGGCCGACGCCAGCAGGCAGCGTATGCGTGGACCACCGCCCGGTGGTTTTGCCACCTCAACGGCACTACCCGGTCAATTCGGCGTCATGGCCAAAATCCCGGAATCCGGTCAATCATGCCTGCGCTGGAATGAGGAAAAAACCGGATGATTGCACTTGGCAAATGCCATTCACCCCAGGGCCCCTGCCAGCGTGATCCGTGCGCTATCGCACAGACCGCGATGACCAGGAACGCGTCTATTCGAGTTCTTGGTGCAAAAAGCAGGAGTTCGCGACGATGCGGCAACGCCCGTGAAAGCCGTTCAACACATTAATGCCGCGTTGGTTCGTTTGGCCCTGCTGATGGGGTTTGGCGTGGTGACATCTTTCTGCACGTTCTGGCGCCCGAGGCCAACCACCAGCGCGCCGACGCGGTGCGCTCACGCTTGATGGTTTCCCCGGTGGCAGGCGTCGGACCGCGACACCACGCGATCATCGCGCTCGCCCTGATCGGCATGGCCGGTTGCGCGAGTCTGCCCAACATGGCGCGCGAGGTGGCTGTCACACCGGTGCAACCGGTCGGGTTCGAGGGCGCGAAGGGCCCGGTCTCGGCAGCCAGAAGCGAGGCGATTCTCGATCGTATCGAGGGCAAAGGGGGTGCCTCCGGCGGGTTGGAAAAGCATCTCGCTTACGAGCAGGCGGTCAACGCCGGCAGTCCGCTGGTATTGGGCAATAAACTCACCTTGCTGCAAAATGGTCCCGCCACTTACCGGTCGATGTTCGCGGCCATGCGCGAGGCCAAAGACCACATCAATCTGGAAACCTATATTTTCGACGACGACGAGACCGGCCGACAATTCGCCGATCTGTTGCTGCAACGGCAGGCCGCCGGCGTTCAAGTCAACGTGATCTACGACAGCATCGGGGGCATCCTCACCCCGGCGACGTTTTTCGACCGCCTGCGCAACAGCGGTATCCATGCGCTTGAGTTCAATCCGGTCAATCCGCTGGCCGCAGGCAAGAAGGGATGGCTGCCCAACAATCGAGATCACCGCAGACAACTGATCATCGATGGCCGCGTCGCCTTCACCGGCGGGATCAACATCAGCGACAGCTACTCAAGCGCGCCGTCGGGCAGGCGCGCGCCGATAAAACGGGGCCATGCTCCCGAACAGAAACCCGACTTGGTCTCCGGCTGGCGCGATACGCACATCCGTATCGAAGGACCGGTGGTGGCCGAATTCCAGAAATTGTTCCTGGATACCTGGGCGCGCCAGAAAGGCAAGCCGCTTTTGGCGAAGAACTACTTTCCCGAGTTGAAGGTGGAGGGTGAGGAAATCGTGCGTGCCATTGGCAGCACGCCAGAGGACCCCGACAGCCTGATTTATCTAACCCTGATGTCGGCCATCAGTCATGCCGAGCGCGAAGTACATCTTACCGTCGCCTATTTCGCGCCCGACAAGCAATTGCTCAAAGCCCTCACCGACGCGGCACGGCGTGGCGTCGAGGTCAAGCTGGTGCTGCCGAGCCACTCCGATTCATGGCCCATTTTCAATCTCGGCCGTTCCTATTACGCGCAATTGCTGCGCGGCGGCGTGCGCATCTACGAGCGGCGCGGCTCGGTCATGCACGCCAAGACGGCGAGCATCGACGGGGTCTGGTCCACCATCGGTTCAACCAATCTGGATTGGCGCAGCTTTCTGCACAACGACGAAATCAATGCGGTGATTCTGGGCAGCGCTTTCGCGCAACAGATGCATGCCATGTTCAATCAGGATTTGGCCGAATCGGACGAGATCACTTCCGATCGATGGCGGCGGCGGTCGTGGACTTCGCGGTTAAAGGAGTCCGTGGCGCGAATCGGTGCATATTGGCTGTAAGGTTTGCGCCACATCCCGCTCGTCATTTTTTCCGATCGGTAACGGATTTCGGCGTTCGTACTCTGGCGCACTCGGCGAGGTCAGACCACACGCGCCCGCGCAGTTCTTCGCCTCCGTCCGGCGTCGAGTGCAATGGCGAGCGGCGAATGGCGTTTCGCCAATGTGCGTTGACGCACCGAGCGGCACGCTGCATTGACGATAGTCTGGATAACGATCAGCAGCGGCCGGGGCGCGAAGAATGCCTTGCACTTCATGGTCGCTGGTTGTCGTGAACCTGTTGCGAACTAACCCCATTGCGGGACGTCTTTGCAGCGCGAGTCGAAGCGCAGGCCCGGGCGGTGCAGGTGATACGGCCGAACCGGGCAATGGGAATCGAAGTGGTTTTGCAGTGCAAACTTTTTATTAAGGAGATCTTTCATGCAAGCAGTTAGACGAATGTTCCAGATAGTTCTATCGGCCGTTTTGATATCCGTCGTCCTCGGTTGCGCGGGCAACGCCAAAAAGGAAAGCACCGGCGAATACATTGACGACACAATGATCACATCGAAAGTCAAAAGCGCGTTCGTCAAGGACAAATCCCTGAATGCCTCGGAAATTAATGTCGAAACTTTCAAAGGCACGGTGCAGTTGAGCGGATTCGTCGCCGACCCCGGTGATGTCTACCATGCCGGCAACGTAGCCAGGGACATCAAAGGTGTGACGATGGTCAAGAACGACATTCGAGTCAAGTAAGTCGCGCCACAGCGTAGCGCACGAGAATCCGGAACGCGTCTCCCGGGCGCACCGGGTTCCCATTCGGATTCACCAAACCGCCGGCAATGGTGACGCGCTCCGGTAAGCGGCCGGGCGCGGGCGGCCGCCATGTTGTGCAATGCCAACTACGCCGACATTTTTTCAGAGTTTCATGTCCCATGCGAGGCCGGGCCCTGCTGGCTCGCAGCCGCGACAGTTCCACCTGTTCCGCAACCACCTTGTCCATCCCGGCGCATTGAGCTTCCCAGCCTTCGCCGCCCTGATGCGTTTGCGCAGCGTCGGCCCAACCTGGCCCATTTTCTGCGCAACGCCCCGGATCCACCGGGCTTGCTTCCCCGCAGCACCGTCAGTCCTTTGATCTCCCCGGCGTACTCCGGCATCGCAATCTTTAACATCGCTGCGCAATTCCAGTCAGTCGGGATTACCCCCCTCTCATGGAATGTGAACTTTCTGGGGAAGCGCACTGCGCATGCGCAATGTGGTTCTGCGCACAGACCGGCTTGGCCGGCACGGGCTACGTTGCGCCTGGGCCACGAATTTTGTCCCGAATAGAACCACTTACTCTCATTAGATAAGGAATCAAAATGTTAAAAAACAAGATGAATTGCTCTGCATTGTGCATCGCGCTTATGACCGCGACAGGGGTGAGTGTTGCCCAGGCCGGCGAAAGCGGCGTGTATATCGGGCTGAATGGCGGCCAGGCCGTCGCGCGCAAATATTGCGACCGAGTAACCACCTGCGAAGACACCGACACCACCGTTCGCGGCGAGGTCGGCTTACAGTTCAATCCGAACTGGGCTGCGGAAATGGGCTATACGAGTTTCGGCACGCTGTTCGATGGTCAAGACAATAACGTCAGTGCCAAGCAGGATGCCAGCGCATGGACGCTCAGCGCAGTGGGCACGATACCCCTCGGAGCATCGTTTGGCCTCTTCGGCCGCGCTGGAGTGGCAAGATACAACTTGAGCAACAGCGGAACCGTTCAGGGCGTAGCTGTGGAGAGCAAGCATGCGATCAAACCCTATTTTGGGGCCGGGGCAAAACTCGATCTCGGCCCGGACTGGATGCTGCGTGCGGAGTACCAGCTCTATACCGATATTTCCGGTGTCAATGGCACGAAAGACAACGTGCACGCCGTGTATGCGGGCGGCGCATACCGCTTCTGAACTTGTGCGGGAACTCCCCGGCTGCGGCCGGGGATGCTTGCCGGCTGTCCGGGCGCATGACCCTCAATCAACGCCTCAGTAACGACCAGAGGGCTTGAGCGATTCGACCCGGTGATTTGACAATGGCGAGCGGCGCGGCGCCGGGCAGCGAGCTCCACACACCCCACAGCCCAATAAAAAAACAGCAAAGCAGTAAACAACGGCACTCCTGCATTTTCCCCGGCGAAGCGGCTCTGCAGCCAGGCGGGAATCAGCCATGGCGGCGCATCGTCGATCGCTATTCAACGTGTGCCGTGATGTGGTGGGAGTGCTTTGCAGCTCCGTCTCCGTGCCCGATTAATCGGCCAAATTCGACGCGGTCCCAGATTACTTTGGCGATGGCGACCAGCGGAGAGCCCAGCAACAGTCCCCACACGCCCCACAGCCAGGCGAAGAACAGCAAGGCGATGAACAACACCGCGGCATTGACGCGGGCAAAGCGGCTTTGCAGCCAGGTCAGGAAGACCAAGCCGATGGCGCCCGACACCAGTAGCGACAGACCCGCCGCCGTGAGCGCCATGAGCAGGGAGCCGAACTGCAAAAAACCAGCGACACCGCTGGCAAACGCGACCGAAGCCGGGCCCAGATAGGGGATGAAATGCATCACGCCGGCGATTACGCCCCATACAGCCGCATGCTCGATTCCCAGCGCCTCAAACGCCAGCCAGGTGCCAATGCCCACCAAGGCATTCGATATGAGTACAGATAGCAGGTAGCGCTGAATCTGCGTATCAATCTCATTAAGAATTACCAGTGCCGTTTTCTTTCGTGACAGCGTTGGGCCGACGAACTGCACCAGTTTGAGGCGAAAATGCGTGCCCGAAGCCAACAGAAAATAAGTGAGCAACAACACAATCGGCGCTTGCGCGGCAAACGTAAACAACAGCGCGGTTTGTGCCAGCGCGTAGTCACGCAACCAGGCGGTCGGCTCACTCGGCCGGGAGACGATCACGCGCGCGCCTGGTTTTGCGCCCGCGTCGGCGGCCGCACCTTCGATCTGTTTTGCGGTTTCCTGCATGTTCTGCAGAGCGGTCGGGCCGGTGCGCATGTTGCTCAAATCCTGGCGCAGCTTGCGCGCCGCCGCTGGCAATTGGTCGATCATGGCCGTGGCGTCATCGCTCAACGAAAACACGATCCAGGACAATCCACCAACCAGCATGACCAGCACCAGCGCTGCTCCCACGGCGCGCGGGACATGATACGTCTTGAGCCAGTCGACCAGCGGATGCAGCGCATAGCTGGCGAGAATGCCGATCAGCAACGGCACGAAGAAAGCGTGCGCCAGATACAGCGCCGAGATCAGCATGATCACCGCGATTACACCGACACCCAGGGTCAAGGGCCATGAATACGCCGGCGTGGGCGTGTTTGTAAATGAATCCGTGGCCGGGAGTGAGGCCGGCGGAGACGCGGATTCGACTTTTTCGCTGCCGAAGGAGCTCGCCATCACTTCTCGGCTGCGCGCGGCCTTGGCGTCAGATCGGCCGGCACGTTTTGCAGGAGGCCGGAGAGTTCGTCGGCATGCTGTTCTTCCACGGCAAGAATGGATTCCAGCAGCCGGCGCGAGGTCGGATCCTTGTCATCCAGATACTGGATAAAAGCCCGGTAACTGTCGATGTCGATGCGTTCCGCAATCAGGTTTTCCTTGACCATGTCGAGTAGCGTCGCGCCTTCCAGGTATTCAGCATGACTGCGTCCTGACAGACCATGTGGGGAAAAATTCGGTTCACCGCCCGATTGGACAATGCGCTCCGCCAACTGATCGGCGTGCCCTTGTTCCTCGTTCGAATGCACCAGGAATTCATCAGCAATGCTTTTCGATTGAATGCCCCTGGCCATGAAATGATGCCGCCGGTAACGCAGCACGCAGACGATTTCAGTGGCCAGCGCGTCATTGAGCAGTTCCAGCACCGTTTGCCGGTCCACGCTGTAGCCGAAGGTCACCGCGCCCTCATCGATATTCTGGCGGGCACGCACGCGAAGACTTTGAACGTCAGTCAGAAGATTCATTATGTCCATGGGATCGTTGATGAATGGTTGTTGATGACATCATCGGCAGGCCGCCGGGACGTGCTGCGCCAGCGCTATCCCAGGGAACAGCCTGTTTCCCCTCCAGGCCTACTTGACCCGGATGTCGTTTTTGACCGATTGCACGCCCTTTACGCCACGCGCGACATCGGCCGCCTTGTTCATGTCGGCGTACTCTTTGACAAAACCGCTCAGCTGCACCGTACCCTTCCACGTCTCGACGTTGATTTCGTTGAATTTCAACGTAGGTTCATTGAGTATCGCCGCCTTCACTTTGGTGGTGATCACGGTGTCATCAATGTACTCGCCGGTACCTTCCTGCTTGGCACTGGAGGCGCAGCCCAGCATGAACGCCATGGTGAGCACCGCAAGAAAAGTGGAAGTGCGTTTGATTGTATTCATGGGTCTATTCTCCTGATTAAAAGGAAACCAGATGAGGATCACCCGGTTGATTCCGTAGTTGCCGAGTATTGCGTACGCGCCACCCGGCGGTTTGGAAATATCATCAAGGCTGGTGTTTCAGGTAGCGATGCGTTCGAGACGTTGTTCTGACCTGTCTGCGTTTTCGAGATCAGGTCAAATCAAAGTTACAGATCGACGTCCAAGCGGTCTGTGCGCTCGCGCACAGAAACCGGCGGGGTCGAGAATTTTTGCAGCAGACTGAGCGCAATGCGGGTCAACCGGACAAGCAGTAGCGTCCGTGAAGCCAGCGCAAGCAATCGCGCCAACCGGTTATGCGGCAGTCCGGACAGCGCGAGGCCAAACAGCGCGGAACGAACAGGCAGGGCGTTGAACGCCGTGGCCCCTGCCCGCGCCCAGCTCAGGTTATCGTGCAGGGCTATAAGCCCGTGGCGTATTCTGAGGCGGTACAGCGTCGAGCGTGCCTGTAACAACTGCTTGCGCAACGCCAGATTATCAAGCGCTTTATTCATCGCGCCCCCGCAACAATTTAAAATCGTTCGCGAATTCGTTCAGCGTTGCGGAAAATGGCGACGGACTATGTTGATTGATTTCACGCAGGCGCAAAAACGTTCCTCCGCCGATGCAAAGATAGAGAAGGGCGGCACCGCCCGCGGCAAGCGCCCGATGCGTATCCCAAAACAACACCACCACCAGAAACGCCGCCAGCAGCAGACCCAAGGCGAGGAACAACCCGGCCAGCATTCCGAGAACGAGCTTTTGTCGGGTACGCGCCTGTTCCTCCTGCAGTTCGATGGCGATCAGTTCGCCACGGGCGCAGACCAGCGCAAGCAAGTCCGCGCCCAGCGCCGGCAGCGAACCGGACCACCCCGTGCCAGCCGAGTTTGGCGAAGTCATTGACTTAATACCTGCGTGAATCAGCGGCGATTCAGGATCAGGCCGGCCACCACGCCGATGACGGCGCTGACCCCCGCAACAACGCCGATGGCTTTCCACGGATTGTCATGCACGTACTCATCGGTCGCCTTTGCTGCGGCCTGTGTCTTTTCCGACGCGGCGTGTTGAATTTGCTGCAACTTCTCCTTGGCTGCCATCAGGCTTTGTTCCACGCTGGCGCGCAAGGCACCGGCTTTCTCGCCTCCCGCCGTGGCCACGGACTTCAGCAAGTGCTCCGTTTCGCTGACGACCGCGTTGAATTCTCCGATAAGCTGGCTTTTGCTCGATTCATTGGTACTGGTATGCATGGTCATGGTTTTCTCGATTGGAAGATAAAAAAGTGGTGCTGGTGGAAAAAACCTGGTTGCTAATCAGGCTGCTGGTGTGCGCGATACATGGCACCATCGCGCACGGGTTGGAAAGTGTTTATCCGGGCTTTGTCAACCGGCTGGATACTGTCCTCATGCTTTGAAACGCATCTCAATGCCGGGGCGTTTCTGTTACGGGATCAACTGGGCATGACAGATGTTTTTTCTCGAGCCGTTCAGAAGGTTGCACCTGGAACGGGACACTATTTGCTGGGCCGAAACAAGTTGCGCCGCACTGGAACGTTCGGCCGCCTGCCTGGCCGTCTCGGATCGGACGTAACTGGCGGCCAGATTCGCCGAAATCACCGAACCGCCGACACAAACAACTCCCATGAAGATCGCGGCAATCAAGAAGCCCATGGTCAATTTGGACATGAGCATTTTTCTCTCGTCCGGTGTATTGAGTGCGACTGAGCCTGCATCAAACCGGGCAATAACCGGATTCATCGCAGGTGCAGACCGCCGGCGCCGAACAGCCCCAGCAGTCCGATCACTATCAAATAGAAGGCGACGATGTAGTTCAACAGCCGGGGTACAACAAGAATAAGAATGCCGGCGATAAGCGAGACCAGCGGACCGATGATCAGGGTTAAATTCATGGCGATTTCCTTGTTATTTGCAACTAATCTTCCAGTAACAAACGCAGACTAGTCGCTCAACCGCAGGCAGTCGGTGCGGTGGCATACATAAGCCGCACCCGTTTTCCGTCAGAAACAATAGAGCACTTCGCTGATCCATGAGGGGTGCGCATGCGATGGCAGGTATTGGGCTGGACGGCCAAGACAAGAGGCGATGTGCGGCAGCCCGCAGAGCACAAGAGGCTATGTGCGGTGGCCCACATAGCAAACCGCCAACCTGCCTTATGCTGTTACCCGCGCGGGGCAAGCCTTTGGCGGGCACAATGTCGTGCCCACACCCTGCACAGATGTTGAGTCAACCCCGACCGTGGAACCGGAGAGCGATTTTGATACCCCCGCACGACCCGCGACATAATCATCTGCTTGGCGCACTACCGGTAGCCGAGTTTGAACGTCTGCATCCCCACTTGGAGCTGGTGCCGATGCCGCTTGGCGAAGTGCTCTATGAATCGGGAGGACAGTTGCACCATGTTTACTTCCCCACCAGTGCCATCATCTCTGTGCACTACGTGACGGAAAATGGCGCCTCGGCGGAAATCGCCGGTGTCGGCAACGAGGGCATTCTCGGTGTTTCGCTGTTCATGGGCGGCAACACCACGCCCAGCCGCGCCGTCACGCTGACCGCGGGACACGGTTACCGGTTGAAGGCGCCGTTGCTGATGGAGGAATTCAATCGCGCCAGTGTCCTGATGCGCCTGTTGTTGCGCTACACCCAGGCGCTGATGGCACAGATGGCGCAGACGGCGGTGTGCAATCGCCATCATTCGCTGGAACAGCAACTGTGCCGCTGGTTGCTCCTGACGCTTGATCGCCTGCCCTCGAACGATCTGACGATGACGCAGGAATTGATCGCCAACATGCTCGGCGTGCGGCGCGAAGGCGTTACCGAGGCGGCCGGAAATTTGCAGCACGCGGGGCTCATCAGCTACCGCCGCGGCCACATCACCGTACTGGATCGCGCGGGTCTGGAGACCCGAGTCTGCGAGTGCTACAAGGTGGTCAGGAAAGAGTTCGAACGCCTGCTCAACGATGTGCGCACACTTCCGGGAAAGCACTGACCCCCCATTCGCGGCGAGTTCTATTGATATCTAATGCATTACAAACAAATGGTAGATCAGTATCCTCCCTCTGCCTTGGGAGGGCCGGAGAGCGTACTGACTGTCCTCATTTGTGGGACACTCAAGACGTTTCCATGAAGCCAGAAGAATAATTGCTATATGTGGGCTGGCGCACGGAAGGTTTCGCGGGGAGAGGGGGATCATTGGCGAGATGATCCCGCGGGTCCGCGCAAACGAGACGCGCTGCATTTTGCAGTGGGTGTATAAGTGAAACTACCGCATAGCTGTGAAGAAATTATTTTGAGAACACCGAATAAAATTGTAGGCTGGTTCATCGGCGCGGCCCTGCTGGTTGCGCTGGGCGTGGCGGTATTGTTCTGGACGATCCAGCAGGTCGAAGAGACTGCCTCCGTACGCCAGCATACCCATATGGTGATTAACGACGCGGGCGAATTAATGCATGCCCTGACCATGGCCGAGTCCGATCAGCGCGGTTATTTGTTGACGGGTGCCGAAACTTATCTGCAAGCCTACACAGCGACGCATGATCGTATCAGCGGTCAGCTTGAAAAATTGCGTCAAATCACCTTGCTCGGCGCCGCGCAACGCCATCTGGACGCATTGGCACCCCTGGTCGCAGCCAAATTGGCGGAGTTGACACACAACGCTGATCTACACCGCCGACAGGTTGCGCCTGGGGTACTTGCGGTAAGGCAAGGCGCCGAGGGCAAGCGCCTGATGGACGCGATTCGTGTCGAGATGGCCGACTTTCTCCAGGCGGAAGAAAGCTTGCTGGCGCAGCGTCAGGCCGGGTTTCAAACGAGTATGCGGCGTCTGTTTATGGCCGTGATCACGGTCAGTCTATTGGCGATTTTATCCGCGCTTTCGTATGCTTATTTGATTCATCGGGAAAGTCAGAACAAGCTCAAGAATCTGGTCCATGTAGAAACCAGGCGTTTGCTCGATGTTCAGGAAGACCTGAATAAAAAGCTGCAAATCACCAACACCACCTTGCAAATCAGCGAGGCCAAGCTTGCGGTGACGCTCGATTCCATCGGTGACGGGGTGATCGCCACCGATGCCCGGGCGCGGATCACGTTTCTGAATCCCGTGGCCGAGAAGCTCACCGGGTGGACGCTGGCCGAAGCCCGCGACCTCCCGGTGGCGGATATTTTTCCCATCCTCAATCAGGAAACGCGGCAACCCGCCTCGATCCCAATAGTCGCCACGCTGGCGCATGGCACCGTTCAGGGTATGGCCAACCATACCGTGTTGATTGCCAGGGATGGCAGCGAATGCCCCATCGCCGACAGTTGCGCGCCGATACACGACCCCAACGGTCAAGTGGTCGGCGCGGTGCTGGTGTTCCGCGATGTCACCAAGGAATACGCCGTGCAGCAGGCTTCGCACGACAGCGCCGCGCTGATTCAGACCATACTCAAGGATAAAAACGCCGCGCTGGAGAGCGCCAAGTCCGTGGCGGACAAGGCTAACCTGGCAAAATCCGATTTTCTCTCCGCCATGAGCCATGAACTGCGCACCCCGCTCAATGCCATCCTTGGTTTCGCCCAACTCATGGAATCCGGTGCGCCGCCGCTGACGCCCGTGCAAAAGCGCAACATCGATCAGATTCTCAAGGCCGGCTGGTACCTGCTGGAGCTGATCAATGAAATTCTCGATTTGGCGCTGATCGAATCGGGCAAGGTGACGCTGTCGCATGAGCCGGTGCCACTGGCCGAGGTGATGCTCGAATGCCGCGCCATGATCGAACCGCAGGCGCGCAAACGCGGCATTAGCATGACCTTCCCTCGTTTTGACACCCCTTATTTTATTTTCGCCGACCGCGTCCGGATCAAACAGGTATTGATCAACCTGCTGTTCAACGCCATCAAGTACAACAAACCGCAAGGTGCGGTTGTCGTGAAGTGCACGCTGAGCGCGCCGGATTCGCTGCGTATCAGCATCCATGACACCGGTGCAGGGCTGAATACAGAGCAGCTCGCGCAGCTTTTTCAGCCGTTCAATCGTCTCGGCAGGCAGACCGGTGCGGAGGAGGGTACGGGCATCGGCCTGGTGGTGACGAAGCGTCTGGTTGAATTGATGGGGGGTACGATAGGCGCCGAGAGCGTGGTCGGCGAGGGTAGCGTGTTCTGGATCGAATTGAGTCTGACGACCGCGCCACGTTTTGCCATTCAAGCCGACGAGGACACTTTACGAGTGCAACCGCTGGCGCCGAATGGCGTACTGCGCACTTTGCTTTACGTGGAAGACAATTCGGCCAACCTGGACCTGGTCGAACAACTCATTGCGCGCCGCAGCGACTTGCGCCTGCTCTCCGCGGCGGACGGCAATCTCGGCATCGAGTATGCACGCACCTATTTGCCGGAGGTGATCCTGATGGACATCAACCTGCCCGGCATCAACGGCATCGAAGCCATGAGAATCCTGCGCGCCGACCCGTTGACGGCGCATATTCCGATCATCGCCATCAGCGCCAATGCGGTGCCGCGTGATATCGAGAAAGCCCTCGAAGCCGGATTCTTCAACTATCTGACCAAGCCCATCAAGGTCAACCAGTTCATGGACGCGCTCGACCTGGCATTGAAATTTTCGCAAACGGCGGCAGATCAACCCACCAAAAAGGAACTCATGTCGTGATTGCTGAGAGCGACCTACTCAATGCCTGCATTCTGATCGTTGACGATCAGGAGTCCAATATCATTCTGCTGGAGCAAATGCTGCGCGAAGTCGGCTACACCGCCGTGACCTCGACCATGAATCCGCAGGAGGTCTGCGCGCTGCATCGCCAGCACCGCTACGACTTGATCTTGCTTGACCTGCAAATGCCCATCATGGATGGCTTTCAGGTGATGGAAGGTCTCAAGTCCAATGTTGAGGATGCGTATCTGCCGGTGCTGGTAATCACGGCGCAACCCGGACACAAGCTGCGGGCATTGCAAGCTGGCGCCAAGGATTTCGTCAGCAAGCCGTTCGATCTGGTCGAAGTCAAGACGCGGATCCACAATCTGCTGGAAGTGCGGCTGCTGTATAAAAAACTGGAGAACTACAACGCAGAACTGGAACGCACGGTGCAGGAACGCACCGCCGAACTGCGCGAAAGCGAAGCGCGTTATCGCAGCCTCACCGATCTGGCCTGCGATTGGTACTGGGAACAAGATGAAAGCGGCAAATTCAGCAAGGTTTCCGGCCCGGTGCTGGAGATGCTGGGCATTCGCGTCGATACGCTGGCAGGTAATACCAACGCCATCCAGGTGACCGGTTGGAATGAGGCCGAACGGGAGGCGCTGCAAGCCACCATCGCCGCGCGTCAGCCCTTCCTCGATTATGTCTTTACCCGCAACAACGCCGATGGCTCACAACAAAAGTTTCAGGTCAGCGGCGAGCCCATGTTCAATCGCGCTTCACGCTTCATTGGCTACCGCGGCATCGGCGTGGAACTCAGCACCAGAAATTAGCGCAGGCGTGAGTGCGCTGGGCGCATCCGGATTAGCTGTTCAGTTCAAGCCGCTTTTTAAACTTTATGGACATGGTTGTCTAACGGCGCAAGTCGAGTTCGTTGTCGCCTCATTCATGTGACTTACCGGCAATGAAGGGTGTTGGCGGCGGTGCAATCTACCGCAGTCACGCAACCGGATTGAGTTGCCGCGCCCGGGGGTGTACCGGCGCAGAGACACTGTGCGAGTTACTGACTGGCCTTCAATCCGCGATCAACGCGATATCAGGCGGCATGTGCTGCCGGCCATTTCTTCCTGACCCCACCATCGCAACCCGCAAAACCCAGCGCCATGGCCGATTGCGATGAATTGGCTGCGTTCGCACCGGCAACCCGCTGTCGACCGGTCTATTGAGCATTTCACAATACATGACAGAATTCCCGGTCAAGGTCGTTTCCCTCATCCCCACCCTTCTGCTCCGCTTCAAGTGTGCCCTTGTCCCGGAGGGAGAAGGGCTCTTTTCCTCCCTCTCCCTCCGGGATACCCAGGCGCAGCCGGGAGTACCCGTTTAGAGGGATTGAGGGTGAGGGAAAAAAGTGTCATGAATTACGAAAAAATCAATAGTGATTGGGCCCCTGGTGATGTTTGCTGCCGGGGCGGTGGTACATCTCTGCAAAACGATCGTCCCGGCGTTCTCCTCGACGAGCTCCATGGCGTTCCTGGTGACGCGGGACATACTCGCGTTTGTACCAACGGTCCTGCACAAAGTAGGCCCGCTCGCCGCAGGCGTTGTACTTGCGGCAGTGTTTGCGCCAGTTTTTCGCGTGGCCCGGAGGCACGCGCAGATAGACCGGCGGTCGTTCCATCGTTATCCGCTCGACCATCTTCGGCCGCTCGTAGATCAGTCGGGGTGGCGGATAATCGCGGATGTCGAGACGCCCAAAGAAGCCGGGCTGGCCGATGCTTACCGATACGCCCGCGTCGACCGCGATTGCCGGGGTGTTGGCGGCGGTGACGGCTATCGCCGCTGCGACCAGAAAACGTTTCATGATGAATCTCCTGGCGTTTGCTCGCGGATTGGTTGCGACTTTTTCTTCACTCCGTTGACGGCTTTTACAGACCGCATGTTTATTTGCGCACGGCAAGTAGAGCCGCGCCTGCGACAATCGCGCCGAGGCTGAGCCAGATCGGGACGTTGACGGTCTTGGTTTGCTTGACCGACAACTCGACCGGACCCAGTTTCAGCTGCTCGGAGTTCTTGGTGTAAGTGAAACCTCCGTAGGCCAGACCGAGAGCGCCGGTGACGATCAGAATGATTGCCAGTATTTTGAGCGGGCCCATCAGTTTCGGCGCCCCTGGATGACGCGCAGCAGGATCACTACGACGGTAACCACGAGCAGGATGTGAATCATCCCTCCCATGGTGTAGGAGGAGACCAGGCCGAGCAGCCAGAGGATTAGCAGAATTACCACAATGGTTTCGAGCATTTTTCTTTTTCTCCTGATAACATTTGCGCAACGACATCCGGCGCCGGTTGCGGCATTCCTCCCGCCACGTCTTCCTGACCCGGAGATTGTCTCCTTCTGTTCACGTGTGTTCTGTGCGGTGGCGAACATAATGGCGATGGATTCTGGTGGATGCGCACATCCAATACCGGACCGGGCAATCGTGGTCAGGCGCGAGTTTGTGAGAATGAAAGAAAGTGTTTCGCCGAATTGAGCTTCCCGCGAAATTTCGTCTTCCCGGAGGTGGGGGCTAACCTCAACAGACTGGAAACAGAAAAGATGTTCAAAATACCGAAGCAGGAGTACACGGCCGACTTGTCCGCAGGTTGATCGAGCAGTTCGTCAAACGCTTGCGAATCGTGATCCGATAATGAAGGCGTTTATCGGCCGAATGAAAATTTCGGCGCACGGCATGCGGCTCCGGCTCAGGGATCACCGCAGAATAGAGTTCCAATCGCGCGATTAAAAAGGAGTTGCCTCATGTCAGCTTCGGAAATCTTTCACCGGTTCAGGAAATGCGCGCGGATTGCGCTTTACTGTCATCACACTGGCCGGTCCGCCCGGGATGTACTCGATGAGATCGCTGCCCGTGAGGTAAACCGTGAGCGCCGCCGCCTGCTGGGCGTAATGGGGGCGGTGATGACGGCGGGCGCCCTGCCTGCTTCAATCCGCCCGGTATTCGCCGCGCCGAAAGTAAGCGGCAGCGTGGCGATCGTGGGCGCCGGGCTGGCGGGGCTTTCCTGTGGCCACGCGCTGGCCGGCAAAGGTGTGCATGCGCACTTGTTCGAAGCCTCGAACCGGGCCGGCGGGCGCTGTCATACGCTCTATGATTTTTTCCCGGGCCAGGTAGCCGAGCGCGGCGGTGAATTTATCGATACCGGTCATGTCACCATGCGCGGCTACGCCAACGCTTTTGGCCTGACCCTTGAAAGCGTAACCAAACAGCCGGGAGAGGTGGCCTATTTTTTCAATGGGCACCACTTCAGCGAGGCCCAGGTGGTCGAGGAGTTTCGCGCTTTCGTCCCGGCCATGCAGGCGGACATCAAGCGACTCTCGCCGCCGACTGCGGATTCGTTCACCGAAGCCGACCGGACTCTCGATTTCACGACGCTGCGGGACTACTTGTCCTCGCGCGGTGCCGGGCCGTTGATCCGCGAAGTCCTGGATGTCGCTTACACCATCGAATACGGTCTGGAAACCTCCGAGCAGAGTTGCATCAACCTGCTGATGTTCATCCACGCCGACCGGCGCTCCAAGTTCCGGCCATTTGGCGTCTTCAGCGACGAGCGCTTCCATGTCGTCGAGGGCAACGATCGCATTGCACAGGGGCTGGCCGGCGCCCTGCCGGGCCAGATCGCCTACGAGCACAGGTTGCAGCGTGTCCAGAAACTTCACAATGGGCGCATCAGACTGAGTTTCGACAACCGCGGAAAATCGGTGGAAACCGAGCACGACGCGGTTGTTCTGACTCTGCCATTTTCAGTGCTGCGTGAAGTCGATCTGGACGCGAGCCTGGAGTTACCGCAGTGGAAACGCTATGCCATCGACAATCTGGGGTACGGCACCAACTCGAAAATGATGATCGGCTTCTCGGCCCGCCCCTGGAATCTGTTCCACGGCAGCAACGGCACTGCCTACAGCGATCTGCCCGACCTTCAGAACAGCTGGGAAACCAACACCATACGCGCCACGCAGAATTCGGCGATCCTCACCGACTACTCGGGCGGCAATCGCGGCAGGTTACGCGACCCCAGACGGCTGGAGTCAGAGGCTGGCCGTTTCCTGGCGGCACTGGACAAGGTGTATCCCAACGCCAGCTTGTACGCTACTCGAAACCGGCAGGGGAAATATCTGGCGCATTTGGAGAACTGGAGCCTCAACCCCTTAAGCAAAGGCAGCTACACCTGCAACCGGCCGGGTTACTTCACCACCATTGCCGGCAACGAAGCCAAGCCCGTGGGCAACCTGTTCTTCGCCGGCGAGCACACCAGTTCGTTCTACGAATGGCAGGGCTTCATGGAAGGCGCAGCGCTGTCCGGCGTGCGCGCCGCAGGAGAAGCTTTCGATCGCCTGCGCGGGTTGTAGCGCGACAAGTTGGCATCACGCAGGCGGCGCGGCAATAGTAAAAATAGCGCGCTGTACCCCGAGAGTTTCTCTTGTAAAGCGATATCGTGGAAATCGATGAAGTACGAGCCTGGGTGGACCGGGCAAAGCGCATTGTCGTGCTCACCGGCGCCGGCATCTCGACCGAATCGGGCATCCCCGATTTTCGAGGACCGCTGGGCGTGTGGACGAAAAACCCGAAGGCCGAGAAACTTTCCAATATCCATTACTACATGAGCGACCCTGAGGTGCGCAAAGCCTCTTGGAGGGCACGTCTCGAACATCCCGCCTGGAGCGCGAAACCCAACGCCGGCCATCACGCGCTCGCGGCTCTGGAGCGGGGCGGCAAACTGCATGCGCTGATCACGCAGAATATCGACGAACTCCACCAGATGGCTGGCAATTCAGCCGACAAGGTGATCGAGGTTCACGGTACCGTGCGCAAAGTCGTGTGCATGGCCTGCGGCATCATCGCGCCGATGCAGATGGCTCTGGAGCGCGTGCGCGCAGGCGAGGAAGACCCGTGCTGCCACGACTGCGGCGGCATCCTCAAGAGTGCGACCATTTCTTTCGGCCAGGCACTGCTGCCGGCGGTCATTGATCGCGCCATGCGCGCGGCCGGGGAGGCCGAAGTATTTTTCGCCATCGGCACCAGTTTGCAGGTTTACCCGATTGCCGGCACGGTGGATGTGGCGAGTGCGGCGGGCGCGAAGATTGTCATCCTCAATGCAGAACCGACGCCTTTTGACAGCATGGCGAATGCTGTGTTTAGTGCGCCGATCGGAACAATCCTGCCGCAACTGGTGCTGGCCTAACGAGCCAAGATGGGGGGCGGCGTGCAGCCTTTGCTCCCGGCTATTGCGTCGCGTACTCAGGCCGGTGCCGGTTCAAGCACCAATCGCGTGATTTGCGCTCCGACCGCCATGTCATCCAATTGCCCAAACTGATGCGCGCGGATGTGGCCGGCTCGGTCGACCAGAATGAGCGTTGGCGTACCCTGCATCTCGTAGCGCGCCATCGTCGAGGGCAGGGACTCCCCATCCTGGTGCCGGTCTACCGCCACCGGAAACGTGACGCGGAATTCGTGCATGAATGCCTTGAGGCTCGGCTCGCGCATGGCGTCATGATGCTCGAACACGGTGTGCAGACCGATCACCTGCACTTCGTCTTGCGCGAACAGGTTGTGAATACGCTGCGCCTGCGGCACGCCGTGCAGGATGCAGCCAGGGCAGAGCATCTGGAACGCATGCAGCACGACCACGCGGCCGCGAAGCTGCGCCAGTCGCAATGGAGCCGGCGTATTGAACCATGCTGCGACGTCGAGCTCGGGTGCCGCCTGCCGTTTTGAATCTACTGGCGCCATTGGCTGAATACGAAGTCCTTGTCTTTTTGGGCAGTATGGCACTGAAAGCACGCGGTGGCCGCATTCTCGCCGACAGCGCGTTCGCGGGTATCGCCTTTGAAGCCCTCGAAACCCCATCCGCCGGTCTGCTTGTACTGGCCAGAGCGCTTGACCATCACGCCGACGACCTTGCGCGCACCTTCCTGCACGGCATTGCCGTCGGTGTTCGCCGTCAAGAGGTCGAACACAATCACTGCGCCGTCCGCAAACTTGCCGCTCTTGTAGCCCTTGATGGCCTTCGCATTGGCGTAAAGATGATGTATGCCGCCGAAAGCATCATAGAGCGCATGTCCCGGATTGATGACCATGCTTTTGACGTGCGTCCAGTTGCGGTAGCCCTCGGGATAAGGCACTTGCGCTGCTGCGCCCTGGGCCAGCACAATGCCGGCGAAAGCTGCGAGACAACAATTCACTGTTTTCATGTTCGCCTCCTGTGGAAGAGTGAGCGTCCAGAGTATTGTGAAAATCGCGCTGGCAACAGCGGGCACAAATCGGTGGGGTACTTACTTTCTGGTATGCATCGCGGTTTATGAAGATGAAAATGGATTTAGAAGAATCGCCACCCGTGGCGACGATGGTGGAAGACATCGTCGGCTGCAAATGGTCTCTTGCGGTGCTGGGGCTGGTGCGCAAGGGCGTGCATAGACCGGGCGCCATGGAGCAGGCGATCGACGGCCTGACTGCGAAGGTGCTCAACGAACGCCTGCGCAAGCTGGTGCGATATGGGATTCTGGACAAGACCAGCTACGCGGAGGTTCCCCCGCGCGTCGAGTACCGGCTGACCGAATTCGGTTCGCGCTTTGGCATCATCCTTGATCAGATCGACGCGCTGGAGAGTGATCTGCAGGAAAAACGCGCGCGATGACTGAAGGCATCGCTTTCGCCCTGACCGGTTGCGCTAGTTGATAGTCAGCCACAGCCGGCTGCGCGATGCCGGGCAAGCAGACGCAATTCGGTGCGAATGTTTTTTTATGCTCAATGAGCGATGCCCGCGGATTCGCCGGCTGGGGCAGTGGAACCTTTGATTGCGTGCGGTGTATCAATCCGGGAAATGTCCACGATGGCAACTGAATCCAGAATCGGCTGCCGATCCCGACTTCGCTTTCGGCACCCACCGTCCCGCCCATTGATTCCATAAGACGGCGCGTGATGGCAAGCCCGATGCCGGTTCCTTCGATGGCGCTGTGCTGAGCGTGCAGCCGGTTGAAGGGTTCATACAATTTGGCCATGCGCCCAGAGTCGATGCCGATCCCGGTATCGCCAACCGTAATGCGCAGGCGCGCGCGGCAGGTGAGGGCTATATTGCTTCGACGTACTTGATCAGGGCGTCGCGGTCCGCCTTCGGCATCTTGGCGAAGGTGTCGCGCGCCGCGCTCGCTTCGCCGCCGTGCCAGAGTATCGCTTCCATTACGTTGCGGGCGCGTCCGTCGTGCATGAGGGCGGAATTGCCATTGACGGTTGCCGACAATCCCAGTCCCCATAGCGGCGTGGTGCGCCAGTCGCGCGGCCCGGCTTTGAAATCCGGACGGCCGTCGGCAAGATCCTCCCCCATGTCGTGCAGCAGCAGATCGGTGTAGGCGCGCAATGTGCGGTTTGCCAGTTTTGGAAACGCGGGATAGGTCGGCCCGGTTTTCAGTTCGGGCACATGGCAGGCCGCGCAGGCGGCCTGGCTAAACAGCGCCTCACCCCGGCGCACGACCGGATCGTTCTTGTTGCGCGGCGCTGGCACGGCAAGCCCGCGCAGCCACAATTCAAAGTCGACCATGTCGGCATCGATGACTTCCGGATCGTTGGCCGGGTCCTGAATCTGGCAGGCGTGCTGCACCGGTGGGCAGTTCTGTACACGAAACAATCTTGAAGTTACTCCGATGTCACCCAGGAATGCCGCCGCCGTTTGCTGCATAAGGTTTGGGGTGTTGGCCTTCCAGCCGAAACGGCCAAGCGCGGTGCGCTTGTTGACCGCATCCCACACGTAATTCGGCCGGCCATTCAGCCCGGATTTTTTCTGTTCCTCGGCCAGCTTGAGCACGGTTTCCTCCGGCACCGCTTCGAGCAACCCGAGCCCGAATACCGGAGGGGTATTGCGCAGCGACGTCATCGCCCCCTCGCCGAGCGGGCCGAAGGCCAGTTTCTCGATGCGCAGAGTCGGCTTGCGCAGCGAAACCTGTTCGCCGTCGGGCAGCGTGACGTTGCGTTCTTCCCAGTCGAGATACAGCGCCGCTTCCGCCGGAACCACTTCGTGGGCATAGCGCAAATCGACTTCCTGCGCCTGGAGCGCATTGTTCTGAAACTGGTCCCCGTAGTTTGGATCAGGGAGCGGGCCGCCATGCTCGTCGGTGCCCGGCAAACTCAGGCGTACCAGCATGGTGGATAGCTGCTCGCCGGATGCGGGTGGCGGGCCGCCGCGGCCGTTGTTGATGTGGCACTCGGAGCAACGCGTCTGGATGAAGGTTGGGCCCAGGCCCCATTCGCCATTGAAGGTAATGGGTGCGATCCAGCGGCGTTTGAAGTGGCTGCGGCCGAGCAGAAAGATCTCGCCTTCGCGATAATTCAGGACTGACGCAGGTTGCGTATAGGCCTCCTGATCTGCGCGGGCAACCGTGAAACCGTTATCCGCGCTGGTTCCGGCTTCCTCCGCCGCAACAACGCCGGCCAGGCAAAGCAGAATCGAAATAAATGCACGCATCATTAGTCTCCCCCGAAGCAAACGGACTGTCGAACTAAGTGGCCAGGTTTGAATTCATGTATTCATCCATCATGGGCAATACCCCATTGCGTCGTTCGTTCAAGGGCCTCCCATGCTTTCTCATCGGTCGCGCTCCAAGCCGTCGGACGCCAGATATCCACCATCGACCGGAATACAGATGCCGCTGACGTGATCGGAGGCCGAGGAGGCAAGATAGAGGCAGGTGCCGGTCAGCTCCGAGGTTTCGCCCAGTCGCCCCGACGGCGTGCGCCGCTTGATCGATTGTTCCAGTGACGTGCCGCGAAGTTCGCCTGTCATTTCGGTAAAAAAATATCCCGGCGCGATCGCGTTCACCTGAATTCCGAGCGGCATCAGTTCGACCGCGTTAACGCGGGTCAGGCCTATAACCCCGTGCTTGGAGGCGGTGTAGGCAACCTGCAAGCCCTTGCTGGGAGCGGTCAGCCCGTAGACCGAGGCAATGTTGATAATTTTTCCGCTGCCCTGCGCTTTCATGCGGCGCGCCGCGTGCTTGGTACACAGGAACGGGCCGGTGAGGTTGATGGCCATAACGCGATCCCAGTCGCCGCGCTCGAGCTCCATCACCGACTTGCGGTTAACGTCACCGGCGTTGTTGACCAGAATGTCGAGGCGGCCGAAGCGCTCGACCACGCCTTGCACGGCCCGCTCCACCGATGGTTCGTCGCAAACATCGAGCTCAAACGCCGCGCCGCTTTCTCCCAATTCGGCGAGCACAACCGCGTTGCGTGCGGCGCGCCGGCCACCGATGGCCACTTTCGCACCGGCGTCACGCAATGCCAGGGCCAGCGTTCGGCCGATACCACTGTTGCCGCCGGTTACCAGCGCGACACGGCCTTCGAGGGAAAATGCATTGCTTGCCATGGCCGACCTTTCAGAAGAACGCCATGGTGCGAATCTCGATGCTCTCGCGCACCGGCGCATCGGGCGCTGTTGCCGGATCGTCAAAGGCGCTGTGGCCGAGAAAGCGCGCGCGGCCGTCGGTCTCGGAATCGTATGTTTTGAGCAGCAGACAATTTTCGGTCGTCATCTTCGGAAAATACCACCAGTGATGTGCGCTGGAATGGCGCATGACAAAGATTTCCCCGGTGCGCTCGCGATAACGCAGGACCATCTTGAGCATGTCGCCCGGAGAGGCCGAGGTCACGTCGCATACCGCCAGGGGTTTTTCCTCGACGCGCCGCCTGAGCGGTTTCCAGAAGTTGAAGAAAGCCACGCGCCGCGCGAGCAGCGCATCGGCTTCGTCGGGCAATACCTGGCGCACGCGCAACGGTCCCGATACCGGGGTGTAGTCACAGTGCACCAGCATGACCGGCGCGCGCTGCACCGTCGTATGCTCGGCCATCTGTTGCTGCTCATTGAGCTTCGAGCGTATGGTGTGGTCAAAAACGACCACGCGGCGCGCACCCGCTGAACTACGAACAAACGCGGCTACCGACGGGTAGAACTGCTGGCGTACCGCGTCATCGTCATCAAAACGCTCGAACGGGTTTTTAAACCCATGCAATGCGAAGCCTTCACGATCAGGCGAAAACGAGTCGGCACGTGACCAACCGTCGGTCACATGCATCTGGCGCGGGTCGTTTCCGGGCGAACTGACCACCGTGCCCGGCGGCGGTTCGTAGAAGTAGGCTTCCGGCACCACGCCGTCGTCGCGCGTGTAGTTAAAACTCGCGCGCACCGAAGTATCGTTGGACATAAAGCTGACCACCGGTTTGTTACGAGGGGCGCTGGTTCAAAGCGTAGCTCAGGCGGCCTTCAAACCCAGCAGCGGTGCCGCGTCGGTCGCCTTCCAGCACGGCAGTTTCTCGACGTCCTGAGTCATCCAGCGGCGCAGATTGGGGTGGGATTCGAGCGGAAGCTTCTGGAAGGAATGCAAATGCATCGGGGCCGCGACGGCGATGTCGGCAATGGTCACTTTGTCTCCGCACAGCCAGCGGTGTTTTGCCAGGCGCTGATCGAGAATGTTCGCCAGCTTGTGCCAGTTCGGCGCCTCCTTGTCGGTCACCGCCTTGTCGGGTTCAGCCTTGAGCAGCGGCTTGACCACGTTCTCGACCAGATAAACGTAGCAACTCGGAAACCAGTGGGCGGCCTCCCATAGCAGCCAGCGGTTGATATCGGCACGCACTTTCAAATCGCGCGGGTAGTAGGCAAAGGCTTCATTCTTGTCGGCCGCGTACTGAAGAATGGCGTTGGATTCCCACAACTGCATGTCGCCGTCCACCAGGGCCGGGATGGCGCCATTGGGGTTGATTTTCAGATACTCCGGTGCTTTTTGCTCGGCCTTGAAGTAGTCCACGTGCGCCTTTTCGTAGCTCACGTTCATCAGGCCAAACCCGGCGACTACCTTGCGACAATTCACGGATATCGGATCGAAATACAGTTTCATTTTGGCTCCTCTCCTATTGTGATCTTGATGTTGTTGTAGTTCGTGCAAGTAACCTGGAAGCGCGAAGCGGACGATAGCATAGAGTGGCGCCGGGTTAAATGTGCGCCCGGCCGGGTGCGGGCCTGCCTGCGGAACCGTGTATCGTTGACTCCCGGACAACCCGCCCGCACTTTATAGAGCAACTGTCTGCTTTTGAACAACTCAGGCAAACCCCTCGCTACGCCGGCCAACCTGCGCGGGCTGCCAATCGGCATCTGGGCGTTGGGATTTGGCTCGCTGTTCATGGACACGTCCTCCGAACTGATCCACAGCCTGCTTCCCATGTTCATGACGACGGTTCTGGGTGCGTCCATGGTGACTGTCGGCATTGTCGAGGGGGTGGCGGAGGCCACCGCGGCGATTACCAGGGTTTTTTCCGGCGCGCTCAGCGATTATTTGGGCAAGCGCAAGTTTCTGCTGGTGCTGGGCTACGCGCTGTCGGCTTTCACCAAACCGGTGTTTCCGTTGGCTGGCTCCATCGGCTGGGTATTCGCGGCGCGTTTCGTCGACCGTATCGGCAAGGGCATTCGCGGCGCCCCGCGCGATGCGCTGGTGGCCGACATTGCCCCGCCGCATCTGCGAGGTGCGGCCTATGGTCTGCGCCAGGCGCTCGATTCGGTGGGGGCGTTCCTCGGACCGCTGCTGGCGATCGTGTTCATGATCTGGTTTGCAAACGACATATCAGCGGTAATGTGGATTGCCGTGGTGCCGGCGTTTATTGCGGTGATCTTGCTGATGGTCTATGTCCGCGAACCGGAGCGCAGATCCGCCGCCACGGGAGCATCACTTTGGAAACTGACGGACGCACGGCGTTTGCCGGCACGATTCTGGATGGTCGTGCTGCTGGGCGGGGTGTTCACACTGGCACGCTTCAGCGAAGCGTTCCTCCTGCTGCGGGCACAGGATGCCGGCCTGGCGCTTGGCTTCGTGCCGCTGGTGATGATTGTGATGAATGTGGCTTATGCGCTGTTCGCCTATCCGGCCGGCCGCGCCGCTGATCGCATGAGTGCACGGACCTTGTTGCTGTTCGGTTTGCTTTTTCTGATCGCGGCTGATCTGGTACTGGCGTTTGCCACGTCAGCTCTGCTGGTGCTGACCGGCAGCGTGCTTTGGGGCTTGCACATGGCGCTCACGCAAGGCCTGCTGTCCAAACTCGTCGCCGACAGTGCACCGGAAAAATTGCGCGGCACGGCGTTCGGCCTGTTTCATCTCATCAGCGGCGTGGCGCTTTTGCTCGCCAGCGTTATTGCCGGGGCGATGTGGCAGGTCTATGGAGCGCCTGCGACATTTTTTGCCGGCGCTGTCTTTGCTGCCGTGACGGCATGCGGGCTGCTGGTCTACCGTACCGAATCTCGTGCCGCCTGATTGGGTTTTCCCGCATAATCCGGCCTCTTCAGATTACCGCGCACCAATAGCCATGGCTCAATACGTTTTCACGATGCAGCGCGTGGGCAAGATCGTCCCGCCCAAGCGCGTCATCCTCAAGGATATTTCACTGTCGTTTTTCCCCGGCGCAAAAATCGGCATGCTGGGACTAAACGGTTCCGGCAAATCCAGTCTGCTGAAAATCATGGCCGGGGTGGACAAGGACATCGAAGGCGAAGCCACGCCGATGCCGAATCTGCGCATCGGCTATCTGCCGCAGGAGCCGCAGCTCGATCCCGCGCAGAGCGTGCGCCAGGCGGTCGAAGGCGGCCTGGGCGAAATCATGGAAGCGAAGCAGAAACTCGACGCAATCTATGCTGCCTACGCCGAGCCGGATGCCGATTTCGACAAGCTCGCCACTGAACAGGCGAAGTACGAAGCCGTGCTCTCGGCGAGCGGTTCGGATGTCGAGCACCAGCTCGAAATTGCCGCCGACGCGCTGCGCCTGCCGCCGTGGGAGGCGAAAATCGAAAAACTCTCGGGCGGTGAAAAACGCCGCGTGGCGCTGTGCCGCCTGCTGCTCTCCAAGCCCGACATGCTGTTGCTCGACGAGCCGACCAACCACCTCGATGCGGAAAGCGTGGACTGGCTGGAGCAATTCCTGCAAAAATTTCCAGGCACCGTGGTCGCGGTGACGCACGATCGCTACTTCCTCGACAACGCCGCCGAATGGATTCTGGAACTCGACCGCGGCCACGGCATTCCATGGAAAGGCAACTACTCTTCCTGGCTGGAGCAGAAAGAGCAACGCCTGGAAGTTGAATCCAAGCAGGAATCCGCGCGCATCAAGGCAATGCAGAAGGAACTCGAGTGGGTGCGCTCCAATCCGAAAGCGCGCCAGGCGAAGAGCAAGGCGCGTATCGCGCGCTTCGAGGAGTTGTCCTCCCACGAGCATCAGACCCGCAACGAAACCCAGGAAATTTTCATTCCTGTCGCCGAGCGCCTGGGCGACAGCGTGATCGAATTCAAGGAAGTGTCCAAGGGTTATGGCGACCGGCTGTTGATCGACAAGCTCTCGTTCAGCGTTCCGCCGGGCGCAATCGTCGGCATCATCGGCCCGAACGGCGCCGGCAAATCGACGTTGTTTCGCATGATTACCGGCAAGGAGAAACCCGACAGTGGAGAAGTCGTGATCGGCTCCACGGTCAAGCTGGCCTTTGTCGATCAGACCCGCGACGCACTGGAAAACAAGAAAACCGTGTGGGAAGCGGTCTCGGGCGGTCAGGACATTCTGACCGTGGGCAAATTCGAAATGCCCTCGCGCGCCTATTGCGGGCGCTTCAACTTCAAAGGCTCCGACCAGCAGAAAGTGGTTGGCAACCTCTCCGGCGGCGAGCGCGGACGCTTGCATCTGGCTACCACGCTGATCTCGGGCGGCAATGTGTTGCTG